>JBNKNN010000095.1:0-21389 GCA_050293865.1 Hydrogenophaga sp. | reverse complement strand
GCCAGCGTGATCACGTTGCTGACACCGTCTCCTCCAGCTACGGCCATCTTGCGAAGCGTCGCAACAAAAGGGTGCTTCACCTCATACGAATAGTCGACCCACTGGCCTTGGCCTTGCGCCAGGGCGCCGTGAACGTCCCCTGCATAGCCTTGCGGTTGCCAGGCCTTGCATTGCGTCGCCTGGATGCCGTCGTCCATTTCGCTGACGTCACCCGTATCGACCTGCGCATGACTGCGCGATCCAAGATAGCCCTCGTGCACGAAACCAAAGTGGCTAAGGTCGAGGAAATTTTCCATGAGCCGAGCCGCGCTGGTTTGCACTTCGTACTGCCCACAAACCAGTTGACGCCACAGCGGATCAGTCCATTCCATCTGCTCAGGCGCATCAGCCAGCGAGACCGCCATCGTCTGATCCGGGCGCTGTAGTCGCACCCAGATAAGCCCACCACGCTCCACTGCCTCGTACACCATGGCGCAATGCGAAGAAGGCGCTTCAAATGAGGGCGCCGAAGGCACCAGGGCGCATTGCCCAACCGCCACCGGCCTCAGTTGAGCATTGCCGCCACCGTTGCAGTTGGCAGCCGACACTGGCAGCGATGCCGTGGTGCCCGCAAACTGCCAACCATGGTATGGACACTCCAGACGAGCCCCGCGCAGGTGGCGTAACACGCGCCCCAAGGACAAACGGGCACCACGGTGTGGACAGCGGTCCCGCCAGGCGTGAACCACGGGTGCCATTGCCGCCATGCCATGCCCAGCCTCATGGCCGGCTTCCCGCCACAATACGAGCGCCTCTCCCAGCAGATCAACTGCCACGGGTTCATCACGTAACTCGGACGCGGTAAGCACCGGGTGCCAGATCTGACGTTCGATGGATTGCTTCATGGCGTCATCCTAAAAGCAAAAGGGCTGTCCGAAGACAGCCCACTGACAAAGCGACACAAAGTCAGATCTGCATCAAACTTTGTGTGCCTTCATCGAAACGCCGATCAGTTCGGCAACTGCCCTTCCACGCCTTTGACGTAGAACTTGATGCCCCCCAGGAACGCGTCGTCAGCCACCGCATCGGCAGCCAGCACTTCTTTGCCGCTCTGGTCCAGGATAGGCCCCTTCCAGATGGAGAAGCTGCCGTCTTTCAAGCCAGCCTTGATGGTGTCAATCTTGGCCTTCACGTCCGCCGGCACATCGTCTGCAATCGAGACCATGTCGATAGCGCCCTCTTTGTGGCCCCACCAGACACCGCCCGTGCTCCAGGTGCCTTCCAGCGCATCCTTGGTGGCCTTGATGTAGTAGGGCCCCCAATTGATCACGGCGGAACCCAGGTGGGCCTTCGGACCGTAGCTGCTCATGTCGCTGTCCCAGCCAAAGGCACGCTTTTCCATCTTCTCGGCCGTTTGCAGCACGGCAGACGAATCCGTGTTCTGCATGAGCACGTCAGCTCCGCCGTTGATCAGCGAGGTGGCCGCTTCGGTTTCCTTTGGGGGGTCGAACCAGGCGTTGACCCACACGACTTTGGTGGTCACCGCAGGATTGACCGACTGCGCTCCCAGCGTGAAGCTATTGATGTTGCGAATCACTTCCGGAATGGGAATGGATGCCACGACACCCAAGGTGTTCGTCTTGGTCATGGAGCCAGCAATCACGCCCGCCATGTACGCACCTTCATACGTACGACTGTCGTAGGTGCGCATGTTGGCAGCGGTCTTGTAGCCGGTAGCATGCTCGAACTTCACGTCAGGGAAGTCTGCGGCCACTTTGAGCATGGGTTCCATATAGCCGAAGGTGGTGCCGAAAATGAGCGTATTGCCATTGCTGGCCAGGTCGCGCAATACACGTTCTGCGTCGGCACTTTCCGGTACGCTTTCCACGTAAGTGGTCATAACCTTGTCACCAAATTCGGCTTCGACCGCCTTGCGTCCATTGTCGTGGGCAAAGGTCCAGCCGCCATCGCCGACAGGGCCAACATAGGTAAACGCGATTTTCAAAGGCTCCGTCTTGGGCGCCTCGGCGGCGGCGGGCGCAGGCGCTGGCTCAGGAGCGGCAGCGGGAGCAGCCTCTTCCTTCTTGCCGCAGCCCACCAGGGCAGCACCAGCAATGGCTGTGACGGCAGCCATCTTCATCAGGGAACGTTTACTCAGGTCGGTCATGTGAACCTCTTTTGGTCGACTACAAAAAACAAAAACGAAGAAAGAACAAACAGTGAACTCTCACCTTGCCCATTGCGCCCTACAGGCAAAGAGTAAAAGGCCGCGCAAGACTTGGAGCACTTGATCTTCACATCTTAAGAACATTGCACACAGCGTGCCACCCTGGCGAATCGCTGCGTCACTGCCCGCCAGGATAAAACGGCTTGCCCAATGAGCCGGGAATGTTGATCCGGATCCAGGCCGGATTGCGCGAAATCAGCACCAGAACGACGATCGTGGCGATATAGGGCAACATGGTCAGAAACTGGCTGGGCACCTGCACACCCATGCCTTGCAGATACAACTGCAACATAGTCACTCCGCCGAAAAGGAAGGCCCCAAGCAATACGCGGGCAGGTCGCCAGGTGGCAAAGGTGGTCAGCGCCAATGCAATCCACCCCTTGCCCGCGATCATGCCCTCGACCCACAGCGGCGTGTAAACGGTGGACACGTATGCCCCGGCCAAGCCGCAAAGGGCGCCACCGGCCATGACTGCCATCAAGCGAATGCGACGCACCGGATAGCCCAGCGCATGCGCCGATTCGGGGCTCTCGCCCACGCTGCGCAAGACCAGGCCGGCACGGGTACGGAACAGGAACCAGACCAGTGCCACCGCCAGTGCCACGCACAGGTAGACCATGGGGTGATGCCGGAACAAAGCGGGGCCGGCAAACGGGATGTCAGACAGAAAGGGAATGGCGTATTGGGCCTGGTCTGGCAGCTTCTCCTGCACATAGCTGGTGCCGGCAAAAGCCGAGAATCCGGCCCCAAACAAGGACAAAGCCAAGCCAGTGGCGTACTGATTGGTATTGAGCCAGATGGTCAGGCCACCAAAGACGGCGGCCATCGTAGCCCCGGCGGCCATGCCGGCAGCAAAACCGGCCACGGTGCTGCCAGTGTGAACAACCGTGGCGAAACCCGCCAGGGCCGCGCACAGCATCATGCCTTCTGCCCCCAGGTTGACGATGCCAGCTTTCTCATTGATGAGCAATCCCAATGAAGCGATCGCAAGCGCGGTGCCAGCGTTGAGCGAGGCAGCGACAAGAAGCGCGGTGGACAAGAGATCCATGTTCTATCCTCCCCGCCTGATCAGTGGATCGGGCCCACTCGGCGTTTTCGCACCACGCGGTACTGGATGAGAGTGTCACAGGCGAGCAATGCAAATAGCAGCAGCCCCTGAAACACACCTGTGATGGACTTGGGCAACCCCATGCGAGATTGCGCCAGCTCGCCCCCAATGTAGAACATGCTCATGAGAATGGCCGAAAACACCATGCCGACCGGATGCAAGCGGCCAACAAAGGCCACGATAATGGCCGCAAATCCATACCCCGCCGGCACATAGGGCGTGAGTTGACCAATGGGCCCCGCTACCTCCAATGCGCCTGCCAACCCCGCAGTGCCGCCGGAAAGCAGCAAGGCAACCCAAAGCGCGCGACGTGATGAAAAACCGGCGTAACGCGCTGCCGCCGGCGCCAGACCGCCGACCTGCTGCGCGAATCCGCCCAGCGTCCGGAACAGATACAACCAGAGCAAGCCACTGCCAAGCAAGGCCAGAACAAGGCCCATGTTCATGCGCGAGCCTTGCATCAGGCGAGGCACCTGGGTGGCCGCCTCAAAGGTCTTGGTTTGAGGGAAGTTGAACCCCATGGGATCTTTCCACGGGCCATAGACCAGATAGTTGAGAATCTGCACAGCCACGTAGACCAGCATCAGGCTCACCAAAATTTCATTGGCATTGAAGCGGTCACGCAGCAAGGCTGTGATACCAGACCAGACCATGCCACCCAGCACGCCCGCCAACAGCACCGCCACCATGATCCAGGGACCCGTACTGGCATCTGCCGTCAGCGCGACGCCACCGGCGAACACAGCGCCAATGATGTACTGCCCCTCTGCCCCGATGTTCCAGATGTTGGAACGAAAGCACACGGCCAGACCAAGTGCGATCAGCAACAGCGGTGAGGCCTTGACCATGAGTTCGCCCCAGGCATAGCTGCTCTTGATCGGCTCGTAGAAAAACATCTGCAGGCCGCGCCATGGGTCTTTGCCCAGGATAGCGAACAAGGCGATGCCAATCAGCACAGTGACCGTCAATGCAAGAACAGGCGACCCAAGGCTCCACCATCTTGAGGCTTGCGGGCGAGGTTCAAGCTGCAGCATTTGCGCCCTCTTCGCCCCACAATCCGGACATCCACTCACCCAGTCGCTCCACCGTAGCCGCTGCGCGTGGCAGGCTGGGCGAGAGCCTGCCTTTGGCCATAACATAGAGCCGATCACATATCTCGAACAATTCGTCCAACTCCTCACTGACCACCAACACGGCGCAACCGGCATCCCGAAGTGCGAGGATCTCACCGCGAATCTGCGCCGCGGCGCCCACATCGACACCCCAGGTAGGCTGACTGAGCAAGAGCACGGTTGGCGCAGCGTCGATTTCGCGACCGACGATGAATTTCTGCAAATTGCCGCCAGAGAGAGACCGCGCTGGTGCGTCCGGTCCACCGGCTTTGACCTGATAACGACGAATGATGTCGGAGGCCTGTGCCTTGAGTGCGCCCAGCCGCAGCCACCCTGCAACTCCCACCTGATCTCGGCGCGACAACAAGAGGTTGTGTGCCAGGGAAAGCGAAGGAACGGCACCTCGCCCCAGACGTTCTTCAGGCACAAAGGCCAAGCCCTTTCGGCGGCGCGCGGGCGGAGGCCAACGCGAAACGTCGGTGCCCGCGAGCGAGACCTGCCCTTGGCGGGTGTTCAGGCTGAGTTCGCCAGACAGCACTTGCATCAGCTCACGCTGCCCGTTGCCCGAGACGCCGGCAATTCCCACTACCTCTCCTTTCGCCACCGACAGATTCACTCCATCCAGGCTGACCCCAAACGGGTCATCGCTGGAGAGGGAAAGATCTTGTGCGCGGAGCATGACCTCGCCCGGACGGTAAGGCCTTGCCTCCAGGGCGGGCGGCTCAGAGCCAATCATCATGCGAGACAAAGATGCATTGCTCTCTTCTCGAGGATCGCATGCGCCCGTCACCTTGCCACCCCGCAACACCGTGCAGGCGGTACAAAGCGAACGGATCTCATGCAGCTTGTGGCTGATGTAGAGGATGCTGCAGCCTTCGCTGGCAAGCTGGCGCAACACCACAAACAGCTTTTCCACCGCTTGCGGCGTGAGGACAGAAGTCGGCTCATCCAGGATCAGGAGCTGGGGCCGAGTGAGCAACGCACGAATGATCTCCACCCGCTGCATCTCGCCGACCGAGAGGCTATGCACCATGCGCGCCGGATCAACGTCCAGCCCATATTCTTGCGCCTTCTCCCGGATGCGGCCGGCCACTTCCATCAGCGAAAGGTGCTTGTCCAGACCTAACCAGACGTTCTCGGCCACCGTGAGCGTGTCGAACAGACTGAAATGCTGGAAGACCATGCTGATGCCCAGCGCCCGTGCTTCCTGCGGATTGCGGACCGCAACCGGCTCGCCGTTGAACAGCACCTGGCCTTCATCAGGCTTGACGGCGCCGTAGATAACCTTCATCAGCGTGGACTTGCCAGCACCGTTCTCGCCCAGCACCGCATGGATTTCCCCGGGCTCGACAAGCAAAGAAACACCATCGTTCGCCACCACGGACGGATATCGCTTGGTAATGCCTTGCAAGGACAGGCGCATCGCCGCATTCGCCGAAGTGCGAAGGGGAGAAGGAACGGCGTCGTTGCTCATGTTCTCGTTGTTTGCTTCAAAATCCGCAGTGCTTTTGCCACCGGTTGGCACGAAGAGTGCATGATTGCGGCGAGCCCTTGAAGCTCCCCGACCAAGGGAAACCCGCCATCAGGACCTGCCCATGATTGCAGCATATGTCATGCCAGGTCGCTGGCGCTATGCTGACAACATGAATCCTTCGTCTCACCCGTCACCAATCGCTCCCATCACCATTGTCCGCCAGGGGCAATGTGTCTCGCTGAACAATGTACCACCCCATCGCACGCTGCTGCAGGTGCTGCGTGAAGACTTGGGTGTGACCTCGGTCAAGGAAGGCTGTGCAGAGGGAGATTGCGGAGCATGCACCGTTGTGGTGACCGACATCGATGCAAAAGGGCAACCGAGGCGCCGAGCCATCAACAGCTGCATTTCCCTGGCCCATGCGGCTCACGGCAAGGCGATCTCGACTGCCCGTGACATTGCGCCCGATGGAAAGCTCCATCCAGCCCAGCAAGCCATGCTGGACCACCACGGCAGCCAATGCGGCTTCTGTACGCCTGGCTTTGTGATGGGGCTGTATGCGCTCTACCTCCACACGAATGGCGGTCATGGCATCTCCCGCGACCAGGCGCAAACTGTTTTATCTGGCAACCTGTGTCGATGCACCGGCTACCGCCCCATCATCGACGCCGCGGTAAACATGCACCGTTACGAGCCAGCAGCACCCATCACCTCTGCAGAAGCAGCCGACGTAGCTGCTATCCGACGGATGCGTGCCAAGAAGACGCCGCGCAAGCTGGCCGCGGGTCGGGGCAACCCGTCCTACCAGCGCCCCGACCGGCTGGAAGATTTGCTGATGGCCCGTCAAGCCATGCCCAAAGCTCAACTGGTGGCAGGCTGCACCGATGTGGGGTTGTGGATCACCAAACAGCACCATCGTTTCGAGCAGATCATCGACGTCACGGGCGCCAGAGAACTCCAGCGCGTTGAAAGCTACCCCCATCACATCGCGGTAGGCGCCGGCGTTTCACTGGAAGACGCCTTCCAGGCCATGATCAAAGAGCGCCCTGGGCTGAGAACCTTTTTTGAACGATTCGCCGGCCTGCCCATTCGCCAGGCGGGCACCTTGTGCGGCAATGTGGCCAATGGTTCGCCGATCGGCGACAGCATGCCCTTGCTGATTGCATTGCGTGCCAGCGTGGTACTGATGCGCTGGGATGCCAAGAAGCGGCAGGTCGTTCATCGGGAAATGGCATTGGAAGACTTCTATACCGGCTACAGGCAAAACCTGCTCCGAGCTGACGAAATCCTTGCCTGGGTCAAAATCCCTCGCCCTCCGGTCGACGGAACACAGGTGTGCGCCTACAAGGTGAGCAAACGTTTCGACGACGACATTTCTGCGGTCTGCTTGGCCATTCAATGGCGTCTCCAGGATGGCATGATCGTCGACGTTTCCATGGGCGTCGGCGGCGTCGCGGCCACGCCGTCACGAGCCAGACGTACCGCCGCCGCACTTGTCAATCAGCCCTGGAGCCTGGCGTCGATCATCCAGGGCATGCAAGCCTTACAGGGCGAATTCAGTCCCATCTCCGACATGCGGGCAACAGCAAACTATCGGTCACAAGTGCTGGGGAACCTGCTCAAGCGCTGGTGGCTCGAAACACAGCACCCGGACACCGTCATCGGCCTCGGCAGCGTGAATGCCGTGGAGGTACAGGAGGAAACGCAGCCATGAATCCCGCCACATCTGCCGCAGGACAGCCCCACCCGCACGAAAGTGCTCGAGCCCAACTCATGGGCCTCGCCCCCTATGTGGACGACGTCTCGGAGGTCGCGGGAACCTTGTACGCGGCGCCAGTTTGCTCGCCAATGGCCCACGGCAGATTGACGGAGATTGAAGCCAGAACTGCTCTGGCCATGCCAGGCGTTGAAGGACTGGTCACTGCGGCAGACATTCCAGGCAACGCTCTGCTGGCGTCCTTTGGTCAGGACGAACCCATCTTCGCTGCCGACACTGTGCAGTACATGGGTCAAGTGGTGGCCTTGGTGGTGGCCAACGATATTCACACGGCTCGCAAGGCGGCCGCGTCCGTAGGGCTTGCGGTTACCCCTCTGCCCCCGATCCTGAGCGTCCAGGAAGCGCACGCAAAGCAGAGCTACGTGTTGCCACCCGTTCATGTGCGCAGAGGCGATGCGCAATCTGCTCTGGCCAACGCGCCTCACAAACTCAAGGGAACGTTCGAGGCCGGAGGACAGGAACACTTCTACCTGGAAGGCCAAGTGGCCTACGCCTTGCCGCAAGAACAAGACCAGTGGCTGATTCACAGCAGCACACAACACCCTGGCGAAGTGCAGCACTGGGTCGCGAGTGCGCTCGGCGTGGCTAGCCACGCCGTCCGTGTTGAATGCCGACGCATGGGTGGTGGCTTCGGCGGCAAGGAAACGCAAGGCGGTCATCTGGCCGTCTGGGCTGCTCTGGCGGCAAAGCGGTTCAACGCACCCGTCAAACTGCGACTGGACAGGGATGAGGACTTCATCATCACCGGCAAGAGACACCCCTTCGCATACGACTACGAGGTGGGCTTTGATGACAGCGGGCGCTTGCACGGTCTCAGGCTGGACATGCTCGTCAACTGCGGTTTCAGTGCCGATCTGTCCGGCCCGGTTGCAGATCGGGCCATCTTCCATGCCGACAACGCCTACTACCTCGAAGACGTGGTCATCAGCTCATACCGTTGCAAGACGAACCTGCAGAGCCAAACCGCTTTCCGGGGCTTCGGCGGGCCACAAGGCATGCTGGTCATCGAGCGAATCATGAGCGATATTGCGAGAGCCTTGGGCAAGGATCCTCTGGCGATTCGCATGGCAAACCTGTATGGCGCAGCGCCGCGCGATACGACGCACTACCAGATGACGGTGGAAGACAACATCCTTCAGCCGCTGCTTGAGCGACTCGCACACGATTGCCACTACAAAAGCCGCCGCGACAACATCGCCCAGTGGAATCAGCAGCATCCGACGCTGCGGCGCGGCATGGCTCTGACGCCAGTGAAATTCGGTATCAGCTTCACCGCGACGCTGTTCAACCAGGCTGGCGCACTGGTGCACGTGTACACCGACGGTAGCATCCAGGTCAACCACGGCGGCACAGAGATGGGCCAGGGCTTGAACACCAAAGTGGCCCAATTGGTCGCTGATGAACTGGGCGTGCCGCTGGAACAGGTGGCTTGCAGCGCCGCGGACACTTCCAAGATTCCCAACGCCAGTGCCACTGCCGCATCGGCTGGCACTGATCTCAATGGTCGCGCTGCGCAGTTCGCGGCGCGCCATGTCCGAGACAACCTCGCCGCGTTCGTGGCCGGCCTCGACGGTTGCGGTGCTGGCGCCGTTCGATTCGAAGGAGGCAAAATCGTCACGCCAAACCAATCCCGGCCTTTTGAAGTTGTTGTGGAACAAGCCTACGCCAACCGCATCCAGCTTTGGAGTGATGGCTTCTACCGAACGCCAAAAATTCACTACGACAAGAAGACACTGACCGGCCGCCCCTTCTACTACTTTGCCTATGGCGCGGCCTGCAGCGAGGTCATCATCGACACCCTTACCGGAGAGAGCCGCGTGCTCCGTGTCGACATACTGCACGACGTGGGCAACAGCATCAATCCGGCCATCGACATCGGCCAGATTGAAGGCGGGTTTACCCAGGGCATGGGATGGCTCACCACCGAGGAGCTGGTCTGGGCCGACGGTGAAGCCAAGACACCTGGCAAACTGCTGACCCATGCTCCCAGCACCTACAAGATCCCGGCTACAAGCGACACGCCAGCGGTGTTCAACATCTCACTGTGGCCAGAGGCCAACCGGGAAGACAATGTGCACGGCAGCAAAGCAGTGGGTGAGCCACCATTCATGCTCGCCATCAGCGTGTTCGAAGCCCTGCGCGATGCGGTGGATCAGGCAGGAGGCTCGCCTGCTCGCATGAACGCGCCAGCCACTGCAGAGCAAGTGCTGAAGTGCCTCCTTTGACCACAACTTCACAGAACAACATCTTGTGCCTTTCCTTCAGCTGTTGCCTTTGTCGACGACGTCAACAGCAGGCCGACTCTGTTCTGACCAATGGTCCCAGTCAGCCGAGACAGAGGGAAAGGATGTCAATGGCCCAGTATGGCGAACCTTGATGGACAAGGCTCAGCGCGATAGCGCGAGACGCAGACCCAACCCTATGAAAACCGCGCCCGCGAGTCGGTCGAGCCACATGGACACTCTTGGCCGTCGACCCAACCATGCGCCAACCGATCCAGAGAACCAGCCCAGCGCACCGAAAAGAACCGCCGCCTGAATGGTGAACAAAACACCCAGCGAAGCTATCTGAGTCGCAACGTCGCCGCGACCCGAGACCACAAACTGCGGCAGAAAGGAAAGGAAGAACAACACCACCTTAGGGTTGATGGCGTTGGCTACCATACCTTTGACGAAGTAGCGCCAGGGAGACTGACCACCTTCAACGCCCAATTGGGACGAGGCCGCAGCGCCTCCCTTGCTGCGCAAGGCGCCGATGCCCAGCCAGACGAGGTACAACCCGCCAACCATCTTCAAAGCGGTGAATGCCACCGGCGACGCCGCAACCACTGCGCTCACACCCAGGGCAGCCAACAGCGTGTGACTCAAACACCCCGCTGCGCAGCCCAGACCGAACGCCACGCCACAACCTCTGCCCTTGGACATCCCCACACCCAGCACCATGAGGTTGTCCGGCCCGGGAGTGACGGTCAGCAACACCGCTGCGAGCAGGAAGCCAATGATCTGGTCTGGAGAGAGCATGGCAGCCATCATAGCTCGGACGATCCGCAAGCCGCGGTACGATAGCGGCCATGAAGCGTTCGCCTGCATCTTCTTTTGTCTGAGCCGCCATGGGAAAAATCGTGGTGTACTGTCAACCCGGTGCCAGGCAGACTCAGCTTGTGGGCATGCACGACGGCAAACCGAAAATCCAGCTCAAGGCGCCGCCGGTGGATGGAGCCGCCAACAAGGCTCTGATCGAGTTCATATCCAAACACCTCGGCGTTCCCAAGTCTGCGATCAGGCTCGTTCAAGGCACATCAAGCCGCACCAAACGGCTGGAAGTGGACGCCATGACCGATGAATCCCTTGTTCATGCCTTGCGCGCGAAGGCCCCTGCATGAATGTACCTACAGCGATTCCCAAAAAAGCTGCGAGCGTCAAGATCGCGGTTTTTGGCGCCGGCGCAGTCGGCTGTTTCTACGGTGGCATGCTAGCCCGCGCGGGGCATGACGTGACTCTCGTCGCACGACCGGCCCATGTCACCGCCATCCAGGAGAGGCAAGGGCTGCGCATGGAAACGCAGATGTTTGACGAAACAGTCAGCATTCGCGCGAGCAGCGAGGCCTCGGCCATTGGGGACGCAGACGTGGTTTTGCTGGCCGTCAAGTCAGGTGCGACCGAGGATGCCGGCGAGTTGATGAAACCTTTTCTCAAGCGTGGCACTGGTGTGATCTGCTTGCAAAACGGCGTTGACAACGCTGACCGATTGCGCGCCGTCCTGCCCGAGACGCCAGTGAGTGCCGCAGTGGTCTATGTGGCAACGGAGATGGCGGGCCCAGGTCACCTGAAGCACCACGGCCGTGGAGAGCTGATCATCGAGCCTGGCCCCATGAGCGTAAAGCTGGCGGCCGCCCTCTCCGCTTCAGCGGTGCCGTCAGAGGTGTCTGACAACGTGCGAGGTGCTCTGTGGGCCAAGCTTGTCGTCAATTGCGCCTACAACGCGCTGTCTGCCATCGGCCAGATAGGCTATGGCGAACTGGTCAAGCAAGCTGGTATGGCTCAGGTCATGCAAGACGCCGTGAGCGAGTGTCTGGCAGTGGCGCAAGCTGATGGCGTCGAGGTCCCAGGTGATCCATGGGCCTCCGTACAGAGTATCGCCCAAACCATGCCAGGCCAACGATCGTCCACGGCGCAAGATCTCGCCGCAGGCCGAGTCAGCGAAATCGATCACCTCAATGGGTATGTGGCGCGCTTGGGCCAACAACATGGTGTTCAGACCCCCGTCAACAGAACGCTCTGGGCAGCGGTTAAGCTGCTGGAGCGCCGGTCAGCCTGAGCGCATCCAACGGTAGCAGCAAGAGGGTGCAGGCGATCTATGCCTCGCATTCGCGAGTGAGGCTCAAACGTAACCCCATACCTCCACATCCACACAAATACATTCATGCCGCCCAGCACCTCCCGTCTCGCCAGATTCCGCAATTTCCTCGGTTATGCCAGCATCTCCTTTGCCCTGACTTGTTCGGGGCTGCCTGCGGCGAATGCCGTTCAACCCGAACAGCCTGCCCACGGCTCTCTCTCGGAGAGCAGGTATCACTTTGCGGATATCGGATGGACCATGCACATACCTCCCGGTTGGCATGTTCAGCCACAGGCGGACGTGGACAAGTCCAAGGCCATCGGAAAAAAGGCCATCGAGAAGGCGACTGGAGAGCACATTGATGACTCAGGCCTTCTCGACCTGCTTGCACTGACCAAGGATCGTTTCCATGTGTTCCAGTCCACAGTGGAGCGGGTTTCTCTGGATCGAATCGCCCATTGGCCGGAAGATGCGGAGAGTGTTCGACAGGTGTTAATCCAGTCTCTTCGGGACCGCGGCATCAAGGAGCAAACCACTGCGCTGCGCGACGAACGCATTGACGGCGTTGATTTCAAAGTATTCGAGTCAAGCTTGTTCACGCCCGATGGAGAGATGTTCCTTCATATCATGCTGTTTGGCGCGTTGATCGGCCACTACGACGTAGGCCTCTCTGTGACCTACCAAAATCCTGCCGACGGCCAAGCGATGCTCAAAGCCATCCGTTCATCGACTTTCACCCCACCGAAAAACTGAGCCCGGACCTGATCGCGCGATCAGGCTGCGGACGGTTGAGGCGTGCCCCGAGTAGAATTTCGGCCCACGGCATTTGACATCCAACCGATCATCGGCATCAGCACCGATCGACCTCTCAGAAGATCACTCACTCGACATGCACTATTCCGTCTCCCACCACAAACTCAAACTGATTCTCTCCGGCCAAGGCATCAAGCCTGGAGACGCCGGCGCCATTGACACGTTGTTTGGCGGCATGGACGGCTACTACTGGTACGGCACCTTGCGTGACATGTGCCCAGAAGGGAAGACTCTGACCTGGGAAGACCAATACGGCCTGGTCGATGCCATTCAGGCCCACGAGAACGCTACAGCTGAAGAAGACGGCATGAAGCCTCAAAAGCCCAGCGCCGCCAACATCGCGGCCATTTGCAAGCTGCTGGGCAACCCGGGTTGAAGCGTTCAAAGGGCTGAGCCTGCACTGAGCCTGTGCGGTTCAGCGCTGCAACCACATGGTCTCGACCATGCGATATCCGAGGGGGTCGTATTGTTCGAGGCCGTCGCGGTCATAGGGCGCATAGTTGATGCCGACAAAGTACGCCGCGGACAGCTCTGCAAAATACTCAAGTTGATTGGCCGTCGCATAGGCCTTGCTCAGCGTCTTGCCCTTGACGTCTTTCACGCCGCGATAAAGTCCTTGTTTTTCCGACGCCCTCCAGGCGTTCATGATAGTGGGATGTTTCTCCGGCCAGTGAGAGATGTGCCACGCGTGCGCCATTTCGTGCATGACAGCCTTTTGGCCCCAGAGTTCGTCAAGGTACAGCAGATTGCTGGCACTGTAGATGACAATGCCATTGGCCCATCGCGGATCATGACCGTTCTGGCGGCTTGGCTCGCCCCTTCGCACGAAACGCATGCCACTACGCAGTCCACCCTTCGACGAGTGCTCTCCGAGCATGATGAAGAAAGGATAGTCCTTGAAAAACAGACCTGCGCGTACAGGTAGCGTTGCGCTAACCTGCTTCACAACAAAAGCGAGTTTTCGACAAGCCTTTTTCGCAAGCTCCTGGCTCGCCGCGAGGGGTTCATACTCGTACCTGGCTTGCGGCAAACCTGGGCAACGTTCGTAGCGGTAGGCTGCCTGCGAAAAGTCGACCTTGGGTTTGGCGCTCGCTGGCAGGCTGAAGGCAAAGACGGCCAGCGAGAAGAACAACCCAGAGGCAAAGAGAGCTTTCCTTTTCCGTCGCAATGCCATCACGCTCTCCATATCGGCGGGCTCAGCGCCCAGCCATCATCTCGCCTTCGAAGTTCGCGGAGACCAGCTTCAAGCCGTCGATACTGCGCCGAAAGACATAGCGGGAGACGCCTTTGTACTTCACCGAAGCCGACCTCATGGCGCCGCCCATGGAAACGCTGGTTTCCTCATCGACGACCGCTTCGGCGCGAAGCCAGGGAAACGAGGAAATCTTCACTTCCTGAACAGCACGACTCGTGTTCACGCGGCCTTGGCTGACGCGCAGTGCGGCAGCCATGTCTTTCAGAGATTCGCAGTACTCGCTCTTGCCATGGTTCTCTTCCATGGTCCGCCCATTGGGAAGCTCATAAACCACATGGGACTTGAAATCATCGTCCAGGTGCTCGCAAAGACCCGCTTCCCCTTTCAGGGAAGCTTGTTCCTGCGTGGACAGCCACTTCATCGCGCGCGTGTCTGAGAACACAATGCGCGAATGCAAATAGAACGCACCAAAGATCACAGCAAGCCAGAAAAGCTTTCGCCCCATCACTCCCTCCCGATGAATAGTTGTATTCGGCGGACCACGAGCCGCTCCGGGCGAATTTTGCCACGAATCAGGCCAACGCCTCGCCGCAAAGCAACAGCCCCCGAGAGCCATGCGCTCAAGGAGCAGACTGGAGGCGTCAACGACGAGACCAGCATCTCGCGGGTCTTCTGATGGGTGACCACGGAAGACAGCTCACCGCTCAGCCGGCAATTGACGGGTAGTGTCTGGGTTCGCACAGAGCTGGCCTCGATGGCTGAAGGCCTGAGCATGCAGCCCCTGCAGCAGGCGTTGCAGGAACACCCATCGCGAATGAAGCCCAGCGTCGCTGTCAGACAGCTTCCCTGGTCCGAGGAATCTGTGCGTGCCGTTCAAATTTGGGGCGCCCGGCGCCGATGCCAGTCAATCCGCCTTAGGGCAGAGACGGGCAAACCGGTTCACAATCGTGGGCAAGAAATTCGACAAAGCACGATACTTCCCCTCCATGATTCACCTGAAAGACCATCTTCCCCAATGGGCCCACGCATGGATCGACGTCATTGGTCTTTCACTGCAAGCGTTCCTCATCATATTGCTGACGCTACTGGTGCGCTGGCTCATACACCGAGCCATCAACAAGATCGGCGATGACAAGGACTTGCCCCCTGAACTTACCCTGGGCAGTCGACGATTGGTCACCATTGTGTTGTTTGGCGCCGCCTTGCTTTGGATACTGGAGAGGGCCGGCGTCTCCGCCACCGTCATCTGGACGGCGTTTACCGGTTTTGCCGCTGTGGCTACGGTGGCCTTCTTTGCTGCCTGGAGCGTGCTATCCAACATCTTCTGCTCCGTTCTGATCTACACCACCCGCCCCTTTGGACTGCACGACAGGGTTGAAATTCTCGAAGGGGGCGAAAAGGAAGGTGTAGGGGGGAAAGTTCTGGACATCACGCTGATCTACACCACATTGCAGGAAGACATGCCCGCCGATGCACCGCAGGGAACCGAGCCTACCTATCTGCGCGTACCCAACAGCCTGTTCTTCCAGCGGGCCGTCAGACTCCGAACCCGACGCCGCGTCACCGGATCGGTCCTGGACTGAGTTTTTGTCCGGGCGCCCAACCGGACAAACCCATCCGACACCCCCCAAATGGCGGGTAGACGTTTTCGCGCGCCAGGCACAGAATCCGCTCCAGGGGAGCATTGGAACCTTGATCTGGCCACCGAATCCGCAAGGCTTGACAAGCGAACGGCCAAATAGCAGGAGGTGGGCAGGTGATACTCCGAAGTGGATTCCGTGTGGCGTTGTTGGCAGCATGCCTGGCACTCTCTGCCTGCGAGATACCTGAGCTGTATGTCGACTCCAGCTACCTAGGCCCTGAAACGGGCAGCCAGGAGCGACCATTTCGAACCATCGACAAAGCCATGCGATGGTCCCTCAGCGGCACCACCATCTACGTGGCGCCGGGAAGATATACAGAGAACGTTGTCATGAACGAGGGCGTTCGCCTGGTCTCAAGGCAAACAGGCGCTGCCATCATTGACGGCGGAGCCAACAACCCCGGATTGGCGGCTGCAGTGTCCATGGCGAACGACGCGACGCTAGAGGGTTTTACCGTCACGGGTGGGGAAAGCGGTGTCATGTGCAAAGGCCGCATGGCCGCCGACATCCGCCGCAACATCATCCGGGGCAACCAGGGAGACGGTGGGATCGTGGCTCTGGCTGGATGCATCGCCCGCATTCACAACAACACCATCCTAGGTCAACTCGGCACCGCCGGACGCCAACGAAGTCAAGGCATCTATCTTGAACAGTCATCGCCTGACATTCGCAACAACATCGTTGTGAACAACAGCGTCGGCTTGTCCAGCTATTTGTCGACTCCGACCGGCGGCTACAACCTCTTCTGGCAGAACCGGCAAGACTATGGCTACACCAACGCCCCTGTGCCCTTCTCGCTGAGGGCTGATCCAGGGTTTGTCGAGCCTGGCATGGACGACTATCGGCTATCTGCTTCATCGGTCGCAAAAGATGCTGGAGATCCGTCCTCCCAATTCGCCGATATCGACGGCAGCCGAAATGACATCGGTGCCTTTCATGACGACGGTGGCTATGAGCTTCCCCTACCCGTGCAGGAAACTTTCGTCGAGTCTGCGCTGGGCGCGCACGATCGCGACGATGGCTTGCATGTGCGCGGCACCAGCCGTTTGATGCGCTCCCCCGAGTTCTGGATCGATGCCAGCGCACGTGGCACTTCGGGAGAGGCCGATGCGATCGCGCTGTTGCGCGAAATGGTTCCGCGTCTGTTGCCCCGATATCGCGCCATCATCCGGACAAACGAACCGGGCGAGCGGGACCGCTGCCGGGTGATCGTGGTGTCGTTCACCACGCCAAGAGGCCTGCCCTACCGGCAGCGACCGGACGGCAGTTGCGCCGGCACCAGCGCGGACGCAGAAGACACTGGCGCACGCATTTCTGGCGGCCAGTTGGACCTGAGCAGTCAGTGGATCAGCGGGTTCGCAAACGACCCCGCATCTGTCGCCACAATGGAACATGAACTGGGACATGTTCTGGGGTTGGCCCACACCTACGCAGGCGAGCGCCTGATGGGTCAACCTTCCAAACTCGATGGAGGGATGACCGACGAAGAGCGCCTGGTCCTGCAATTGACACACCGCTATCCTCCCGGCCAGGCGCTTGAAGATTTTGCAAGGCGCGGTGAAATCACCAGAAACGTCCTTCACCCATATCCGCGCATCAAGGATGTCTGGCGCTGGATGCCACAAGAAGGATTCTGGCGTTCGGCCAAGCGCGGCGAACAAGGAACGCCCGCCGCCGAGGACTACCATGCCCGCCCGGGGGACTGGCTGTTGCTCGTTGGCTCCCGGATGAGCCTGCGCTGGATGACCGAGCCTCGGGTCGTGTTCCGCCCCTCGGACTATGCCTTCCCTGCCGCGCATTTCACCGGACAAACTGTGATGGTTCCTACAGAGGATCAGGCTTGCCGGCTTGCCGGAACTTGTATGGCCGATGAGCCACGCAACACCTATGCAGGCCAACCCGCTCAGTTCCTGAAGGTCAGGGTTCCTGAGGGCGCACAAAGCGGGTGGCTCTTTGTCAAGGCCAGAGGCCTGGCCAGCAATCCGGTGTGGATCGACATCCTAAGAGACTGAACAGCACGAATCGGGGCGGCCATGGTCAATGCGGCATTCAAATGGGCGAGAATAGAGCCCCATTTTTTTGATGCCCGCGGGGCACATCCTTTTCCGACACTCGCATGAACATTGTCGTCAACGAAGATCTCAAAGCCTATATTGATCCGCTCAGCCCAGATGAATACGACGCACTGGAACGCAGCTTACTGGCAGAGGGATGCCGAGACTCCCTGATCTTGTGGGGTGACGTTCTGGTCGACGGGCACAACCGATATGCCATCTGCCAAAAGCATGGCCTGCCGTTCAACACTGTTCAAAACACATCCTTCCGGACCATGGAAGATGTGCACCTGTGGATGATCAACCAGCACCTGGGGCGGCGCAGCATCTCCGACTACCAACGCGGCGTACTCGCTCTGCGTAGACGTGAAATAGAAGCTGAGCGACAGGCACGCGCCAAAGCGGAACGCCTACCCGCTGCCAAGCCAGAGCATGAACCAGCGGAAGGGGGGGACGTGGCCGTGGCAGCAGGGGTCAGCAAGCCGCTGCAGACCCGTGAGGACATTGCCCGCGCGGCGCGTATCTCCCCCAATCAGGTGGGACTGATTGAAAAAATCCGGAAGCAAGCGGCGCCAGAGGTTGAGGCAGCCGTGAAAGCTGGAGACATCTCCATCAACGCGGCGGCGGTGGTCGCCAGCCTGCCCGAGCAAGAGCAAAAGGCCGCTGCGCAAGCCGGTGTGGAAGAACTCAAGCAGGTCGTCAAACGCGTGCGAGAGTCACGCCGAAAGCCACCCAAAGATGAGTCCACCGGTAACAACGACGCGGCAGCGCCTGCCGAAAGCGAGGAAAGCGCCGAAACGGTCGAGGTCTTGGCACTGCGTCACCGGATCCAAGAGCTCGAAGCCGAAAACGCCTCTCTGCGCGAAGAGGTAAAGATGCTGAGTGCTCAATTGGTGGGTTGATTCTTCATTGCAATTCAAGGCTCTCTCGCGCCACTGTGTGCCCCTCCCAGATCACAGGCGCTCCCTCTGACGTGTAGCACAAGCGCAGCCATTGTCCGAAGGGCCCCTCAAGCAAAACCCATTGTTCGGCAGCCTCGGAGGCATCAGCTGGCGCCGGGGGCTGCGTGGGGGCACCTCCGCCGCCATCAGGCAATGGCCACAAGGGCGGGCTGCGCCAGGTCCGAACAACCCGGTGGGAGGCACCTCGATGGTTCACCTCCAATCCTGACTGCCATGACTCGAACGTCCGCAAGCCTGATTTCCGCCCCAATGGGCGGAACCATATGAATCGACCTTGCGATTCGCTGAGCAAGGCTTGCGCGCCGTTGGCCATCTTGAGGATCCAGTCGATGGGTGCACGCTCAGGCGGGTGGGCAGCGCCGCCCACATCCATTGCGAACCGGTAGCCCACGACGACAAACCGGACAGATTGAAAGCGCCCTTCACGCCAAGGGTCCCTGCCAAGACCAGGCGCAATCGACAGACAAGCTTCGCCGGGCGGCTGGATTGAACATTCGTCGGGACGCTGGCGCCAACGCCCGGTGCTCGGGTCCTGAGCGGGCCCATACACAGGAGATGAGGATTTGGCTTGCTGCGCTCGACGGCGAGCTACGACGCAACGAGCCACAGCACGAAGACACAGCAGAAGCAAGGCATAAGGGAAGACCATCCAAAGGCCATCAATGAACGGCACCACCCAGCTCGCGGCCAAGCTTCCCGGCTGGCTGGAAAGCAAAGGAGGTCGCCGCATACCACCGAGGGGTCCGTCGGGATATACCAACCAGCCCGCGGCACCTACTGAAAGGGTCCAGAGCACCGCCAAGACCCAGCCCTGCGCACTGGCGGCTTGACGCAAGGCGCCAGCACTACCCAGACCGAGAAGGCGATCAACCGTCGAGGACGTCCTGCCCATCATTCATTCCTTGCCAAGTGATTGGCTGGCCACTGCCCGCCTGGCGTGAATCTTAGCGACGCACTACGCTGCCGCGGGAGCAAGGTTACCCTGCCTCGGTGTCGCATGTCAGTCCATGAATCTTTGAGGAACTCTCACCTGCGATGCGACAGACATCCCAGTTCTGCCTAAATTTCAGGCATCGCGTCCAACGCCAGCGTTGGCGCGGCGTTCGCCGCTTGTTCATTGGGTTTTCCACAGGCTTGATCACACCGAGTGTGGGCAACACGCCATGTGGGCTTGCATCTGATGCTTGCCTACCGTACAGTAGGTAGGCATGGATACATTCTCGCCCCAAACGGGAGCCGTCTCACGGCATACCCACACCGATACCCGCCAACTCATCATGAGAAAAGCCCGTGAGCTGATGCTCTCGCGCTCGTATCTGGGCTTGAACTTTCAAGTATTGGCAGATCAAGTCGGGATTCGCAAGCCCAGTCTCTATCATCACTTTCCTTCCAAAGAGGCGCTTGGGGTGGCGCTGGTCGATGAGGCGCGCGAGAAGTTCGTGCAATGGACGCAGTCCGTGCAGGCGGAAACGCCTTCGCGGCAAGTGACGGCGTACATCAAGATGTTCCGCGACCAGATTGGCGCTGGCGAATGCGTATGTCCTGTCGGCGCAACGGCCAGTGAATGGGAACTGATAGAACCTGCCCTGCAAGACGCTGTGCGTGCGCTTTCGCTGAGCCATGCCGAGTGGATCAGCAGTGTGGCAGCGCGTCTGGCCAAGTCACCCGGCGTCGACCCACAGTTCATGGGCAATGCCAAACCACGGCAATGGGGCACGCATGTGAGTGCCTTGTGTCAAGGCGCCCTGCTGATGGCCAGAATCAACCATGACGCCAAAGTTTTCGACGCGGCCATGGCGCCCCTGGTGCAAAGATTGAATACCCTTCACTGATCGCTCCGCGGCGCGAACCTGATCTGCTCAGCGTTCGCGCCATTTTTTGATTTCAAACCCTACCTATCAATAGGTAGCTATCCGCCAGCGCATAGCCACGATGGGCATCACCGCTCTCATCAAATTCCTCGCAGGCGCCAAGGCCGGTGTCCTGCATACCCACATCCAGCCAAGGAGATTCGCACATGAAACCTGTCTTCACCCCCTGCGCTTCCTCGCGCGACGCAATCCACAACGCTGTACTGAACTTCTTGCACGTTCGTCGCGGCGAACCGGGCACATTGCCCGCAGGAACACGCACCATGCGCCTCTCCATTGACGCCACGCCCGATTGGCCTGACGGGTCAAAAGTCGAGGTGGCAGTCCACTGCCTTGGGCAGGGCCCGTCCGTGCTTCTGATACACGGCAAGCAAAGCCAGGCGTCCGACCTCAATACGCTCGCCGACGGACTGGTGTCGGCTGGACACACGGTCTGGGCTCCTGACATGCCGGGGCACGGTCATTCAGGAGGTCAGCACCTGTCATTGCCCTTGGCGTCGCGTGTATTGCATGAACTCTCGGCCTTGACCGGGCCGCTGAACTTGGCCATCGGGCATTCGTTCGGTGCGGCAAGCCTTGTTCAGTCCATGTTCGAAGGCCTGGCCCCACGAAGAGCCGTATTGATGGCATCGCCGACGGACTATGGGGCCTACGCAAAGTTCGCAGCCCTCAAAAGCGGACTGGCCCCAACGGACTTACCTGCGTTCCTGAAGCGCCTCCAGGACGTGATTGGAGCCGATCCGGAAAGCATGAATTTGACCAAGCAGGCTGCCCACATTTCGACGCCAACGCTGGTACTGCACTCCGATGATGATCAGGTAGCCCCGGCTGCCGCG
>JBNKNN010000094.1:0-10159 GCA_050293865.1 Hydrogenophaga sp. | reverse complement strand
ACTGATGATATCGGCACGCCACGCCTCATGGGCGGGCTTTGCTTCGCTCCCGGCCGGTGCACTCAGCGCCAGGGCTCCCGCGATTTTCTCCAGCAGCTCTTTGGCCTCATAAGGCTTGGTGAGATAGGAATAGACCCCGCGCGCTGTGGCTTCGACCGCGTCGGGAATGGTGCCATGGGCCGTGAGCAGAATGACGGGCAGGGATGGGTGGCGAGAGCGGATCTCGTCAAACAGGGTCAGGCCATCCCGTCCGGGCAGTCGCACGTCGGAGAGCACCAGTTGCGGACGCTCAATGTCCAGTTGGCCCAAAGCCGCCTCAGCAGATCCCACGGCCGTCACCTGGTAGCCAGCAGCACTGAGACGCATGGACAGCAAGCGCAGCATGTCTGCGTCGTCGTCAACCACCAGGAGTTTGGCCTTGTGCTCTGGCATGGTGGCTCAGGATCCTGGTGATCGCGGCGTAGCGCTGGGGGTCATGGGATTGGGCGAGAGGCTGCGTTCAATGGCGCGCATTGCTTCCAGGCGGCGGTTGAGGGCTTCGATCTTGCGCTGATATTCCCTGACCACTTGTGCTTGCCTGTCCGCCTGGTCTTCGAGCCGTCGCTGCTCCATCAAACGCGCCTCCAGGACGCGAACCAAGGGCTTGAGCGGCTCGACAATGGCGTCGCTGCTGGCCTCTACCTTTTGCAACAGGCCCAGGGCCTTGGCCGTGTCGGCCGATCGACGATGGTTGATGAGTGTCAGGGCTACCCGCAACTGCTTGTCGACATCGTTCCCAGGATCGCCCAAGGCTGCAAGTTCGGCACTCAGTCCTGCAGAGGTGAGCGTACCGAGTTCAGCCATGTAGCGCAGCATGTCGTCCGTGGAACGGAAGCTCAATGGTCTAGGCGCTGGGGCAGGCGTGGGGGCTTGTAGGGCTTCAGCAGGTGTGGCGACCGCCACCGCAGTTTGCGCAGGCATGGCGGTTGCCGGATCAGGCGCTTTGGCCGCGTCCGGTGTTGGCGCGGGTGTTGTGGTACAGGCGATGGTGGCCGCGCCTGTCAGGGCCACGAAAAAGCGGCGCAGCATCACGAAGACCAGATGATCAGTTGGCATGTGGCAATTCGATTCGGAAATGGGCGCCTTCGCGCCCTTCAAGAAGCTCAATTTTCCCACCGTGGGCATTGATGTATTCCTTGACGATGGACAGCCCGACGCCTGAGCCTTTGACGGCGTCCTCCGGCTGCCTCTCTCCCCTGAAAAAAGGCTCAAAGATGCGCTGCCTGTCTGCTTCGGTAACTCCAGGGCCGTCGTCTTGAACTTCGATGGCCACCCTGCCGGGCAAAGACAGGACGCTCAGGCGAATACGTCCACCCACGGGTGAATAGCGTATGGCATTGGACAGAAGGTTGCCCAAGGCCGACGCCAGCTTTTCCGTGTCGACGGGCATGGTGACAGATGCGCCGTCCACCCGCACATGGAGCTGCTTGGCCTGCCAGCGAAGGCGCTGGTTGTCGACCTGAGACTCTACCAGCGCGAGCAGATCTGCCGGCATGCGCTTGAGTTGCCGGGCGTCGAAAGCAGCCGCGTTGAAGCGCAGCAGGGCCTCGATCTGCGACTGCAGCACGCCTGTGTTGTGCCGCAGGATTTGTACCACTTCGCTTTGGCTGGGGCTCAAGGGGCCCGCCACGCCATCGCTGAGCACGGCCACGCCTTCGTGCATGGAGGCCAGGGGGGTCTTGAGCTCGTGAGAAATATGGCGGAGAAACCGGGCTTTGTCTGCGTCCAGTTCTGTCAACCGAAGTCGCAGCCACTCCAGCTGTTGTCCTACCTGCCTGACATCGTGCGGACCGGGGATATCGATGGGGCGCTCCAGGCGGTTCTCTCCCAATCCGATGATGGCTTTTTCCAGGCGTCGAAACGGACGCGACAACCACAGGCCGGAGCCCACCGCAAGGAGTGCTGCCAAAACGATGGCGCCGAGAACCAACTGGGTCAGCTGCTGCTGCGTGTTGGACAGGCGGGTTTGCAAGGCAGCATTTCGGTTGGTGATGATGCTCTGCACCTGCTGGGCGATCACCGCATTATGTTCGCCCAGATCCTTGAACGCCTGCGCAACGGCCTGGTCGCGCTCGAACATCGTGGCTTCATCGCCTTCAAGTTGCGCGACTGCTTTGTCGAGCTGGTTTCGCCAGGCGCTGGCGACGGCTGATGGCAGCTCGTTTTCCTCCAGCCGGGCGAGCACCTCGCGCGACTGTGTCGCCAGGTCATCGAACTGCTCGCGAAGCAACTGATCCCGAAGCACCAGAGACTGACGTGCAGAACGTTCCATGGCCAGCGTTCGCTCTGCCAGAGACTGGGCCGCCGTGCTCAGCTCAATCGCCTGCGTGTTGCCCTCACGTCCTTGCGTCATCAAGGCTTCCATGGACACCAATGCCTGGATGGCAGCCCCTCCCAGCAGTCCCCCGACCAGCACGAAGGCGGCCAGCATCAGTTGCGTGAACGATGGGCGGAAGAATGCCATGGGTCGGGTAAAGGGTGACGGCTGATCTGGCTTTAGCTGGTTTCGCGGAGCAATACTTCGCCGCGCAGCGAGTGAGGCAGGGCCTGCGTGATCTTCACATCGATCATCTGGCCCATCAGCCGACTGCTGTTGGGCCCACCATCGAAGTTGACGATCCGATTGCACTCGGTGCGACCCATGAGCTCGGCAGCATTCTTGCGTGATGGGCCTTCGACCAGGATACGCTGAACAGTGCCCTCACGGCTGGCACTGATGCGGCGCACGTTTTCTTCCAGAGTCGCTTGGAGGTGTTGCAGGCGCTTGAGCTTGACGGCGTGCGGTGTGTCGTCCGGCAGGTTGGCCGCTGGTGTGCCTGGGCGAGGGCTGAAAATGAATGAGAAACTGCTGTCGAAGCCGACGTCGGTGACGAGTTTCATCATCTTCTCGAAATCCTCTTCTGTCTCGCCAGGAAAACCGACGATGAAGTCGCTGCTCATGGAGATATCGGGCCGCACTGACCGCAGCTTGCGGATGATGCTCTTGTATTCCATGGCGGTGTAGCCGCGCTTCATTGCCATGAGGATACGGTCGGCGCCGTGCTGAACGGGCAGGTGCAGGTGGCTGACAAGTTGCGGCACCCTGGCGTACACGTCGATCAAACGCTGGGTGAATTCGTTGGGATGACTGGTCGTGTAGCGAATCCGCTCAATGCCAGGAATCTCGGCCACGTATTCGATGAGCAAGGCGAAATCGGCGATTTCATCGGTGCCACCCATCTTGCCGCGGTAAGCGTTGACGTTCTGACCGAGCAGCGTGATCTCCTTGACACCCTGATCTGCCAGTTCCGCCACTTCCGTCAGCACATCCTCAAACGGCCGGCTGACTTCTTCACCGCGGGTATAAGGCACGACGCAATAGCTGCAGTATTTGCTGCAGCCTTCCATGATGGAGACGAAAGCCGAAGCCCCTTCCACGCGGGCAGGCGGCAGGTGGTCGAACTTCTCGATCTCGGGGAAACTGATGTCGACCTGCGGCTTGGCCTTGGCTTCACGGGCCTTGAGCATTTCCGGAAGGCGGTGCAGGGTTTGCGGGCCAAACACCACATCCACATAGGGCGCGCGTTTGATGATTTCTTCACCTTCCTGGCTGGCCACGCAACCGCCCACGCCAATGAGCACGCCTTTTTCCTTGAGGTGGCGCACACGGCCCAGGTCGGAGAACACCTTTTCCTGGGCCTTCTCGCGCACCGAGCAGGTGTTGAACAGGATCAGGTCGGCTTCTTCAGGGTTCTGCGTGGATTCGTACCCTTGGGCAGCGCCCAGTACGTCGGCCATTTTGTCCGAGTCGTACTCGTTCATCTGGCAGCCGAAGGTTTTGATGAAGACTTTCTTGGGGGCGGTGGTGTTGTTCATGGCAATAGGAGCACTGGCGCGGCGCGAGCGGCGAACGGTCGCCATCACGCTCTCATTCATGGGAACGGGCATACGATCACACCTTGCTGTTGTGTGGTCCGGCCCGGTTCTTCTCGTTTTGAGGGGGAGAGCCCGACGGATTCTCAGGCTTCCCGTTGTGGCAAAAGCCCTGGCTCAGTCGCCCGCGCGCGGACGATCGATGGCGGCTTCAGCTTCGGTGAGCAGCCAGACTTGATGAATCTGCCCCATGCCATCGGGCAGATAGTTGACCGTCAGTTCCTTACCCACCAAGGTTCCAGAGAGCACGATGGTGTTGCTGGTGCCGAAAATGCGTGCGCCGGGGCTCAGTCTGACTTGGCGACCGTCCATAGTGATGATTGGCGGCCGCTGGACAACCATGGTGCCGCGCAGCGCCTTGGCCGGAAAGTTGCGCACGCCCATCTGGGCCGTGGCCGTGGTGGAGGCGATCCCCAGCAAAAGGGCGAGGGCGCCTAGAAGGCTTCTGCGACCCAGTGTGGCAGGGGAGGAAGTTTTGGTGCAGCGGTTCATGGTGTAGATCCAGAGGCTGGGAACAGGAAACGGACTTCAGCAAACCCAGTGTCTGACATCAAGAGCCACCTGTTCGGAAGCTGCCAATCGACTGCGGTTTGCGCTGTGATTTCTCAATTGTCTCATGCGGGAATGCCCGCAGGTGTGAGTGAACGTTGCTTTGCTACTTTGTCGCAACGGATTTTGTGAAGCCCTTGGGTTGGTGCGTCCTTGGTGAGAGCGTCACAATGGAGAGCCGAGTGGAAACTCAGGGAATGGCAACGGCAACGGCAGTGGTTTCGGCCGCGCGCCATGAACAAGGAGCAAAGATGCATCAGTGGACGCTTGGCGGGTCTCAAGTCTTGGGCAAGTGGTGGCGATGGTTGCTGCTGCTCGCATTGATGGCGGGCCTGGTGGCATGTTCGACGCGCCCTCCCGTTGGCGTTGAGCCCGTCAGAGGATTCGACGCAACGCAGTATGCGGGCATCTGGTACGAAATCGCGCGGCTCGACAACCGGTTCGAACGTGGGCTGGACAGCATCACTGCCCAGTACACCCTTAACGCCGACGGAAGTGTCCGGGTGGTCAACCGCGGTTTTGACAGGGAACAGCAGGTCTGGCGTGAAGCAGTGGGCAAAGCCCGATTTCGGGGCGAGCGCGACATTGGCTCTCTGGAAGTATCCTTCTTCGGACCGTTCTATGCGGGCTACCACGTCGTGTCTCTGGCTCCCGATTACAGCTGGGCGCTGGTCGTGGGAGGGGGTGATGGTGAATGCTTGTGGATTCTGGCCAGGGAACCCGAGTTGCCGGAGGCGGTGAAAGTTCAATTGCTCGAAAAAGTCGAATCCATGGGTGTGGAGCCTGGGCGCTTGATTTGGGTGAAGCACATCAAGCCGGACTTGTCTGGCGTGGAGCACCTGCCGTCTGGTCCCGACTGAATATACCGACCGCGCTTGCCACGCCGCAGCGGCGTTACTTCAGGCGCACCGCTTCGATGTGCACGCTACCCAGGTCGGAGCTGATGGTCAGTGCGCCGTCCTGGATGGTCGCTTGAATCTGCATGCTCCGTTGGGCCAAAGCGGCCAATGCCTGTGACTGATCGGCGGGCAGACAGAAGACGCTGAGTTTGTCCAGGCGGCTGACCTTGTTCTGCGTGTTCTTCCACCAGACTTCGGCCTGTGAGGCATAGGCGTACACCAGCACCGTATCGGCCTGGCTGCAGGCCTTGGCCAGCGGTTTGTCCTCCGGTTGGCCTACCTCTATCCACAAACGTTTGCGTCCGGTGAAATCGGTCAGATGCACGTCTGGGTCGCTGGGGTCGCACAGTCCGGCACCAAACGCCAGGGTGCCGTCTCCATTGCAGGTGTCCTGCAACTCGTGGGCATTGAGTGCCAGGGCGGCCAGGCGCACCATCATGCGTTCGTCCGTTTCGCTGGGGTGGCGAGCCAGGGTGAGCGAATGGTCGGCGTAATAGCCGTGGTCGATATCGGCAATGCCGAGCGACGCCTTGAAGATGGTGGATTTGAGGGCCATGGAGCGAAGAATGGAGGTGCAGCCCGAAGGCCGCACCAGCTGGAAAGCCCTCCAGTGTACCGCTCAGTCCTTGTCAGGGACAGGGCGTCAGAAGCCTGTTTCGCGCATTAGCACAGCAGCGATCTGGCGCAAGAACCGGGTGGCTGGCGCCTCGCCCTGGGCATGAAAAGTGACGGTGCCACGATAGATCATGCCGTCGGTGGGCGCCACCTCGTCGGTCAATGCCG
This sequence comes from Hydrogenophaga sp., assembly GCA_050293865.1. Lineage (GTDB taxonomy): Bacteria > Pseudomonadota > Gammaproteobacteria > Burkholderiales > Burkholderiaceae_C > Hydrogenophaga. Next base: position 3,977 of record JBNKNN010000094.1, on the reverse strand, counting down.
TTTGGCGCTGGATCGCCAGCCGTACGCGGTAGATGGCGCGTTCGGGGATGATCTGGCCCTGTTGCTCGCGGGTGAGAATGTGGCCGCCCTGTTGCGCTGCAAGCTCTGGACGGGGCAGGGTGTGGGAGGCATCTGCGTCGATGCTGATGACCTCGGCCCCGAGTGGCGAGCTGGTACCGCCATCCGCATGGAAGCTGGCGGATGTCCCGGTCTGGATGCGGGCGATGTTGTCTTCGTCCAGCCAGGTTTCGACGATCCACGGGCTGTCGACCTTGACCAGTTGGCCGATGGCTTCATGGGCGGCGACCCACTGGCCTGGGTGAAGATCCGGATCCATGTTGACCCATCTGCCGGGCCACGGGGCCTCGGGACTGAGCTGTCGGGCCTGTGCATGCAGACTGTCTAGCTCGGTCTGCGCTGTCTGCAAGGCTTCTTCGGCGGTGAGCCGGTGCTGACGCGTGTCATCGCTCAAGCTGGCGGATGCTGATTGCCAACGCAGGGTTTCCAGTTTGGACCTGGCCGTTTGCAGCCGGGCTTCGAGATCCGGCATTGCCATGTTCACGAGGGTTGTGCCGGCAGGGATCATGTCGCCATTGGTCCAGTTGAGCGCGGTGATCTGCGCGCCAGCAGGGGCGTGGACAGGCCAGACCTCGGCTGGGCGCAGCAGACCACTGGCGGCAATGCGGCCTGGCCATGGGATCAGGCATGCCGAGAGAAGGGCCAAGACCAACATCAGACTCCAACGGGCCCGGCCAGACTGCCGGATAATGGCGCGGCGGCTATGCCAGACACGCATTTCCTGGATCAGGGGCATGAGAATGAACCACATGATTTCCACCGTAAAAAGAATGACGCCGAGGAGTTTGAAGAAGGCGTGGTAGACCATGACCGCGATACCGATGAAAAGGGTGAGGCGGTAAATCCACGTGGCCACTGAGAAGGCGATCAGCATGCGCTGCCGTCGTGCCGAAAAATGCTCGGGCACCGGGTCACCCAGGCGGAAGAGCCACTCGCGAAGACGCCATCGGGCCAATGCGCCGGCACGTTCATGCAGGTTGGGGATGTCGACGGCGTCAGAGAGAATGTAGTAGCCGTCAAAACGCATGAAAGGACTGGCGTTGATGGCCAGTGTCGCGACCCACGAGGTGGTGGCAAGGGCAAAGGCCGCTGACTTGAATGCGCCATCGGGCAGAAGCCCCCACGCCAGTGTTGCCCAGGCAGCGATGGCCAGTTCTGTGACGATGCCGGCGGCGGCAACTTGCAGGCGCTGGCGGTGGTTGACGATGCGCCAGCTCTCGTTGGTGTCGGTGTAAGCCACTGGCCACATCACCAGAAAGGCCAGCCCCATGGTGGGAACCCGGCAGCCATGGTGTTTGGCGGTGAACGCGTGACCGAGTTCGTGCAAGGCCTTGACGAAGAACAAGGCCAAACCATAGGACAGCAGGCCGTCCAGCGAAAAAGAGTCGACCAGGCTGCTTCGGAAGGTATCCCAGTGTCGGGCGACCAGAAAGAGACCGGTGACCAGGGCTGCCATGGTGAGCCAGAAGAACTCTGCCGACATCAGACGGCGGGCCATCGGCAGCCAACTTGTCAGCCAGGCATCGGGCCGAAGCAGGGGCACCCGAAAGAACAGGTAATGGTGCAACAGCCATTTGAGGGGGCTGGTGCGGGCCTTGTCCACTTGCGCGGCCATTTCGGCGGAGCCCGATTGAGCGTCGGGGCACAGAAGCTGATGGCGCTTGAGAAAGTCCTGCAACTCTTCGAGTGCTTTCGTATCCGCTTGCAAGGTGGTTTGCCGGCGAATATCGTCCACGATGGTTTTCGCGCTGCCCATCGACCAGCGGCTGAGCATCTCGAAAGCGGGCCAGTCAATGCGATAGAACTGGTGCCGGGCAGGGTCGTGCAATGTCCAGCTCGGCTGTCCATCGGCCAGGAGAGGCCCCGGCAACAAGGACAAGTCCTCTCTGAGTGGTGGCAGTGCAGCTTCCATTCGGGTGATCAGTAGCCGATGGTGGCACGCAGGCTGGCCAATGGGCGCCGCAGTGCCCAATAGATCAGCGGCGTCCATTCTCCCTGAATGCGCATGGTCCCCTTGAGGCCGACTCTGTGGACCGTGTTGCCGCTCAATTGCGCACGCACCCGATAGGCGTAGGTGCCATCGGGACGTTGCACGGCCTCGTGGGCCACATAGCGCAGCGTCCCGGGGACAGGGTCAAGCGGACTGGCATTCAGGTACAGATGGACACTGGCGTCTGCTGGCAGGGCGATGGCATCGCCAATCGGCATCCAGCCCTCGATTTCGCGGTCACCTGTTTCGGCGATGCGCATGACACGTTCGCCGACATTGACGGGACGACCGATCCATTCGGAAGGATCGTCCATCAGCACCATACCGGCCTGAGGCGCCACTACGGTGCTGCGTTCATGCTGGCCGGCCAGATAGCTCACCTCTGATCGGCGTTCCTCGATCTTGCCGGCCAGAATAGCCAGCTGTGACTTGAACCTCGGATCCTGCAGGGCTTGCTGATAAGTTTGTCGGTACTCGGCTTCGGCCGTGGCCAGGCTTTGGCGCGCAACGGCGAGCCGGTTGGCCATCAGCGATACGTCGTAGGTGAAAAGGGGGGCGCCTGCCTTGACAGCGGTGTTCGGCTGCACCTCGAAAGTAGCAATCACACCTTCCACAGGTGCCCTGACCACAGCAGGATGGGCAGGCACCAGTTCGCCAGGTGCGAGAACGCTCATGCGAACGGGGATGAAGCAGGCTGCCAGGGCCGCTGCGATGGCCAGGCTTCGTGCCTGCTTCCACCAGGGGAGATCCGCTTTCCAGGCAAAGGCTCGGGCCAGCCGGGAGGGCCAGCGGCCCTTCCCCGCGCGCGTGCCAGGCGCTTTGACCCGCCATGCGTGCAGCCAGGTTGACCACCACTCGTTGAGCAGTCGCTGTTCTTCATCGGTCCAGGGGAGGTCTCGTCCCAGTAGCAGCATCGGGGATGATGCCGTGGGGTCATCATGGGCGCTGTCTGGCGAGATGCACAGGCCGTGAGTGGGCCACCAGTCGGCCCATTCGTCGGCCAGTTCGGTGGGCAGATCGCAGGCGGCGAATGCTCTGGCTGCCGTTGTCTGTGCTGGAGCAGCCTTCGCGTCTTTGACGGCGCCGCCGCCCGCTCGGGTCAGGTGTCTGGCCACTCGCTCAAGCCATTGCACATAAGGGGCATTGGCTTCCGGTTGCGTCACGCCCGACAAGGCTTGCACCTGGGCCGAGTCGTTGATCAGCACACCTTGCCTAAACGGGGTGAGTTGATGCGTGTCATTGACCAGAATAAAGCCTAGCGCTTCAGGGGTGGTAGCCTGGCGTGCTCGCCGGGCCAGGTCCAGCAGGACCGCCAGTGTCTGGACGGTCCGGACGGCCGGGTGCGGCGCTGCCGACATCAGGCACCCACCTCCACCGTGACGCGGACTGGTGCCTTGGCTTCAGCCTTCATGGCCATCTGGGCGCCACCTTCGGTGGCTTCGCTTGACAAAGCCTGTTCGCGCCAGAAGCGGGCGTCGCGGACAACATCGTTCAATTGGTCTGACAGTGCAGTTCGCCCGGTTACCGGCGTCTGCTTGGCCTGCTTGTCTTCTCCGATGCTCAGTTTGAACAGGGTGCTGACTTCGTTGCCTTTTTGGTCGCGCGCACTGACTTCGATGTCGATGTCGGTGCTCAACCCTGGCGGTGGGATGATGGTGAAAGTGCCTGTGCGGGCGTCAAACGCGATCCAGGATGGCAAAGGACGACCATCGGCCTGTCGTGCCTGCAACATGATCTGCGCCTCGGGGTCGGCATGCGCAAACGTGTCGAAGGGCAGGATGAAGGTTGATGGTTCACCGTTGGAGTTGCCTTCGACAAACTGGTCGGTGATGGTGTGGTTCAGAACCAGTCCACCGCCAATGTCGGACATGACCAGAATCGGGAAGCCCTGGCTGCTGGTCAGGCCCGG
>JBNKNN010000093.1:0-4405 GCA_050293865.1 Hydrogenophaga sp. | reverse complement strand
GGTCTGGGTGACAACCTCAACTTCTTTCCAGTTGATGTCCGAGCGCCCTGCCAGGCTGCCCAGATAGCTGGTACCCGGCTCTTTGGACAGGCGCTCCACCGTCTGGCGAACGCTGGACGATTCGGGCAGTTGCACCGTCACACCACCAGCGCCCTGATAGGCGCTGACGCCTTCGGGCAGCGTGCCGTGGATCTCGGGCAGGTGCAGCGTCTGCTGCATCGAGCCTTCGCTCTTGGTGCTCTGCCACACCAGGCTGCTGGTGCTGACGGTGTGCTCCACATGGCGCGTGTCCATGGCACCCACGGCCGTGATGTGGCCGCCCGCGGTGAGCGGGTTGACGGTGCCGCCGTGGATGACCCTATCGTCTCTGCATGCAAGATGACAGACCTGTCACCGCAATCCAACGACGCACCGGCACTGGCTTCATCGGTCAACATCGGTGCCTTCAACCTGGGCAACGCCGTGGGCGCTGCCGCCGGTGGCGCCGTGCTCAGCGCCGGCCTCGACGGGCTGAAGGCGGCGATCACTCAACAGGATTTACTGGCGACTCCAAGGATTCGCCATGTCCAGGCTGGTGGGGTAGCCATCGCCATCGGTCGACCCCCTGGCTCCCTCATACAGGCGGTTGCCATTGATCCAGTGAATCGCCTTGGACGGATTCGGGCCGTACGCGTTGGCGTGCTGGTAGATGGAGGCCTTGTACACCGTCTTGCCAGACACAACTTTGGTACCCTTCACAGTCAGGTCTGAGCTGGCATTCACCGAGCCGATGCTGGTGCCGGTGCAGTTGTCGGTTGCGTACTCTTTTGCACTCAAGGTGGTGCGAATCGTATTGGCACCGGTCTTCTTGTTGATGACCACATAGAACGCAGACTCACCACCATCGTAGGCCTTGCAACGCGTCCATTTGCCCACGTAGGTATCGGCTGCATCGGTGGACGACGTTGAGGCTGAGGAGGTAGCCGCGCTCGCCGACTCATCGGCCGCCGAAGCACTGTCTTCTGCTGCTGCCGCCGCCTCTTCTTCCGCTGTGGCTTCGGCTTCGCTGCTGCCACCGCCGCAGGCGGTGAGTCCGGCGGCCATCAGGCCTGCCAGCATCAGCTTGTGCCATGGGTGCACCTTTGCTGAAGCGTTGGCGCGGATCGTTGCGTGTGAAATGTTCATGGGGAATTTCCTCCGGTGATGTTGTTGTTGGTTGATGAAATGTGAAATCGATCGGGCAAAGCAGCGGCCGTCACCGCTGACACCCGACAGGGCGTTGGGCGGCCATGAAATGCGAGGCAAATGAAATGAGGTGAAGTGATCCGGGAACGGGACGAATCCGGTTAAGCCGGCGAAGCGCGCATTCACCTAGGCACATGAGCTGTCTTGCGCCTGAATGTCTTTCTTCGCTCCCGGATCGTTTCGTGGTCTGCGCCGGCCTCCCCGCTCGGCGCTGGCGTTCAATGCTTATCCACAGCGCAGCACGACACCATTGAAACCAAACTGTCCGTTTCCGGCAGTTGTCTTGCTGCCGCTGGCCACCAGTTGATCGCGGGTCCAGCCCGTTCCCGTAAGCATATGCAGGGTGGTGGTGCCCGTGCAGGCCACCGTCTGCTTGTTGTTACCGAACTCGGTCAGGCATCCTTCCTGGGTCACAACCACCGTGCCACTAGTTTGCGCGCAGCGCTGCGTGATGGTGCCGCTGGCAGCGTCCTCCGACGCTGCGGACTCACTGTCGCTTCCGCCACCGCAAGCGGAGAGTACGGTTGCGAGCAACCCGGCCAGCAGCAGCGGTTTCGCTCCGCGTTTGAAAACACGGGTCATCGTGGCGATGTGGGTCTGAGAGTGACGGGATTTCATGTTGAGCTTCCTCCTGGTTGGTTTTTGGTGGTTGATGAAATGTGAAATCGATCGGGCAAAGCAGCGGCCGTCACCGTCGCAACCCCACAGGGCGTTGGGCGGCCATGAAAGGCAAGGCAAATGAAATGAGGTGAAGTGATCCGGGAACGGGACAAACCGCGCGGCACCTTTGAAGGGCACACCGTCAAGACACAGCACAAGGGCTACCTTGCGCCTGTATGTCTTGCTTAGCCCTCGGATCGTTTCGTGGTCTGCGCCGGCCTCCCGTCTTCAGGCCAGACTCTCAGGAACAAAAGAGTTGAACAAACCATTACCCCCATCTACGTGGATTCTTCCGCAGGAAGGACAACGATAGACCGCAGTCTTTACTTCATCGATAAGCCCATAAAAAGCATCACTGCTTAAATGCTCGGACTCGTCTAGTTTGTCACCAATTTGTTCAATGCGGGACTCTGGAACAAGCGCTAGCTCGTAGCTTTGATATCCGTTAGAAAGGTTCATCACGTAGCCGCAGCGGCAGGCAAATTTAGGCATTACCTAACCTCCCGTTGGTCGATTGAAACGAACAATTGTTCCATCCGGTTTTTGGAAAAAGATGGTTTGAATATTTTGGGCTGTAGGCTTGCCCCAAGTTCTTGCCGCAACTGTGGCCATATCAGCGTCGGCAATGCTGGTTTGCACCAGGACGGCATTTGCTTGGTTATTTTTCCCCTCAATGGTACGCACTATGGATGTGGGGTTTGTGCTATTGGGCGTGTAGACATCCACCTGTCCAACACCCTTCACTGTCAAATCGGCTGTGCGCACGTCATGAACCCAATTGAGACGCGGTTGGTTGATGTGCAACGTCGTAGCCAAACTGTTCTGCCAAGCCTTTCCCCGCTCGTAGCTCATTGGCGTCCGGTGTTGCTCCTTGAAGAATCTTGATTTCCCCTGCAACCTTGCCTCCCCCATTTGCCCCAAGAGCAAGCTCATTCACCCCACTGGGCTTATTGCTCCAGCCATCGTTGTCAGCGCTGAAGTTGTTCTCGATCTTCGTTCGTGCTATCGCAACCTGCTCGGCTTGGGTGATCGTCGCGTTCAGCTTCAATCGCTCCGCCTGGTTCAAAGCAAAGCGTGTTCCGCCAGCGGCGGTGATACCCGCTCCGCTAGCCAATGACAGGACATCGACGAATGCCTCACCACGAACACTGGGATCGTCACTTGCAAGCCGTGCCTTGAACTCCGCAGGGATACCCGCTATACCTTCGACTGCGTCCACAACCGTTTGGGCCGCCCCCCTTTTCCCACAAGCTTTGCGCAGTTGCAGCCACTCCGGCCCCACCAAGCACCAGCATGCCTGGGGGCGTGAGCTTCAACAGGCCTTTGCCGACTCCATGGAGGAAGGGATTGTCGGCAGCTTGTTGGTACTCAAATGCCTTATTGAGAACGCTGCTACGTTCCGCTGTGTCCACGTAGTTCCCGTATTGCCCCTTGTATGTCGATGCCGCGTACTGGATGGCGCGAGCCCAACTCTGACATGCCGTCGAGGCGGGGTTTTTACAGGCTTCTTCAATCTGCTCATCCCGCCATGCGTCCAGCTGGTCAAGCCTGTTTATCTCCGTGCGAATAGCATCTTCGCAAGCGTCGTCGCCGCAAGACTGCAAAGCTTCCCTCAACCGAAGGCGCTCGCTCGACTCTTGGTGCGTCAAGAAGTTGTTCTCTGCCGCATTCACTCCCGTCGCCATTGCCAGAGTCATATCTTCGGCGTCGCCCCCCAGCAAGTAAGCGCCTCCTGCTGCTGTCAGTTTTGACAGATTGAGCACATCTGCGCGAATCTCTTTGATTTGTGCGAGTAGGACTTCGTTAGTCGGGTCCTTCTTGAGCTCTTCTTCAAGATTCCCGAGCCCTTGACTATTCCCATACCAACCAGCCATCAGCTCACCCATCACCCCACCGGCAGCACCTGCCGCACAGCCGCCCGAGCTGTCAGCCATGGCTGAACCCACGGCGCAGCCGAGCAGTGCGTGCGCCATGGCGCGCCATCTCCTCGCCCTGGTCATAGGTCAAGGTTTTGCGCATCGGCTCAGCAATGCTGCGCAGCTTGGTCGTAAAGCCCTCCAGGGCAGAGGCGGCCGTCGCATCGGCCAGCTTGATCAGCATCACCAGGCGAGAGCTGCGTTCGAGCAGCACGCCCACGGCAGAGCGGTTGCCCGCACCCTTGATGAGATCGCCTTCCCAGTGCCCGGGGAACGCCTGGTCGTTGGCCTCGGGCGGGCGCACATGGATGCTCAGCAGATCAGGCATCTGGCCCCTGCGGTCCTCGCCCCGGCTGCGCGGCACGCGCTTGGCCTTGGCGCGGCGCAGACAGGCAATCAGGTCTTTGCGGAACTCGCCCCTGGGCATGGCGTAGATGCAGGTGTAGATGGTTTCGTGCGAGACAGTGCGCTGGGGTTGATCGGGCCACATGAGCTTGAGTGTGCCTGCGATCTGCGAGGGCGACCAGCCTTCAAACAGAAAGGATGGACCACGCCAAAGAGCAGCGTGTCGATGGCCAGCTTGGAACGCTTGCGGCATTTGAGCC
>JBNKNN010000092.1:0-10382 GCA_050293865.1 Hydrogenophaga sp. | reverse complement strand
AGCATGTCGGCCAGCTTCTTCTGGATGAGTTGGTTGGCTGCCAACGGCCGGCCAAACTGCTGGCGATCCATCACATACTGGCGCGCGCGCGAGAAGCAGTCTTCGGCGGCACCGAGTGCACCCCAGGCAATGCCATAGCGGGCGCTGTTCAGGCAGGTGAAGGGGCCTTTCAAGCCACGGATGTCCGGGAAGGCATTCTCTTCAGGTACAAACACTTCGTCCAAGACGATCTCGCCTGTGATGGACGCGCGAAGACCCACCTTGCTGTGGATGGCGGGGGCTGACAAACCTTTCCAGCCCTTCTCCAGAATGAAGCCTCGGATCTGCCCCTCATCGTCCTTGGCCCAGACCACGAACACGTCGGCGATGGGGCTGTTGGTGATCCACATCTTCGCGCCGGTGAGCGAGTAGCCGCCGTCGACCTTGCGGGCACGGGTGATCATGGAGCCCGGGTCAGAGCCGTGATTGGGCTCGGTCAGGCCAAAGCAACCAATCCACTCACCCGCAGCCAGTTTGGGCAGGTACTTCTGCTTCTGCGCTTCGCTGCCGAACTCGTTGATCGGGACCATGACCAGGGAGGACTGCACGCTCATCATCGAGCGGTAGCCCGAGTCGACCCGCTCGACCTCGCGCGCTGCCAGGCCGTAGCAGACATAGTTCAAGCCTGCGCCACCGTAAGCTTCGGGGATCGTCGGACCGAGGAGGCCCAGCTCGCCCATCTCGCGGAAGATGGCTGTGTCCGTCTTTTCGTGACGAAAGGCTTCGGTCACACGAGGCGCTAACCGTTCCTGGCAATAGGCGTAGGCCGCTTCCCTGACTGCGCGTTCGTCGTCGGTGAGTTGGGCGTCCAGCCCAAACGGGTCTTCCCAGTTGAAGCGGGCTTTACTGCTGGCCATGCGGCGTCTCCTTGCAATTGAAACTTGACGTGGACCTGATTGTGGTCGCGCCGTGGATTCATGTCCAATATCGTTAAACTATTCATTGATATGGAAAAGATATCGACCGAGCTTCGTCACCTGCGCTACTTCCTGGTATTGGCGGAAGAGCTGCATTTTGGGCGCGCAGCGCAGCGGCTCTCCATGACACAGCCGCCGCTTTCCTTGAGCATTCAGCAACTGGAAGCTTCAATTGGGGCGCGCCTGTTCGAGCGGAACAATCGAGGTGTGGCACTTACGGCAGCAGGTCAGGCGCTGCGGGTTTCGGCAAGAGCGTTGCTGGAGCAAGCCGATCGCATGATGCGCGAGGCTCGAGACGTGGGAGAGGGGATGTCCGGTAGTCTGGCGATCGGCTTTGCAGGCACAGTTCTGTACCTGGGGCTGCCCGACATGCTGCGCAGGTTCGGTGCCGAACACCCTCGATTGCGGGTGGTACTCAAAGAGCTCAGTTCCAGCGACCAACTGACGGAACTCATGAACGACCGCCTTGATGCCGGCTTTGTTCATACTACCCGTGTGCCCGCTGGCTTTGAGCAGATCAAGGTGTCGAGTCAGCCTTTCGTGGCTTGCTTGCCAGCCGCCCATTCGTTCGCACGGCGCAAACGCATTGCCCTTTCCTCGTTGGGCGGCGAGCCATTCGCTCTGGTTTCGCGAACTGTCTCTCCCGACTATCACGATCGCTTGCTTGCCATGTGCGCGGGGGCGGGCTTCGACCCTGAATTGAGGTATGAGTCGCGCCATTGGCTGAGTGCGGTGTCGTTGGTCAGTCAGGGGCTCGGTGTCGCCCTCGTGCCAGCCTCGTTGAGGGCGGCGGCTCTTCCAGGCGCCAGCTTCGTGCCGCTCTCTGGTGACATACCTCCCTATGAAACCTATTGCCTCTGGAGAACATCAAGAGGAGGACTTGGCGCGGAAGGCGCACCCGCGCTGGGGGCATTCGTACAGGCGGTCAGGGGCTCGGTGCAGCCGGTTTAGAGTACCTTTGCAGGCTCCGTCCTGCGATGCCATGATAGATCTCCCGATTGGTTCAATTTTTGCAGAGAGCACTCCATGACTGATGCCAGCCTTCAACCTGATCAAGCTTCACAGACACTGGTGCTCGGTGGTGGTTGCTTCTGGTGCACCGAAGCCGTGTTCAAGGAGGTCAAAGGCGTGCTTGACGTGGAATCGGGCTACAGCAACGGCCAGGTCGTTCAGCCCAGCTACGAGGCGGTTTGCACGGGGCGAACCGGGTGCGTGGAGGTGATCAAACTCAGGTATGCCCCCGCTCAAGTGTCGACTCGACAATTGCTGGAGATCTTTTTCCTCATCCATGACCCCACCACGCTGAACCGTCAGGGCAACGATGTGGGCTCGCAGTATCGCAGCGGCGTGTACTACACAGACAATGAACAGGCGACCGTGGCGCGTGAGGTGATCTCGGAGTGGGAGCGAGAGACTGGCCTGTCCGGGCAAGTCGTCACCGAAGTCGAGCCGCTGGCCAATTACTGGCCGGCAGAGGACTACCACCAGGACTTCTTCGAGCGCAACCCTGGCCAGGGCTACTGCGTTGCAGTCGCAGGACCCAAAGTGGCGAAATTTCGCCACACCTTCCGCGAGCTGGCTAAAACCTGAACCATGGCTGGCAGGTGTTCAGCCTGCGAGCTGGTCGCGCAAACGAGGCCAAAGAACGATCACCGCCAGGCCGCCCAGCACAAGGGCGCACGCCAGCAGCTTCCAGCCGGGCAGGGCCTCTCCCAGGCTGACGGCAGAAGCGCCCAAGCCGAACACTGGTACCAGCAAAGCCATTGGCGTGACTGCCGCCGCCGGGTGGCGCGAGAGAAGCCAATTCCAGACGCCAAAGCCGAACAGTGAGTTGCCAAGGGCTTGCCAGGCCACACTGGCCCAAACCAGCGGCGTGGCAGTGACCAGACCGTGGTGGATGGCTGCCCAGCCCTCAGCGAACCATGAAAGCGCGATCAACGGCGGCGCAGCGAATACGCTCGCCCAGACGGTGAAATGCAGCATGTTCACCTTTCCAGCCGATTTGGCCACCATGTTTGCACAGGCCCAGAAGAACGCTGCGCTCAGAATCAGCAGCAGTCCGGTCACGGTGACGGACGCGTCGAGGTGACCAGCAATGACCAGCAGGCCCGCCAGCCCTGCCAAGAGCCCCACCATTTGGTAGCGTTGCAGCTTCTCGCGAAGCATGAACATTGAAATGCCGATGGTGAAGAACACTTGGGCCTGGACCACCAGCGAGGCCAAGCCTGGTGAAATGTACCCGTCGATGGCAAAGTACAACAGGCCAAATTGACCCAGGCCCAGCAGCACACCGAAGGCCGCCAGCGTCTTCCACGGCACCTTGGGACGCGGCATGAACAGAGCAAAAGGAATGGCCGACAGGCCAAACCTGAGCGCCGCGAAGAAGAATGGCGGCATGGCGTCCAGGCCCCAGCGGATCACCACAAAGTTGGTGCCCCAGACAAAGACCACAGCCAATGCCAGCAGAGAATGTGAGATGGGCAAGTTGGCTCCTGATGGTGCATTGTAGGAAGGCACAACCGAGCTTCACAATCCTGTATGGCATGGTCGCGACAGTCCGGTGACAGGCAAGATTTCGCCACTCAGGCTACCATCGCGCCCGTGAACCTCGCGTCCCATCCTGTTTTCGTCTCCCTGACACCTGTGTTCCTGCTCATCGGCGCGGGGATAGTGGCAGCGCGACGTCAGTGGATGAGGCCGGACGCCGTCAAGGACCTGTCCAATCTCTCGTTCATGCTGTTGCTGCCTGCTCTGCTGTTCAGGACGATGAGCAGCGTTCACCTGAACGAAGTGGATCTGCTACCCGTAGCTGCATATTTCACTGCGACGATCGGGATGCTGCTGGCCCTGATCGCCTTTCGTGGCTTCAATTGCCGTAGCGTGGTGCTGGGATTGGGGAGCGCATTCTCCAACCTCGTGATGATTGGCATCACCATGATCGGCCTGGCTTATGGCGAGGCCGGCCTGGTGACGATCCTGACGCTGGTGTCGGTTCACGCGCTCATTCTTTTGACGATCGGCTCCATCGTTCTGGAGCTCGCCGCTGCGCGCGATTCCCGGCTGGCCGGCAACCATACCCCGCATGTGCTGGCCACTGCATGGTCGGCCATCAAGGGTGCCGTCATTCACCCGGTGCCTTTGCCAATCATTGCGGGCCTCCTGTTTGGGCTGAGCGGCTGGCAGTTGCCGGGGGTGGTCGACAAGCCTTTGCAACTGCTGGGCAGTGCTTTTGGTCCCCTGGCTCTCGTGTTGGTGGGCGCCAGCCTGGCGCGAATGTCGTTTGCAGGTCACTGGCGGCCAGCGGTGGCCGTTGTGCTGAGCAAGAACCTGCTTTTGCCCGTTCTGGTTGGAGTCAGCGCCTGGTTTTACGGCGTGACGGGCCTGCCGTTGACCATCCTGGTGGTTTGCGCGGGGCTGCCCACCGGAGCCAACGTGTTCCTTTTTGCTCAGCGTTACAACGTGGCGCAGGAACTCACGACCACGGCCATGGGGATGTCCGCGGCCGCCTCGGTCGTGACGCTGACCTTGATCATGCTGGTCATGTCCCTCATCCCTGGCGCCCAGTGACTCTGACTTGAATCCTTTGGTCAGTCGGGTGTCTGGCTCAATTCGCGGCTGACCTCGACTTCGTGCTCATAGTAGCGTTGGAAGCTCAGAGCGATACCACTCATGAGTGCCACGGCACCACCGAGCAATGCGCAGACCAGCGCGCCGATGGTGAGCCAGTTGGTTGCGCCCGAGGGAGATTGCGGATGGTGCTCGGGGTTGTACTTGTTGTTCCATTTCTCCCTGTCGGTCAGTGCATACACTATCGCGCTCAGGCAAGCCGCTGCGATGCTCATGCCCAAAAATGGAGTGAGCAGCCACGAGAGTTTGTCGTCCTGTCCGTAGATTTCCATGCGCTGCATGCCCCAAAGGCCCAGCGCGGTAGGGATGGGGAACAGCCAACCCACCCAGTCGCCCAGGCCACGCAGGTAGAAGCGGTGCAGCCCCAGGGAGCCGCCAATGACCGCGATCCAAGTGGCGACGGTTTTGTTGCGTTTTCGCTGGCTCATCTGTCGGCTTCCTCCGCGTCGGGCGGGCAGGAGCTTCCCGGTCCCAGGTTGCGCTGCATCAAGACAATATCCAGCCAGCGGCCAAATTTCCAGCCGCAAGCGTTGATCGTTCCCGCCGGTTTAAATCCGAGTGATTTGTGAAGTCCTACCGATGCAGCGTTTTGTGAGTCGCCGATCACGGCCATGACAGTGCGCACGCCAGCGAGCTCAAGTTGAGTGAGCAGTTCAGCCATCAAGGCTTTGCCCAGGCCTTTGCCTGCGGCTTCAGGTGCCAGATAAATGGAATCCTCGGCCGAGTAGCGGTAGGCAGGGCGCGGCTTGAACCAGTTCCCGTAGGCGAAACCGAGCACCTTGCCGTCATCGGCATCCCCGTCCGAGACCACCAGCCAGGGTAGGCCCTTGCCGCAAACATCCAGCCAGCGGTTTCGCATGTCATCCTGGGTGGGTGGTGTGGTTTCAAAAGTACCGGAGCTGTGCAGCACATGGTAGCCATAGATCTCGGTGATCCGGGTCAGGTCTTCGGCCTGGGCAGGGCGAATAATGGGCATCTGGTGTGTGGAAAGAGTGCGAAAGATGAGCGCGTCGAGGCTGAGGGACAATTGTCGCTTGGATTTGCCTCAATACTGGTTATAATCTTTGGTTTTGCGGCGTTTCGCTGGCCGGGTGGCCAGTCGTGTGTCTCAGGCGTTGCGAGAAATGTGCCTGGCGTTTTTGCCACGCATCACCACCCGAAGGATAAATCATGGTCGTCATTCGACTCTCCCGCGGCGGCGCTAAAGCCCGTCCGTTCTACAACATCGTTGTCGCAGACAAGCGCAACCGTCGCGATGGTCGCTTCATTGAGCGCATCGGCTTCTACAATCCCATGGCCCGCGGTGGCGAAGAGCCTCTGCGCATTGCGGTGGATCGCCTGAACCACTGGACCGGCGTGGGCGCCAAGCCTTCCGACACCGTTGCCCGCTTGGTCAAGCAACACGCTGCTGCCTCGAAGGCTGCTGCCTGATCACGTCAGGCTGACCACCCCTGTGGTAGCAAGCGACGGCCCTTTCGACCCAGCGTCCTTGCCGGACGACGCGGTCGAACTGGGCCGTTTTCATGGACCCTACGGGGTCAAAGGCTGGATCCACGTTCAGGCCTACAGCTCCGACGCCGAGGTGCTCTTCAAAGCCAAAGAGTGGTACCTCTTGCCTGCGGCCGCCCGGAGTCGACCCGCTGCAGCCAATGGCAAGCCGATGGCTGTTCCTGCCGTCATGGGTCCGACCCGTGTGCGGGTGCAAGGCATCAAAAGTCACAGTGATGGCATCGTGGCGCATCTCCAGGGTTTGGATGATCGGACGCTGGCCGAATCGCTCAAGGGCGTCCGGATTTTTGTTTCCCGCGCAGCGTTTCCGCCGGCACCAGACGGTGAGTTCTACTGGGTCGATCTCATCGGACTGAAGGTGACTAACCGGCAGGGAGTGGACCTCGGCCAGGTGTATGACTTGATGTCTACCGGGCCCCATTCGGTTCTGGTTCTGCGGTTTCCGCTCGACACTGTAGATGGGCAGGGCGAAGGCGAGCGGATGATTCCCTTTGTTGATGCCTATATCGACGAAGTCGACGTGGCCGAGGGACGTATCGTCGCCGATTGGCAGCCCGACTACTGACGTTCTGGTCCTCTCTCCTTTGGACCTTGCGCCGCCATGCGATTTGACGTCATCACCCTTTTCCCCGAGCTTTTTCAGCCATTTCTAACGAACGGCATCACGCGCCGAGCCTTCGAAAGCCGCCAGGTCGATGTTCGGCTGTGGAACCCTCGCGACTTTGCTGAAGGCAACTATCGGCGGGTAGATGATCGGCCATTTGGCGGAGGCCCCGGCATGGTCATGATGGCTGAACCCTTGTGGCAATGTCTGAGGGCGATCCGTGCCGACCGCGGGGAAGCCGGGGAAGGGCAGGTCCCAGTGGTGCTCTTTGCTCCCATCGGGGACCGATTGACCCATGCTGCGGCAGAAGACTGGTCACGCTCGACAGGCGCCATTCTGGTTTGTGGCCGCTACGAAGGAATTGATCAGCGTTTCATCGATGCCTGTGTCGATCGCCAGATCAGCATGGGCGACTTCGTTTTGTCTGGTGGGGAAATTCCTGCCTTGGCCTTGCTTGACGCTGTGGCGCGGCTGATGCCTGGGGTGCTGGGAGATGAGGGAAGTCATCAGCAAGACAGCTTCAACGCGGCCCTGGATGGCTTGTTGGACAGTCCGCATTTCACGCGCCCCGAAATCTGGAAAGGCCCCAATGGCGCCGAGCAGGTTCCCGAAGTGCTCCTCAGCGGGCACCACGAAAAAGTGGCGCGCTACCGGCGCGAACGGAGTCTGGCGCTGACCGACAAATTGCGCCCCGACCTGCTGGAAGACGCGAGATCAAAGGGTCTGCTGAGTCGCCAGGATGAATCTTTCCTGGAAGGAAAAAAAAGCTATAATCGAATGTTTTCGATCCTCTGACTGGCCGGTTCCTCGGCATGGTTCAAGGGCTTTGGTATAGCGAAAGCCTGGCAACCCGTCCGACAGGACGCCCTGGAGCCCCTGGATGAAATCGCGGCAGGTTCGCTGCCCGGTGTCCAGAAATAGCGTGTTGCGCAGTCATGATCGCAATGAGGAAATCATGAATCTGATCCAGACCCTCGAGCAGGAAGAAATTGCTCGCCTGAACAAGGACATTCCTTCGTTCGCCCCCGGTGACACGGTTGTTGTCAGCGTGAACGTGGTTGAAGGCAACCGCAAACGTGTCCAGGCCTATGAAGGTGTGGTGATTGCTCGCCGGAACCGCGGCCTGAACTCCAGCTTCATCGTTCGCAAGATCTCCAATGGAGAAGGCGTCGAGCGTACCTTCCCACTTTACAGCCCGCGGATCGCCAGCATCGAAGTCAAGCGCCGTGGTGACGTGCGTCGCGCCAAGCTGTACTACCTGCGTGAGCGCAGCGGCAAGTCGGCACGTATCAAGGAAAAACTGGGCGCTCGTCGATAAACGACAGCCTCTCAGCCTTGAGCAAGGAACCGCCCCGCAAGGGCGGTTTTTTTATGCTCGGACGACGGACGCTCTTCTTATTCTGAGCATCCGGTTGCGGCCCATGGCTGACGCGTGACCGGATCTCTCGCCTTTCTCAGCTATGCTTTGCATCCATGCGCCCTTTGCCCACATTCGATCCTCGCGAGATCCCTGTCGTTGACGACGCGTCGGACCGCGGACTGCCCGTGGCTCGAGCGGAGCGAATGACGCCGCACGGGCTGCGGGAACTGTTTGCCAGGCCACCGCGTTGGACGCCTGAGTTGCGACAGGAGCCGAAGTTCATGGACCGCCCGCCCGCTGATGCCGCTGTCCTCATTCCACTGGTCATGCGGGACGATCTGACCGTGCTGCTCACCCAGCGCACCCAGCATTTGTCGACCCACTCCGGTCAAGTCGCATTTCCAGGCGGACGTCTGGATGACGCAGATGCTGATGCAGCGGCAGGTGCTTTACGAGAGGCTCAGGAGGAAGTGGGGCTGGCACCAGAATTGGTCGAGGTGCTTGGTACGCTCCCGCAGTACATCACGGGCTCGTCATTTACCATCACGCCAGTGGTTGCCCTCGTTCGGCCCGAGCTCGATGTTTCGCCCAATCCCCATGAAGTCGATGCGGTGTTTGAGGTGCCATTGCCATTCCTGATGGATCCGGCCAACCATCGCCGGCATGTCGTCAATCTGGGCGGCGTCCAGCGCCAGTGGTTCTCCATGCCGTATATGGATGGCGAGCACGAGCGTTTCATATGGGGCGCAACAGCCGGCATGTTGCGGAACTTCTATCGCTTGCTTTGTGCCTGAATCCGCCTGGTCTCTCGGTATGATCAAGACATGAGCTTTATTGCCGTCTTGCTGGCGCTCCTGATTGAGCAGGTACGTCCATTGGCATTCGATAACCCCATCCATTCCGGATTGCGGGCATGGGCGCGCGCGGTACGGCGCAACATGGATGCCGGACAGCAGGCGCACGGATGGCTTGCCTGGGTCGGTGCTGCGGTAGGTCCTGCTTTGCTGGTCTATGTGATCCATCTGGCGCTGGGACGCATCAGCATCGTGCTCGAGTTTGTCTGGGTTGTATCTGTCCTCTACCTGACCCTGGGCTTCCGGCAATTCAGTCACCATTTCACCGACATCCGGCAGGCCCTGGAGGCCGGTGATGAACTGGCTGCACGTCAGGGTTTGGCTCAATGGCTTCGCGTGGACGTCACCAGCCTGCCCCGTGCTGAACTGCTTCGGCAGGTTATTGCCCATTCGGTGCTGGCGGCTCACCGTCATGTCTTTGGTGTGCTCCTGACTTTTTTGATCGGCTGGTGGCTGGGGTTGGGGCCGGCAGGGGCCTTGTTCTATCGAATGGCCGAGTACCTGTCGCGCAATTGGCGGCCACGGCCAGATGGAACGCCATCGGCGGCACTGACCGCCGCAGCGTCCCAGGCATGGCAATGGGTCGACTTCGTGCCCGCGCGCGCCACTGGACTTGCCTTCGCAGTGGTGGGTAACTTTGAAGAGGCCCTGGCCAGTTGGCGGGGAGAAACCGAACGCCATGGAGAAGGAAATGATGGCGTCTTGCTGGCCACGACGGCAGGTGCATTGAACGTTCGCCTCTCTGCCCGACTGGAGTCGCTGGATCCGGAAGAGGTGGGCGACGCCGGTAGCAGGGCGGAGCCCCAACTGGCGCACCTGGCCAGTGCTGTGGGGCTGGTGTGGCGGACGGTATTGCTGTGGATGTTCTTGCTGGCTTTGCTGATGCTTGCCATGCTCAACAGTTGACAACAGCGGTGTAGTTTTGCCTTAGTAGCGCTGTGGCTCGGTCAGCTCGGCGAACAGCTCCGCGTAAATTTGATAGCGGCTCGGATGAATGGCCTGCTGCGCCAGTCCTTCTGGTGACGAGGCGCTGTTGCCATCCTCGGCGACATGGTCTCGCACCCCGCAACCGGGCTCGTGCAAATGCGAGCAGTTGTGGAAACGGCACTCGCCCAGATGTGCTCTCAAGTCAGGCATCCACCGAGGCAAATCCATTGCTTCGATGTGTCTCAAGCCAAACTCCTGGAACCCTGGTGAATCAATGAGAGCTGCCTGACGTGCATCGTCCAGCCAGTACCAGGTGGTGCTGGTTGTCGTGTGTTTGCCGGAATTCAGTGCGCGGGAGATCTCTCCGGTTTGCGCTTGCGCATGGGGCACAAAATGGTTGACCAGAGTGCTCTTGCCTGCACCGGAGGGCCCAAGAACCAGTGTTGTCTTGCCAGCCAGCCAGGCTTCCAGTTCGGTCGCGCCGGCGGGAGCTTCCCCCGAATCCGGCTTCATGGCCAGCGGCATCACGGTGTATCCCATCGCAC
>JBNKNN010000091.1:0-21538 GCA_050293865.1 Hydrogenophaga sp. | reverse complement strand
GGTCACCGATAACGGCCAGCACATCCTGGACGTGACCGGCTTGCAGATCACTGACCCTTTGGGGTTCGAGTCTGAAGTGAACCAGTGGCCGGGGGTGGTCACGGTGGGCGTGTTTGCCCACCAGAAGGCCAGTGTTTGCCTGCTGGGAACAAGCGAAGGCGTCAAAACAATGACCTTCTGATGGCGCACCAACAAAGGTAGGCGACAGAAAACAAAAAGGCCGCTGTTTCAAGCGGCCTTTCTTGTTGCTTTCCATCACCCGTGACTGGTTGGGGCGGGTAGTTGCGGTTAGAACCTGAACCCTCCGGGCGCTTGTGGAGCCTGGTTCACTTCTGCTTCCGGCTGGGGTGCTTCTTCTGGCGCAGGTGTCGGCGCCTTCTCAGTGAGCGGCTTGACTGGCGCAGGTTTGTAGCCGTCAGGCAAAACGGATTCGGCTGGATAGCCGGCTGCAGTCAGGTACTTGTTGATCGAATTGTCGGTCGTCCCACTCATGACTTTCGAGCCTATCTTGAGAACGGGCACAGATCGCGCGCCAGAAATCTTCTGGATTTCGTCGTAATCGCCCTTGGTGCTGACCGTGCGCTCAGAAAACGGAACACCACGCTTGGTCAGCAGAGAACGAATCTGGTCACAACCCTTGCACGATTCCGCCGAGTACAAGGTCACGGGGTACGTCCCGACCGCTTTTCGCAACTCTGGAGGAAAGCTGGCGGTCGACGTTCCACTAGAAGCGCCGGAAACCTTTAGAGCCTTCTGGCTTCCCTTGCCGACCGCTGGCGGGTGGTCGGTAAATGTCACCGTGCCATCGGGGTTCACAATCTTGTAGATCTGAGCATGCGCGGGCGCGGTCATGAGGCCCAAGGCCAACGTCAATGCGGAGGCCAGGGCCAGCGGTGTTTTGCTGAGAGCGTGGGCAGTGGTCATCGGTTGCAGGACTCCTTTGCGAGCATTATGCGGCGGAAGTACTTTCGGACATGCCCTGGTGTTGCAGCAGGGCGTCAATACTGGGTTCGCGTCCCCGGAAGGCCTTGAAGGACTCCATGGCCGGGCGGCTTCCACCGGCTTCCAGGATGGCAGCACGAAACCGTGCTCCCGTTTCTGGGTCGACAGTGCTGCCAGCTCCTGCTTTGGCTGCTTCTTCAAACGCTGCGTAGGCATCTGCAGAGAGCACCTCTGCCCACTTGTAGCTGTAATAGCCGGCTGAATAGCCGCCAGCGAAGATGTGACTGAAAGTGTGGGCTGTGCGGCTGTAAGCCGGGGGCATCATCAGTGCCACCTCCTGCCGAACCTCGGTCAGTAGACCCAGGATATCCGAGCCGTCGGTCGGAGGCTCCATGCGGCTGTGCAGCAGCATGTCAAACAGGCCAAACTCCACCTGGCGCAGCGTCTGCAGCCCGCTCTGGAAGTTGCGGGCACGCACCATCTTGTCGAACAGCTCGCGAGGAAGTGGCTCGCCGGTGTCCACGTGCGCAGTCATTTGTTGGAGCACGTCCCATTCCCAGCAGAAGTTCTCCATGAACTGGCTGGGCAGTTCTACCGCATCCCATTCCACGCCGCTGATGCCCGACACGCTGGACTCATCCACCTGGGTCAGCATGTGGTGCAAGCCGTGGCCGAATTCATGGAATAGGGTGGTCACGTCGTCGTGTGTGAGCAGGGGTGGCTGGCGCACACCATTCTTGACCAACCCGTCAGCAAAGTTGCACACCAGGTGCGCCACTGGGGTCTGCAGGGCCTTGGTGTCGGGGCGCATCCAGCGACCACGCGCGTCATCCATCCAGGCGCCACCACGTTTGCCCTTCCGGGCCGATGGGTCCAGGTAGAACTGTCCCACCAGCTCCGCCCCTTTTGCCCCGTCGCGCTCGATGCGATAAAAACTCACGCTCTCGTGCCACACGGGCGCAGTGTCTTCCTTGATGCGAACCCCGAACAGCTTCTCGGCAATTCCGAACAGGCCGGCGAGCACGTTGGGCGCCGTGAAATACGGCTTCACTTCTTGTTCACTGAAGGCGTATCGGGCTTCCTTGAGCTTTTCGCTGATGTAGGGCCAGTCCCAGGGCTGGGGATCGTTCATCCCCAGTTCCCTTGCAGCGAATTCACGCAAGTCCGCCAAATCCCTTTCGGCAAACGGTCGGGCCTTGGTGGCCAGATCGCGCAGAAACTGGGCCACCTGCTCGGGCGTGTCTGCCATCTTGGGCACCAGGGACACGTCGGCGAAGTGACGGTGCCCCAGCATTTGCGCTTCTTCATGGCGAAGAGCCAGAAGCTCGACCATGATGGCTGTATTGTCAAACTTCGCCCCGTCGCCTTCGGCCTGGTCGCTGGCACGTGTCACGTACGACTTGTACATCTTCTCCCGCAGAGCGCTGCTGCTGGCAAACTGCATCACAGGCAGGTAGCAAGGCATCTTCAGCGTCAACTTGAAGCCGTCTTTTCCGTCGGCCTCGGCAGCCGCTTTTGCTGCAGCCTTGACGTCTTCGGGTAGGCCTTCAAGCTCGTCCGCCTCCGCGAAGAGCGCGAAAGCGTCGGTCGCGTCAAGAGCGTTCTCGCTGAACTTTTGTGTCAACTCCGCCTGACGTTCCTGCAACTCGGCAAAACGCGCCTTGGCCTCACCCTCGAGCTCCGCGCCGCCCAGAACGAAAGCGCGCAAAGAGTTCTTCAGTGCCTGTTTTTGCTCGTCGGTCAGCGAAGCCGGGTCGATGGCTTTGTATTTGGCATAAAGCCGCTCGTCGGCGCCAAGGCGTGTCCAGTAGTCCGTTACCTTGGGAAGGGCTGCGTTGTACGCTTCGCGCAACTCGGGAGAATCTGCCACGCCGTTGAGGTGGCTTACAGCGCCCCAGGCCTCGCCCAGGCGTTCCGTGGCGACGTCCAGCTCTCGCGAAAGAGCTGTCCATTCCGCCGGAAAGCTATCCGCCGTTACCGTTTCCAGCGCCTTGTTTGCGTCCACCAACAGCGCCTCGATGCCCGGCACCACATGGTCTGGCCGAATGGCATCGAAGGCGGGCAGGTCGTGAATGTTGAGGAGCGGATTGGCGTTGGCGTCGTCAGTGGTCATGCGATATCGTCAGTAAATATGGACTTCTCAGGTGTTGAACGGAAAGGCCGGGTCGTCAGTCGCCAGCGCCCTTTTTCAGGCTCCTCTGGCGTTGCTTGGCTCGCTTGACCTGGCCTCCTTTGGTCAGACGCTGATTGCCCAGCACTTTCACCACCTTCATTTCAGGCTTCTGACCACCGCGTTTGCTGAATTTGAGGATTTTTACCTCCTTGGGGCCACGCATGCGGTCTTCGTCCAGCTCTCGCTCTTTCTCTGCCACCGGACGCCAAAGAACGAGTAGTTTGCCTATGTGCTGTATGGGAGCGGCCGAAAGCGAATCGGCCAGTTGCTGGAGCATGGCTTCGCGCCCCGCGCGGTCATCGCTGAACACGCGAACCTTGATCAGGCCGTGCGCCTTGAGCGCCGCGTCCACTTCCTTGGCTACATTGGGCGTCAGGCCATCGGCGCCAATCATCACCACCGGGTTGAGGTGGTGGGCGTCAGCGCGAAAGGCTTTGCGCTGGGCAGGGGTCAGTTGTATTTGAGGCATGGGACAATTATCGGTGAATGCCGCCTCCAAACTGGGGGTTTGGCGCTTTTTTCAACGTTAGCACGTCTCTCTTTCAATCTTCCTCATCTGGCGCCATGGGCATCAAAGTCAAGACCAGCAGCAAAAAGGTCAATAAAGCCTGGCTCAACCAGCACGTGACCGACCCCTACGTGCGCCAAGCCCAGAAAGAGGGCTATCGCGCTCGCGCCGCATACAAGCTCAAGGAGATCGACGAAACCTTCGGTCTGATCAAACCCGGCGACTGTGTGGTGGATCTTGGCTCGGCGCCCGGTGCGTGGAGCCAATACCTGCGCCGCCGCTTCAATCCCGATGGAGCGGCCGTGGGGGAACTCAATGGCACCATCATCTCGCTTGATCTCCTGCCTATGGAGCCGATCGAGGGCGTGCATTTCATCCAGGGCGACTTCCGCGAGGACGAGGTACTGGCCCAGCTCGAAGACGCTCTTCGGTCAAAGGGCAAAGACGCCGTTGATGTGGTTGTCTCCGACATGGCCCCCAACCTCTCAGGCATCGCCGACGCCGACGCCGCACGAATCAGCCACCTCATCGAGTTGGCAGTCGATTTCGCATCGCGGCATCTGGTGTCCAACGGGGCCCTGGTGGTCAAACTGTTCCATGGCCCCGGTTATGACGACCTGGTCAAGCTGTTCCGCCAGACCTTCAAAACGGTCAAGTCGCTCAAACCCAAATCCTCCCGAGACAGATCTTCGGAAACCTTTTTGATTGGAAAGGGCCTTAAATAGGCATCTGTTCACTCGTCCGACGCCGATCGAAACGGTCAAACTTACCCTGTTAGGGTCAGGGCCTTGACCTTTTGCAAGACCCCTGCTCTTGAAACGCCTAAAATGATCTCAATCTGCTGTCATTCCAGCCTCTATCTACAAGTCTCAAGGAGCCGCACTTGAACAACCAGTGGTTCTCCAAAATCGCCATTTGGCTCGTTATTCTCATGGCGATGTTCGTCCTCTTCCGCAGCGTGGAAGGTCGGGTAAACGTTGCTGCCGCACCGGTGGGCTATTCTGATTTTCTGTCCGATGTCCGAAGCAGCCGCATCAAGAGCGCCACCATTGTCGAAGGCAGCAACGGGACCGAGATCGTCGCCGAAACTCAAGACGGCAAACAGATCAAGACCAATGCCACCAAGCTCGATCAGGGTTTGGTAAACGACCTGATCAACAACGAGGTCAAGTTCAACGTCCGCCAAAAGGAGGAAAGCTCCTTCCTGATGACCTTGCTCGTCAGTTGGGGTCCGATGCTCCTGTTGATCGGGGTCTGGATCTATTTCATGCGCCAGATGCAGGGCGGCGGCAAGGGCGGTGCGTTCAGCTTTGGAAAGAGCAAAGCGCGCATGCTGGACGAGAACAACAACTCCGTTACTTTTGCCGACGTCGCCGGTTGCGATGAAGCGAAGGAAGAGGTCAAGGAAGTGGTCGACTTCCTCAAGGATCCTCAGAAGTTCCAGAAGCTCGGCGGTCGCATCCCGCGTGGCCTGCTGCTGGTCGGCCCTCCGGGCACGGGTAAAACCCTGTTGGCCAAGTCCATTGCCGGCGAAGCCAAGGTGCCGTTTTTCAGCATCTCTGGCTCGGATTTCGTGGAAATGTTCGTTGGCGTTGGTGCGGCCCGCGTCCGTGACATGTTCGAAAACGCCAAGAAAAACGCTCCCTGCATCATCTTCATCGACGAAATCGACGCAGTGGGTCGCCAGCGTGGCGCTGGCCTGGGTGGCGGTAACGACGAACGAGAGCAGACCCTCAACCAGATGCTGGTCGAGATGGACGGCTTCGAAACCAACCTCGGTGTGATCGTCGTGGCTGCTACCAACCGTCCGGACATCCTCGACGCCGCGCTGCTGCGTCCAGGTCGTTTTGACCGTCAGGTCTACGTGACACTGCCCGATATCCGGGGCCGTGAGCAGATTCTCAACGTCCACATGCGCAAAGTGCCCCTTGGCACCGATGTCAACGCCAGCATCATTGCCCGCGGCACGCCGGGCATGAGCGGAGCGGATCTGGCCAACCTTTGCAACGAGGCAGCCCTCATGGCTGCGCGCCGCAATGCGCGCCTTGTCGAGATGCAGGATTTTGAGAAGGCCAAAGACAAGATCTTCATGGGCCCCGAGCGCAAGAGCATGGTCATGCCGGAAGAAGAGCGCCGGAACACCGCTTACCACGAAGCCGGCCACGCACTCATCGGCAAGCTGCTGCCCAAGTGTGACCCGGTACACAAGGTCACCATCATTCCCCGCGGGCGAGCGTTGGGTGTGACGATGAGCCTGCCTGAGCAAGACCGCTATAGCCAGGACAAAGAGTTCATGCTCAACCAGATCGCGATGCTGTTTGGCGGGCGAATCGCGGAAGAGGTGTTCATGAATCAGATGACCACAGGCGCCAGCAACGACTTCGAACGTGCGACCCACATCGCCCGTGACATGGTCATGCGCTACGGAATGTCCGAGGCACTGGGGCCAATGGTGTATGCAGAAAACGAAGGTGAAGTCTTCCTGGGCCGCTCTGTCACCAAGACCACCAATATTTCCGAGCAAACCATGCAGTTGGTCGATGCCGAAGTCCGTCGCATCATTGACGAGCAGTACACGCTGGCACGCAATCTGATCGAAGAGCATTCCGATAGCATGCACGCCATGGCCAAGGCGCTGCTCGAATGGGAAACCATCGATGCCGACCAGATCGACGACATCATGGCCGGCAAGCCGCCGCGTCCACCGAAAGACTGGTCGCCGCCAAACCCCACTGGAGATGGCAACAGCGGTGGTGGGGGTACGCCGGCAGTCTCGACTGACCCGACACCGACCACGGCCTGAGCTGGATCAGTTTGAACCGGCCCCGGCCCCAAAAGAGAAGAGAAGCGCCTCCGATGCCGGAGGCGCTTTTTTTTGTGGGCGGCGGATAGGAGTCATACAAAGGTGTTGCAAGTCTTCCGATTCTCCTCTCGGCAAAGGTGGTGAACGCAACAACTACCCGGGAGGACGTCATTGACCACGAGTAACACCAGCGCTGCAACAGCGACGGCAACAGCAACAGCAACAGCTGCAGCAAAAAAAAAAGAAAAGAAGGCCACAACAGCCACAACTGATGTTGACGTGGCGGCGCGCGCGAACGCGCACTCAAGGCTGGGCAACATCGTGAGCGTGAGCGTGAGCGTGTGGCGAATGGTCTCAACCGGAGTACTGGTGGCTGTATCGACTGCCCAAGCGTGGGCAGGCACCTCCGTCGCAGAACTCAAGCCTGACGAGATAGCCGGTTTTGTAGCCAAGCAAGACAAGGTTGTGGTCTTGTTCACTTCTCCGGATCCGAAATGCGGCTATTGCGTCGGTGCCGACAAACGGTTTGCTCAAGGTGTCGCAGAGCGCGGACGGAAAGACTGGTCATACGTCCTGGTCCAATGGGCGCCTTGACGGCAGACGCCTGCGTTCGAAGCGCCCATCAAAGTTTTTGGCGTACCTGATCACCAGGTCTACCTAAATGGCCAATACGCAGGCAGTGCGGCAGGGGGAGAGAAAAACGTCGCGGTGCTGATGGAAGGTATCGAGCGCAAGCAGGATGGCAAGCCACGCGTCGAGCGCCCGTTCGAGATTTCACCTCAGGTGCGCGCGGGATTGAACGCGTATGCCGTGCGCAAGCTATACGGGAGAGTGCTCCTGGACTGTGATCGCAGACTCCATGACGGGAAAGACGTCTACGGCAAATCCATGCGTCAATGGGTAGGTATCCATAGCGCCGATCTCAAGATGGGTACCCGGGCCATGTTCGCCACATTGGCTCAGGAGAACCATCCGTATCACTTGGCAGTTGATGAGCACGCAGCCCTCCTGAGCAAACAACTGCAAGGCGAATTGGGCTCATCGGTCGAGGACGCGTTGTCTGCAGAACAGTGCGGCAAAGCCACTGCCAGCTTTCAGAAGCACTGACACCCACACCCCTCCTTCCCCAGCCTTCCGTGCGACCAACATTCGCAGCCTATGGTCGCTGTCAACAGGGGAGGATGCGTTTACCTCCAAGCTGGCTCAGCTCCACCCAATGACTTTGGCTTGAGGCTGAGGCACTGCTGATCGCGCACAACCGGCAGACTGCTGGCTCTTCGCGGCGTTCGGAGAGTCTCGTCACCTGCACTCGGGCAAAGTTTGGTAGCCTCTGAAGGAACAGTCACTTCAGAGTTTGCTCCCGTGTCTTTACGCCATCTCTCTCAAGTCTGGCAAACCACCCGCCACCGCGTCGACCTCAGCGAGCCCCGCATCATGGGTATCGTCAACGTCACACCCGACTCCTTCTCTGACGGTGGGAAATACCTTGGCGTGAAGTCGGCGCTGGCCCACGCCGAGCGCTTGCTCCGGGATGGCGCGCACATTCTGGATGTTGGCGGAGAGTCGACCCGCCCGGGCAGCCCACCCGTTCCGCTCGAAGCCGAACGCAGGCGTGTCATGCCCGTACTCAGAGAGCTTCTGCAGCTTGGTGTGCCTGTTTCGCTCGATACTTACAAAGCAGAGCTCATGCAAGAGGCGCTCGATCTGGGCGTCGACATCATCAACGACATCTGGGCCTTGCGCCAACCTCATTCAGCCAAGGTCATTGCGCAGCACCGCGATTGCGGTGTCTGTCTCATGCACATGCACCGCGATCCTCAAACCATGCAGGCGGCACCCATGGAGGGAGGGGCCACAGAACAGGTCATCAACTTCCTCAGAGCTCAGGCGGCCGTTCTGACAGATGCAGGCGTCAGCGCCGACCGCATTGTTCTGGACCCTGGAATCGGCTTTGGGAAGACGGTTGAACAGAACTTTGAATTGTTGGCGCGCCAGCGCGAACTGCGCAGCCTGGGTTTTCCGATCCTGGCCGGCTGGTCACGCAAGTCCTCTTTGGGCGTGGTGACTGGGCACGATCTCGCCAGCGATCGCGTCACGGCCAGCGTGGCAGCCGCCCTGATCGCCGTTCAGAATGGTGCCTCTGTCGTTCGTGTTCACGATGTGCGGCAAACGTCCGATGTTCTGGCCGTGTGGGCTGCCACCAAAGGCGAGCGCAGAAATGCTCAAACTTCCACATTGTAAAAAAGTGGAGTGACTTCGGCGTCTGAGCTTATTCCGGCCGTTCCCGTGGTTGTTTTTCCCCTTGAATCCATGCCTGAAATAGGGGGCGCACCCTGTCAGATCTTGCAGTCATGCGTGACTTTTTTCATAGTACATAAGTTACAATAGTGGCCAAACCATATCTGTCAGGAAAACAGGATTTCACAGGAAGAAGGGGTGCGACATGGGAGGACGCAGAGAAGTCCAAGCCGCAGCTTCACTGTCTGTTTGGTGCTTGAAAACGCCTTGCGCCATGACCGCAGCCCTTGCAAATCATGCTTGATTGCCCCGATCTTGCCGTTCCGCAAGAGGTGATGCAGCACGTCGTGCACGTCGAATCCTCTCGCAATCCCTACGCCATTGGCGTTGTGGGTGGCTATCTTGCGCGTCAACCTCGCAATCTGGAAGAAGCGCTGGCCACGGTCAAAATGCTTAAATCTGAGGGTTATAACTTCTCGGTCGGCATCGCGCAGGTCAACCGCTACAACCTCGCCAAGTACGGTCTGCAGTCCTATTCTCAAGCCTTCGAGATCTGCCCAAACCTCCGTGCCGGCTCGCGCATCCTTCGTGAATGTTACGACCGTGCGCAGGACTGGGGCAAAGCCTTCAGTTGCTACTACTCGGGCAATTTCGTCACCGGCTTTGAACACGGCTACGTGCAAAAGATCTTTGCCTCCATGCGCAAAGGTAAGGCGCCAGCCATTGCGGCGGCGCCCTCAGGCATAGAAGTCATTCCGTACAAGAACCGGAAGGCAGCGGCTCGCAAACCATCCAAGGACGATGGCTTGGCGCTCGTCGCTTCCAATCCGGTGGCAACGGAGCAGCCGCAAGTCGCTGCCGCTGTGCCTCAAGTGGCTGCCGCGCCTCAAGTTGTCACCATGTTTGGAGGCCTGGCTATCACCGTTCCTGGCGCCTATCCGGAACCTTATGCCGTGCGTCAGCATCAGCCCAGCGCTGGTATCGCCATGCCTGTGGTCACCAGCCGTAAGGGCCCTGTGCAAGACCTGGACACAGCGGAAGACCGGCCGGCCATTCCTGTGCCGGGTCCGGGTGCCATCATGCCCGGCAAGCCGGTCACCCGTGCTTCCGCCCCAGCGGCTTCGCCCGTTGCGCCGGCCAGGGCGGCTGCCACACGCCCCAGCGCGCCAGCGGCCAAGCCCGGAAATTCGGTTGCAGACTTGCTGGCCAAGGTGCCTGTCGAGGTGGTGGGTGTGAATGGCGACCCCTTCAAGACGCGCCTGATCGGCCCGGTTCCCAGTCGCAATGCTGTCAAGCCCGCCACCGCTGAGCCCGCGCAAGCGGGTCGCACCGCCGGCTTGCCGGCAGATCAACTTCCTCTGCCAGATCCCGATGCCGTGCAGGGCGCAGGCGACTCCCCTTCTCGCGAAGCAGCCTCCGGCAGCGCCTCTGGCGTTGAAGACGTGGGCAAGCTGATCGTCTCCAACCGTCGCCTGCGCAGCGGGCCGGGCAACGCTGGATCTGTCAAAGGCGGCAGTTTGCTGCACTCGGCCAGCAATCCAGAGGCCGCCAACGCAGAGCCTGCGCGAAGCGTTGCGCCTGCGCCAGTGGCCAGAAACGAATTTATCGAGTCTTCAGCCTCGCCTGAAAAGACAGTTGCTCCCGTCGTGCCCACTCGGGTCAATGCGAGCGACTCGACTGAAAAGTCAGACAAGCCGCCTTCAGATGGCTCTGACACATCCTTTGTTTTCTAACCTTGCTTCACAACACTTCACTATTGAGAGAAAGAAAGAGAGCGTCAACATGAACTTCGGAAAATTGAGCAAATCCGCTGCCTTCCGTATGCTGTCCGTGGCCGCGCTGGCAACTGTCGCAGTGGCTACTGTCCCCGACGCCATGGCCGCAGAGGGCTTTGCAGGGGCCTGCGCCAACGTAGAAGGTTTCTTCAAGAACTTTGAAACCATGCTGCGCGTGGCGTCTGTGTCCATCGTGACCATCGCGATCGTGTTCGCTGGCTATCAGATTGCGTTTGCACACAAGCGACTGAGCGAAGTGGCCCCAATTCTGGTGGGCGGCCTGCTCATCGGTGGTGCTGCCACTATCGCTGGCTGGTTTGTGGAAGAGTGGACATCGGCCGAAGCCCAATGCGGTGCCTTCAACAACCTGCACACGCCTGCTCTGGTGATCACTGCCGAAGCCTGATCGCATGAAGAAAGACGCCTTGTTCAGGGGGTGCACCCGCCCCCCAATGATCCTCGGGGTGCCTTACATTCCGTTCCTCATCGGGGCTGGCGGGCCTTTGCTGCTCGCCATGTACTTCCACTTGGCGATCTTGCTGACCATTCCGTTCACCATCCTCATCATGCGGATGATGGCAAAAAAGGACGAAATGATCTTCCGCCTGCTAGGTTTGAACCTGGTGTTCCGGTTCTTGCCCAGCAACCACGGATTGTATGGCGGCGCCTGGGTATTCACGCCGCACAAGTACCGCAAGGACGCAGTCCGTATGCGCGGCTATGACCAGTAGCCCTGCGCCTGCCGTCCGTGCCTTTTGTTCCAGATCTGATTCCAGTCGAGCCGCCTTATGTTCAGCCCTGATGCCAACTACAGCAACTTCATTCCGCTGAGCACGCACGTGGACACCCACGTCATCAAGACCCGTGAGGGCGACTACCTCATCACCTGGCTGCTGAGCGGGTTTCCGTTCGTGGGGCGCGAAGACTGGGAACTGGAGCACCGTCACAAGACCTTCAACGCCCTGCTGCAAAGCTTGCGCGCCCCCGATTTCGAGAACCTGGCCTTCTGGTCGCACGACGTTCGCCGCCGCCGGCCCATTCGCGACGATGCGCGTTTCCGCGCCACCTTCAGCCAACAGTTGCACGACAAATACTACGAGCGACTGTCTACCCAGCGGCTGATGCAGAATGAACTGTATCTGACCATGATCTACAGGCCAGTGGTCAGCGGTAAACGCTTGACCGCCTTGTCTCGGGATCAGGAAGTCCTGAAGCAACAGGAGAAGACGGCCCTCGACAAAATCTATGAACTGGCCGGCAACGTCGAAGCTCTGCTGGTCGACTATTCCCCGTATCGTCTGGGCTTGTACGAGAGCATTCACGGTCAACTGTTTTCTGAGAACCTGGAGTTCTTCAGCTATCTGCTCAACCACGTGGACGAGCCGGTGCCCGTTCTGCCATCGCCCATATACGACTACCTGCCGGTCAGCCGTCACATGTTCCAGCCGGGGAGTGGGGACTTTGCCGTCCGCACACCCGATGGCGACAACCACTTTGGCGCCATGCTCAACATCAAGGAGTATGCCGATAGCTCCTATCCTGGCATTCTCAATGGCTTGAAATACCTCGACTTCGAGTACATCGTCACCCACTCGTTTTCGCCCATGAGTCGTTTCGACTCCATGAAGGCGCTGCAGCGGACCAAGGGCGCCATGATCTCGTCGGAAGACAAGGCTGTCAGCCAGATCGTTGAGCTCGATCACGCCATGGACCAGTTGGCCTCGGGCAACTTTGTGCTGGGCCAATACCACTTCAACCTGGCCATCTTTGCACCGACGCAAGACGATCTTTATCTCTACGTGGCCCAGGCGCGTGCGCAGCTCTCGGGAGCCAGCTTCGTCACCATCAAGGAAGACGTGGCTGTGGCAGCCGCGTTCTACGCGCAGCTTCCGGCCAACTGGCGTTTCCGTCCGAGGCTGGCCAATCTCAGCTCGCTCAATTTCCTGGGCTTGAGCCCGCTGCACAACTTCGCCACCGGTAAGGCCAACTTCAACCCCTGGGGGCCATCGATCACGGTGCTGCAGTCGTTGAATAATCAGGCTTTCCATTTCAACTTCCACGCCACCAAACCGCACGAATACTCCATCGGTGAAAAGGCCATCGCCAACACCATGGTCATCGGTAAATCCGGTACCGGTAAAACCGCGCTCATCAACTTCCTGCTGGCCGAGTTGCAAAAGCTCGACCCGGAACCCACGGTTTTCTTCTTTGACAAAGACAAGGGCGCGCAGATTTTCATCCAGGCTTGCGGCGGCCGTTACTTCACTCTGGAGAAAGGCAAGCCCACTGGCTTCAATCCGCTGCAGTGCGAGAACACGCCAGAGAACGAGCAGTTCATCATCGAACTGCTGCAGACTTTGTGTGGCAAAGACCGCTACACCGCCACCGAGCAGGAAGACCTTATTCGTGCCGTGCGGGCCATTCTCGACACCCCTATGCACTTGCGCACCATGACCAACCTGCGCAAGAGCCTGCCCAACATGGGCGAAGGCAGCCTCTACGAAGCTCTATCGCTCTGGTGCCAGGGCGGCCCCTCCGGCTGGGTGTTCGACAATCCGGTCGACAACATCGATTTCGGCAACGCCAACATCATCGGCTTCGACTACACCGAAGTCATTGAAGACGACCGCACCCGCGAACCTATCATCGAATACCTGCTTCATCGCATGGAGTCGCTCATCGACGGCCGGCCCTTCATCTACGTCATGGACGAGTTCTGGAAGGTGCTGGAAGGCAAGGGTGGCCTGAAGGACTTTGCCAAGAACAAACAGAAGACCATTCGTAAGCAAAACGGTCTGGGCATTTTTGCCACGCAAAGTCCGCAGGACGCGATCAATACCGACATTTCGGCGGCGCTCATCGAGCAGACCGCCACCATGATCCTGCTGCCCAACCCGAACGCCGACGAACGCGACTACCTTGACGGCCTCAAACTCACCCGGGCCGAATACGAACTCATCGTCAAGCTCGACGAGCGCAGCCGTTGCTTCCTGGTCAAGCAAGGCCACAACGCCGTGCTGTGCCAGCTTAACCTCAACGGCATGGACGACGAACTTGCCGTGCTCTCCGGCTCCAGCGACAACGTCGAAATTCTCAACGAGCTCCTGGCCACTCACCCGACACCTGAAGACCCGGACTCCTGGTTGCCCGAGTTCCATGCCCGACGCAAAGGCCTCAAGCGCCGCCGCGACATGTACATGGCCAACAACCACGAGTTCCTGCGCCATGCGGAAACGGCGGATGTGACGCCCACCGAAGACTGAGCCGCCCTCCATACATCCTTTCTTCAACGGCGAGTCATCCCAGAACGAACACAGTGAGGACTACCATCATGCCCAACGCAACGATCGATTGCCCACCGCGCACAAAGCTTTCCACGCGCTCCTGGCTGGCTGCAGGCGCCTTGGCGGTTGGCGCCTTGATGGGAGCCAACGACGCCATGGCCCAAGGCAATGCCTGCGACGCACTTGCCGTCGGCAAAGGGCAGGGTGCGTTTTTGCAGCCGCTGCCCTATGAGCAAGATGTTTTCAGCTTCTGCAAGTTTGGCTACCCGGCGCATTGCTGGGTGGCTACGGTGCCACCGGCCTGGACAGCTGTCTGTTATCCGGTGAACCCCCAGTGGATTCCTTCCTACGAGTCCATTTGCCCGGCAGGTGTGCGCGCCGACAAGCCCAACCGTGAGTGGGAAGGCCCTGGCTCTCCGCTGCAATACAAGGGCGACCCGAACAGTCCCAACGGTTTGGCCACTTGCCAGCACACGCAGTGACGCAAGTTTTGGTCGTCGCCCCGACCAAGGCCTTCCACTGCGTTTGGTCACACATTTCAGTGGCCACAAAACTTGGTTGATTGGGCGCTTGCATAGACTGCCGCCCAACCGAAGAACCAATACCACGCAACGCAACGCCACGCCGCGCTAAGCAACGCCGCGTCACTCCATTGCCATGAACACACCATTGCTTTTGCGTTTCACTCGCCACAGCCTGATGCCCGCCTTGATGTCGTGCGTGTTCTTCGTTGGGCTTCAAGCTGGCTGCACCAACGGCAACACCGATGGTGGCAATGCGGTCAAGGAGGAGGCGAAGGAAGTGAAGAAAGAAGCAAAAGGCGAAGTAGGGAAAAACGGCATCAAAGCGAAAGTCTTTGTTGATCACATGGTTCAAGCAAACTTCAAGGCGGATGCTCCCGACCTGGAAGTTTTGGAGTTCCACTACGGCCAGGCTGTGGAAGGCCCGGGGGGCTTGCAACGGTCAGTAGAGCCAGGCTCAGGAGGCTTGAACGGCCCATCCGTGGGAGGCGAAACTCCCGTGCCTGACCTGGTGTACGTGAAATGGCGTGACAAGCGCACAGGCGAGTTCTACGAAGAACGGGTGGACATGACTACGCGCCTTCCTACGCCAGAGCGGATGATCGGAACAACAATCTACTTTTTGGTCGACCAGTTTGAGAACAGGCTTTTCATTTACTGGGTCCCCAAAGTGGATCTTAATGATCGATCTGTGGGGCGCAGGCCTGAGGGGGTGGTGCCGAATGGACCGGGGCTGACAGCGCACCTGGATGTCAAAACACTCTACCCCGACAATTCACCACCCAAGCCCAGGGGTGAGTACCCCAAGAAGTGGGTTGAGCTATGGCAACTGAACCCGGAAGGTCTGATAGTTCGTTAAGCGTTTCGCTTGAAGAAAGCAAAGATTCGGGCGTTGGCCCGTGGGAGGAATAGATATGGTGACAGAAGTCGTCAAAAGACTCACACCAACCGAAACTGCTGCCGTGCAACGGCAAGTGGATGCCATCGCAGACGCGCAGGTGCCCTCGCTTGACATCTCGAGCGGACGGCATTTTGTCTTTGTGGGCCATTTCGACGGGACGAACAACGACAAATTGCGCCCTGAGTTGTCCGGGTCGGCGTTCTCTACCAATATCGGTCTTTGGTCTGATTTGTCAGAGCGCCTGCAAGACGCATATCCAGAGAACCTCAGAGTTGTGTACGAGAAGGGCGTCGGCACCAACCTGGGCGAAGGTGCATGGGAAGCGGGCATCGATCCAACGGATAGCATGCGTGCGACGGCCAGCAGGGCGTACAACCAATTTGCAACGCAGGCGAGCGCTTGGCTTGCCAAACACCCCGAAGCCAATCCCGAAGAAGCTCTGCAAATCGTGGGAACGGGTTTCAGTCGCGGCAGCGGCACCCTGGCCATTTTTAGCCAAATGCTTTACGAAAAAGGGCTTGTCAGTTCCCAAACAGGCGAAGTCCTCGTTCCCCCTGGGCGCCTGGGCCTGACCGCTGCTTTGGGTCTGGAGCCCGTCACCACTGGCTACACCGGCAACGACGCGTTTTCTCCCACGTCCGAGAACATCATCGCCCCACGTGCCCTCAACGAGTATCGGTCTGCGTTCAAGGGAGTCGATCACAGCGGGCATCCCAACGTGATCGTTCCCAAGGTTGCAGGCAACCACTGTGATATCGGTGGCGGAAATGACCACGGCATTGGTGCCATGGTGGGCGAGGCGGGCGTGGAATGGTTCCGGCGTGCAGGTTTGCCCCTGGCAGATCTCCCCGCGGATCGCCGCTTCAGTGGGCAGGCGGCCATCCATCACGAGCGGGACATGCCTCGGTCGGAAGCGGTCAGCATCGCTGCCAACACCAACCTATCTTTTAGTTACCTCTTTCAGCGCTTGACCAATCGCGGCGATCAGAACAAGTTGGACTACTTCGTTACCCACGAACCGACGCATGGGCTGAGCGCTCCCCGAGAGCTCACCCACGATGCCGAAGAAGCGAAAGTTGCAGGGGCATCCGGCTGGACGCGATTCCGGAGCGTTGAGGGCACGGTGTACACCAAAGCTTTCGTTCAGCCCCGCACAGGTGAGCCGCTGGAAGTGGCTTTGGTCAGAACCACTGGCGCCCGTGGTGGCCAGGTGGAGATGTACACCAGCAGGCTCAATGATCGCGGCTATGTGGAAGCCACCGAACACCGCTCACTTGGCGCGGCGCCAGTTTGGGAAGTCATGACTGTGGCGGACCAGCAGCTTTCGCATCGGGCCAACGAGGGGCCGGTGCGCCATATGACCACCCTCACGCCGCGCTTGTACACACAGGTTCGTGGCCAGGTCGAGGATCTCGCGGACGACGCCAAGGGTGTTGAATTGCCTCCACACCTTCAGCCATTTGAATCGTCCCAGAAGCACTTCAACCCTCTGAACCAGCCAGCAAGCGCTGGGCAGGACAACATCCATGAACCGGCTCAGGATGCATTGGCACGATAGGCCAAGCGTACGAGCAGGAGTGGGGGAAATGATTGTTTTCCTTCCGATCGGGTTGGCACCCAAACGCCCAAATCAAATATTCAAGTCAAATTTCCAAATCAAGACGAACAGGGAGTTATTCGAATGCGATTAAAAGAAGAATTCAAACTTGTCGAGGGTGACAACACCATTGGCAATTCCAAGGTCAAAGTTGCCAAAAGCGAAACGTCTCGCCGCAAGTTCGGCCACATGGCGCTGGCCAGTGCGGTGGGTGCTGCGCTGGTGGCCTGCGGCGGTGGAAGCGATCCAACTGGTGTGACGGATGATGCCAGCACGAATGAGCCGAATTTGCGGAAAGCTTATGACCGGATTGTGCAGGGGAAGAAGAGGGATGAGGTTATATCGATCGTGGGTGTGTCCCCAAACGACTATGATTCGCAATCGGGAAGCGGCTGGTATTACGATAGTGCATCTCTTCAGGTTAGTTATTTTGGTGA
The DNA here is from genome assembly GCA_050293865.1 of Hydrogenophaga sp. Lineage (GTDB taxonomy): Bacteria > Pseudomonadota > Gammaproteobacteria > Burkholderiales > Burkholderiaceae_C > Hydrogenophaga. The sequence goes on along the minus strand of JBNKNN010000091.1, from coordinate 4,359 downwards.
GATAAATTCTAAGGGACGAACGGTGAGCTACGTGGTCTACGATCCTGCAAATGGTGTTGCTATCTCAAAAGAGTTCGATGAGTGATTTGAACCGGAGATTGAAATGCGTCGACTGATATTTCTGTTGTTTATGTATGCAGCCAGCCTATCGGCGAATGGGCAATGGGCAATGGGCAATGGGCAGTGTACGATCACGAAGCCAATTTGAAGGGCGGAATCAATAATCAATTGAAACAGCAACAGCAACAGCAATGGCAATGGCAATGGCAATGGCTACGTTCACACGCGCAGTTTTCCGGCTCTTCCATGTTCCAGCAGTGCTTGGCATCTGCCTCTGTGCGTCGCTGATATCGACTGGCTGCGGGCCGACTGGCGCGAAGCGTGAGGCCTCCGAGTCAAAGCAAGAGCAAAGGCAACAATTGCAGCGTCCTGGTGTCACGGCGTTCGATGCCAGGCAGGCTTCCAAGCTAAGCGCCGAGCGCCGCGCTGCGCTGGAGCAAGAACTCTTCAGCGAGCTGCAGGTGTGGAACAGGGGCAGCCGCAAGTACCCGGATCAGGCAGGCATTGCTGCGCGTGAACAGCGCTGGCAAGCCATGGCGGACGAAGGGCTGGAGCTGGCGCACATCACTTTGACGGTTCTTGAGCCCCGCACCGGCAAAGCGCACGAACTTACACCCGCCATCAAGCGGCTTGAGCAACTGGCAGAGCAGGGCGACGCCGGCGCCATGTGCCTGATCGAGCGGCTGACCAACGTCACCGCTGCGCAGTTGGACTGGAAACAGTACGAGGCAACGGCCAAAAAGTGGCTGGAGCGTGGGGCGGAGCTGGGGCACCCGGAATGCTTGATCACCATGGGTGGCAAGCTTCTTGGCGGAATAGGCTATGAGAAGGACATCAAGGGTGGTTTGGAAATGTCGTTTGCCGGGCATGAAAAGGGGTATTCCCATGGTGGAGCCAGCCTGGTGCTGTTCTTCATCAAGCAAGGTTTGGCAGACAAGGAACACCTCAAGCGGGCCTTCTGCTGGTCAGCCATCGACAACGAGTTGAACAGCAGAGACTATGCTGGATACCTTGAGAGAACGCTGCGCAAGCAGTCCGAGACCGGGTGGAGAAACCAGCAAGGTCTGTTACGTGAGCTTGAACAGTGGAAACCGACTCTTCAAGAGTGCCTCGAACTAGGCATGGGAGGATGAGCATGGAAAATTCAAGTGGTGCTGGCCATGTGAAGCAGGCCAGAGCCGAGTGGACCTCTGAAGCAGCGGGTCTCCAGCAAAAGATGCAGGAGTCAGGCGACGAGTCTTTCCGACTGGTGTTGTTGGCACGCGAAGACAAGTCCTTTGAAAAGCAAGCCACCGCCGCCGCCCTGGACGAACTCAAAGCTGCGAAGGCTTACAACGACTTCCTAGACAAAGACAAGGAATACTGGGCCAAGGGCGACGAGGCCGATCAGAAAATCAGGAGGGGAGCAGGCTACGACCGCAGGACAGGCACGGTCAGGGAGCTTCCTGGGTATGACCGACTGGCGCTGGAGCACAGCCGCGACAAAAACTGGGCGCTCGCCGGTGAGTTTCAGATGTTCAAGACGGAGAACGGACTCAGGCCGGTTCACCTGCCGCCAGTGAATACGCCCACCGACACACATTTTGTGGACGGCAGCGTGGAGCGCCGCGACACCGTGCAGGGCAAGTGGGAATCAGCCAAGGGCTGGGCCAAGGACCTTGGCAAGGACTTCTCGGACAGCGCGGCCGATTTCATCGTCAATGGCCCGCTCACGCCAGATCAGAACCACAAGCTTTGCAAATCCACTGTGGGAGTCGCCCTTGGCCTGATCGGTGGACGTGTCATGCCGGCACCTGGTGGCGGTCATGGCGCCACCATTTTTGAAGAAGCCATTGGGCATGGCATCAACGTCTCGGACCCGGCGAGCACCATTTGCGACCCCATCTACCGCGACAGGCGCCCAGTTGACCTGCGCAGCGAGGCAGCGCCTGATGCTAAACAGGCCGTGGCTTCCAGCGCTGATGTTCAATTCCAAACCGATGGCTCCTTTGGCAACCTGGACGCCTGGCTCGATCAGGCTTTATCCGCCGCCAGCACACCTGGGCAGGACGCAAAGCTGGACGGCTTGCTTCGGGAAGCCGCCAACGACCCGGCTGGGCAGAACCTCTTGGCGGAGGCGAAGCAGGCGGAAGATCAGCGAGAGTTGGGCATGGCCGCGGCGCGTGCAGCGGAAGAGGCGCATCAGCAGGCGCCGAGCATGAACCTGTCGATGGGCTGAGACTGGCGAAGAGGTGCCAGCAGCCTGCCAAGTCGGCAAGAAAGCTTGGTCTATGCGAACGATGCCTGGTGAACGCTTCGCCCGGACTTGCCATTCGATACAAACATGTCAGGGCTGTTTGATTGCTTTTTGCCAGATGGCGCTAACGTATCCGGATTCCCACTCGACTACTCACCGCATGCAGATGAAGTTCTATCCCATAGATTTGAAACGAGCCACCGCTGGCCTGTCTCGTGCAGCGCTTGTCAGTTCATCTGCTCTGGCCATTGGCATGCTCGCCGCGTGCCAGCCAGCGACCACGCAAAAAGAGGAATCGGCGGGCGCCGTCGGCAAGCCGCAGCCACCCTCTGAATCGATTGGCGAGGGTGCTGCGCGCTATGAGGCAGAGAAGCTCGAAGGCAAGGAAGCCAAAGCGCTGTCATTTCGGCCCAATCCGAACCCGGTTGAGGCGTACGAAGTGGTGCTGACGCTGGAGAATGCCCCCGGGCCGTTTGAAGCGGTGAGTGCGTCGGCGTTTTACCAGGCTGAGGGGTGCTCTTACTTCTACAGCCGTTACGCTGGTGCTTCGGGTCCACCGGACTACTCGGTGGACCTTGAGTTGACGAAGCAGGCCGACGGCCGGTTTGTGACCAAGGTCTACGCCGATTATTTCTTGCCCGGCAACTTCTTTGGCAATGGGGAATGCAAATGGAAGGAGCCGATGGTTGGAGCAGTTATCAAGGCTCCGACCGGAGGTGAATTCCTGATCGTTCTCTCGTCTGGTAGCTTCCACGATTCGACCGGCAGTATGCAGTTGTTCCCGCACAGGTGGTATCAATTGGGCAAAAGGAGTACAAATTTGGCTGCCAGTGGGTTGTACCCTGGAAGTGTCCCCGCCAGGGAGATGAAGCCGGACAATGAGCACCTCTATATGAGAGGCTCCATCTCCGCTAGGCGGCTATAGGCAGTCAGCTTGGTGGGGAAGAATCTTGAGAAGGTAGTGAGGGAGGACTTGATTCATGTCACAAGAGAGAGCGCAAACCTTGGCCTATTTGGCGCATGATTCCTACGCGGATCGGGCAGACAAAGTCGGTAAAAAGCCAGTTGAGATTGGAGGGCGTGACTTCCAAGTTCTTGCGGTGGCCGACAATCCCGCCACTGGGTACCAGGGGATAATTTATCGGGACCTCGTATCAAAGGAAATCATCGTCGCCCACCGAGGCACCGAAACCAAGCGAGACCTTGCTGGCGTTGCATACGACGCGATGGCTGACCTTTCCATGGTGTCCAAGCGTGCCAACACCCAGACCGGCGACGCCATGGCTTTGACCGAGCGCGCGCTGGAACTGGCCAAGGAGCAAGGAAACCAAGTCAACGGCCAGCCCGCACCAGTCACCGTCACTGGCCACTCGCTCGGCGGCACGCTGGCGCAGATCACGGCGCACCACTACGGGCTCAAAGGCGAAACCTTCAACGCCTACGGCGCCCACAGCCTGGTGGGGCATCGCATTCCCGAGGGTGGCAGCGATGTGATCAACCATGTGATGGCGGGCTGCTTGGTCAGCGCAGCCAGCAGGCACTATGGAGAAGTCAGGGTGTACGCCCGCCAAAGCGAGATCGATGCCTTGAGAGCGGCAGGCTATGACGATTCGCCGGACAAGGGTTTTGTCAACGATGTACGCAACCCCATGGTGGGGGTCGAGATGATCGACAGCCACTACATGAGTCACTTCGTGCCTTCGGTCGACAAAGACGGCAAACCGAGGCCGTCAGTGCTGGAGGGCACGGCAGCAAGCGATCTGGCGAAAGCCAACGGTGACATCATTGAACGCTACCGGACGGATGTGCGCCTGATTCGCACGGGATTGACGATCAAAGAGCGCGGTCTCCTTGGCAACGCGGTCGATGGTGTTGACGCGTTGCGTGGAAAGCTGCCCCCGGGAGAGCCTTACCAGCACGAGCTGCAGCAACGAGAAGCCGATGAACAAGAGCGGCGTCGCGACGCGATCACGCCATTGTGGGAGCATGAAGGCTTGCCCGCTGGAGGGAAAGGTGCGGGCCTGGTCCGGGCTGATCCTGCGTTGGTTGATCCCGGCAACGGT
>JBNKNN010000090.1:0-2305 GCA_050293865.1 Hydrogenophaga sp. | reverse complement strand
CAACCGAAACCTTGCCGCCCCCCAATTCATCAAAGTCAGGAGCTTTGGGAACTCTGGACCCGGCTTCTCCGATCACGACGAACTCACCTCTCAGCATTGCCACTCCGACTACCTCAGTGGCCATAACAGGATCTACCGGGTGTCTACCTGCATCGAGGGGTACCGCAAGTTCTCTGATATTTACAACATCAGAATCCGAGCCATCCAGGTCGACAGCAGCGAAGAGCGGCTATACAGCCAGATCCGCATCAAAGGCTTCAACTTCGAGAACGCAACAAACCTAGGCCGCCACTTTCTCCGGAGGCTGCCATGAGCTGGTACGTGGAGATACTGCACCGAGATGGCTCCGTCGCGTCTCGCAGCCCGCTGGGGGCGAAGCCGCTGACCATCGGCCGATCACCCGATTGCGATCTGGTGGTGGACGACGCTTATGTCGCCCCACACCACGCCAGCGTGACCATTGATGAAAACAACCAGGTACTGATCAGGGATCTCAACTCCCTGAACGGTATTCGGGACGCAAAGGGAAAACGCTTCCGGTACTGGAAAGCAGAGAACGCATCGCCGATTCGCCTTGGCCACACCTTGCTTCGCGTGCGCTCCACCCAATGGGCACTGGCGCCTGAGCGACCGCTCCCCAATCGCTGGCGCTGGGTTTGGGCGATGATTGCCTTGCTGCTTTGCCTGGGCGGCTTTGCCTGGGATGAATGGACTGGCGCGATCGACGGTGAACAGCCCGAGTACTTGGCCATGCTGAGTGCCGGAGCTCTCGGGCTGGCCATTTGGGCAGGTCTGTTCTCGCTTCTGGGTCGGCTTCTCAGGGGTGAGGCGCGCTTTGCCTCCCACCTGCTTGTGGCCTGCCTGGCCACCTTGGGCATGTACCTGGCTCACAATGTGCTCAACATCCTTTCCTTTTCCATGGGGTGGGTCTGGCCAAGGCAGGTCAATGAAGAGCTGGCCTGGGTGCTGCTCGGGCTCGCGGCGGGTGCCAATCTGTATTTGGCTGACCCGCGTCATTGGCCTATTGCTCGCTGGGTGGTGGCAGTTCTGGCCGCAGGCGCCATTGTGGTGCCTTCGCTTGAACTTTGGATCAAGGAGCGCCGCTTTAGCCGGATCGACGCCAGCGAGGTAGTTTCCTATCCAGCGCTGCGCTTGGCCGAACCTGTGAGCCTGGACGACTACGAGGCGCAGTGGACGAAGCTGCGCGAGAAGGTGAACGCCGACAAGAAGCGCAAGGAAGGCGATGCATCGGCCTCATCTGGACAAGAGCAAGCTGCCTCGCACGACTGATTCGCGCTCAGTGCGTATCTTCCGGCTTTCCGTTCGCCAACAGCTCTTGCATCCCTGTTTCGTCCAGCACAGGAACACCAAGGCTTTTGGCCTTTTCCAATTTGCTGCCAGCTTCTGAGCCCGCAACCACATAGGAAGTCTTCTTGCTCACTGAGCCGCTGACTTTTGCGCCCGCAGCTTCAAGCATTGCCTTGGCTTCATCCCGCCCCATTGTGGGCAACGTTCCGGTCAAAACAACGGTCATACCTGCCAGCGGCTTGGGTGCATTGTGGTCAATCGCTTCTTCAGGCCAGTGCACCCCGCACGCGACCAGTTGTTCGATCACTTCGCGGTTGTGCGGCTGGGCAAAAAAAGTGTGAACGCTGGCAGCGACCACAGGGCCCACGTCGGGGACTTCCAACAAGGCCTCTTCACTGGCCTCCATGATGGCATCCAGCTTGCCGAAATGGCGAGCCAGGTCTTTGGCTGTAGCCTCTCCCACATGACGAATACCCAATCCAAACAGGAATCGCGGCAAGGTGGTGGATTTGGATTTCTCCAGTGCGTCCAGAACATTTTGTGCCGATTTCTCGGCCATACGTTCTAGCGCCACCAGTGAGCTCAAGCCCAGGCGGTACAGATCGGCCAGCGTCTTGATCACGCCTGCGTCGACCAGTTGCTCGACAAGCTTGTCTCCCAGACCCTCGATATCCATGGCGCGCCGCTGGGCGAAATGCAGAATCGACTGCTTTCGCTGTGCCGCGCAGAAAAGCCCTCCCGTGCAGCGGTAGTCGGCCTCGCCCTCCTCCCTGACGGCATCGCTGCCACAGATAGGGCAACAGCGCGGCATGGTGAAAACCTGGGCACCGGGCTGGCGCTTCTGTGCCAAGACAGACACCACCTCGGGAATAACGTCCCCAGCGCGCCGAACCACCACCATATCCCCCACCCGGACGTCCTTGCGCCTGGCCTCGTCCTCGTTGTGCAGGGTGGCGTTGGTCACTGTCACGCCTCCCACAAACACTGGAGCCAGTTT
>JBNKNN010000089.1:0-28757 GCA_050293865.1 Hydrogenophaga sp. | reverse complement strand
GGCGCGCCGACCTTTTGAATGGTGGCTGTTGCCCGCCACCATTCAATGCCACGATTGCAGCGACCCCTTCGAGGACACCGCGGAGCCGGTTTTGCCGGGCCGCTGGTGTCGCCCCCGTGAGAGGGTCGCGCAAAGCGCGGCGGGCGTGGATCAAGACTGGCAGTCTTCCGCCGTGCGGCGCTGCAGTTTCTTGTCGGCCAGGTATTTGTCGGCAGACTGCTTGACCAGTGGCTTGATGACGGAGTCGTCAGCCTGGTACCAGTCGCTGGCAATGTTCCACTTGGCACCGTCCCAGGTCCGGATGCGGGCCCAGCTGGCGCCCATGTGATCTGCGCACGAGGTGGAGACAGGACGCATCACGCCCTTGAAGCCCAGGCCATCCAGTTTGGCTTGCGTCAGGTCCAGGTTCTCATAACCCCAGCGAACCTGTTCGCCCGTCATGACCTTGCCTTTGCCGAAGCGCTCCTGAGCAGCGCGCACACCTTCGACGGCCATCATGGCTGCCGAGAGGCCGCGCATGTACAGCACCTGGCCGACTTCTTCCTTGGGACCTGTTCCCTGGCCTTTGTCATGCACCATGGACATCACGTCCTTGATGATTTGCGAGTTGGCGTCAGCGCCGTCCTGCATGGTCAGCGCGCTGTAGCCTTTCGCGGCAGCACCAACGTCCTTGACATCAGGCTCGGCGCCAGACCACCAGACACCGTACATCTTGTCGCGTGGATAGCCGGTGGCCACCGCTTCCTTGAGGGCGGCTGAGTTCATGACGCCCCAACCCCACAGGAAGACATGGTCAGGACGGTTCTTGCGGATCTGTAGCCAGGTGGCCTTTTGCTCGATGCCGGGGTGAGCCACCGGAAGCAGTTGCAGCGAGAAGCCTTCCTGCGCTGCCAGCGCTTCAAGCATTGGGATCGGCTCTTTGCCGTAGGGGCTGTCGTGATAGACCAGGGCGATCTTCTTGCCCTTGAGGCTGCCACCATCCACTTTCTTGACGTGCTGAACCAGCACGCTGGCACCGGTCCAGTAGGTGCCCAGCAGTGGGAAGTTCCACTTGAATGCCATGCCGTCAACGGAGTCAGCGCGGCCATAGCCGGAGGTGATCAGAGGAATCTTGTCGTTGGGGGCCTTCTCTGTCAGGGCGAAGGTGATGCCGGTGGACAGTGGCTGGAACACCGTCGCGCCCTTGCCCTTCAGTCGTTCGTAGCACTCGACTCCCTTGTCGGTTGCGTAGCCGGTTTCGCATTCCTCATAGGAGACTTGCACGCCGTTGATGCCGCCCTTGGCGTTGACCAGCTTGAGGTAATCCACATAGCCGTTGGCGAACGGCACGCCGTTGGGAGCATAAGGGCCGGTGCGGTACACCAGGATCGGGCAGAACTGCTCTGCAGCAGAGGCAGCAGGAGCTACCAGTGCAGTCGACAGGGTGGCGCATGCCACCGCCGCGGAAAGAGCGATTTTGCGTAGCTTCATGTTTTGTCTCCTAATGAAAAGTGAGCCACTGAAAGAAAACAGACCTGCAGTAAATCCCGAGCCTTCAGATGAGGGCATTGGGCATTTCACCTAAGGGCTTGCCCGAGAAAAAGTCGCTTGGACAACAAATGCATGCAATGGGTTTCCTCGCTCAGTGCGGGAAGGGCCACAGACGCAGCTTCTGTTTGCCAATACTCCAGAGCTTGGCCAGACCATGCGGCTCCACAATGAGGAACCACACGATGAGAGAGCCGAAGATCATGTAGGTGATGTGCGCGGCCGTTGCCGTTGACATGCCCATGGTCAGACTCAGGCGCTCAATCACGATCGGCAGGATCACGATGAACGCGGCGCCAAACATCGCGCCCATGATCGAGCCCAGGCCACCGATGATCACCATGAACAGCAACTGGAAGGAGCGATCAATCGAAAAGGCGGCAGGCTCCCAGGAACCCAGGTGCACAAAGCCCCACAGACCCCCGGCCACGCCAACGATGAAAGAGCTCACGGCGAAGGCGCTGAGCTTGGCGTACATGGGGCGTATGCCGATGACGGCAGCGGCCACATCCATGTCGCGGATGGCCATCCATTCGCGACCGATCGCCGACCGAACCAGGTTCTTGGCCAGCAGACCAAAGACCACCAGGAAGGCGAGGCAGAAGAGGTACTTGTCGGTCGGAGTATCAATGGCCCACCCCAGTACATGCAGGTCTGCCACGGAGACGGAGCCAGACGCGTTGTTGTTGGTGAACCAGCCAATGCGCAGGAAGGCCCAGTCGCAGAAGAACTGGGCGGCCAATGTGGCCACGGCCAGATACAAGCCTTTCACTCTCAAGCTGGGAATACCGAAGAACACTCCCACCAATGTGGCGAAGGCGCCGCCGATGAGCAGGGCGATGACCACCGGCATGCCTTCGACTCGCACAAACGCGTTGTAGGCCATGTACGCCCCCACTGCCATGAAGGCGCCTGAGCCGAGCGATATCTGGCCGCAGTAGCCGACCAGAATGTTCACGCCAAGAGCGGCGAGGGAAAGAATGATGAACGGGATCAGGATGGCCCGGAAAAGGTATTCATCTGCCAGCAAGGGCACGCCAACGAACGCGAAGGCGATCAGCAACAGGATGCCGATCCGATCCTGGGTGATTGGGAAGATCTGCTGATCTGCACGGTAAGAAGTCTTGAATTGACCGTTTTCTCTGTAGAACATTGCTCGGCTTCCTTATACGCGGTCGATGATTTTTTCGCCGAACAGGCCCTGGGGCCGGAACAGCAGGAACACGAGCGCCAGCACGTAGGCGAACCAGATCTCGATGCCTCCGCCGACCAGCGATCCCAGGTACACCTCGGAGAGCTTCTCACCGACGCCGATGATCAGGCCGCCGATGATGGCGCCAGGTACCGATGTCAGACCACCGAGAATGATCACGGGCAAGGCCCGCAGAGCGACAGTGGTCAGCGAGAACTGAACGCCCAGCTTGGACCCCCAGATGATGCCGGCCACAAGGGCAGTGATGCCCGCTACGCACCAGACAATGACCCAGATTCGGTTGAGCGGAATGCCGATGGATTGCGCGGCCTGATGGTCGTCAGCCACGGCACGAAGGGCGCGGCCGGTGCTGGTCTTCTGGAAGAAGATCGACAAGGCTGCGACCAGACAGGCGGCAATGATGGCAGCGACCACGTCTTCCTGGCTCACAAGTACGCCGCCTTCGAACGTACTTTCGAAAAGGAAGACCGGATCCTTGGGCATGCCGACGTTGATCTGGTAGATGTCGCTGCCAAAGATGGTCTGTCCCAGCCCATCCAGAAAGTACGATATGCCCAAGGTGGCCATCAGGAGGGTCACGCCTTCCTGGTTGACCAGATGTCGCAGCACCAGACGCTCAATGACCCATGCCAGCACGAACATCGTGGCGGTTGCCAAGACGAAGGCGATCAGGTTGGCCAGCAGCAGACTTTCAATGCCCAGCCACTGCGGGATCCACTCTGAGAAGCGAGCCATGGCCAGCGCGGCGAACAGCACCATCGCGCCTTGCGCGAAGTTGAAGACGCCGGAGGCCTTGAAGATCAGCACGAAGCCCAGTGCGACCAGCGAGTACAGCATGCCGGCCATCAGGCCGCCGATCAGTGTTTCGAGAAAAAATCCCATGTCGATGTCTCCGTCGGTGATCAGTGGCTGGTGCCAAGGTAGGCACTGATCACTTCTTCGTTGTTGCGTACTTCTTCAGGAGTGCCGTCGCCGATCTTCTTGCCGTAGTCCAGCACGACCACGCGATCGGAGATGTCCATCACCACGCCCATGTCGTGCTCGATCAGCACGATGGTGGTGCCGAACTCATCGTTGACGTCCAGGATGAAGCGCGACATGTCCTGCTTTTCTTCCAGGTTCATGCCGGCCATGGGTTCGTCAAGGAGCAGAACCTGTGGCTCCATCGCGAGCGCGCGGCCGAGGTCGACACGCTTTTGCAGGCCATAAGGCAAGGTGCCGACGGGTGTTTTGCGGAAAGCCTGAATTTCGAGAAAATCGATAATGTGCTCGACGAACTCGCGGTGGCGGATTTCTTCCTTTTCCGCCGGGCCGATGCGCAACGCCTGCAGGAAGAGGTTGCTCTTCATGTGCAGGTTGCGGCCGGTCATGATGTTGTCGATCACGCTCATGCCCTTGAACAGGGCCAGGTTCTGGAAGGTCCGGGCGATTCCCATCTCTGCCACCTGTCGGCTGTTCATGTGCTTGAAGGTCTTGCCCCTGAAGGTGATGGAGCCTTCCTGTGGCGAGTAGACGCCATTGATGCAATTGAGCATGGAGCTCTTGCCGGCGCCGTTGGGGCCGATGATGGCCCGGATCTCGTGCTCGCGTACGTTGAACGAGATGTCGGTCAGGGCTTTGACGCCACCGAAACTCAGGCTAATGTTCTGGACATCAAGAATGACATCCCCGACTTGTTTCTTTGTCATTGGGCCCCCGTGCCAGATGGCTGGCAGTGCATATGCATGTGCATGGGTGTGATTGTTGTGTTCTGTTTACCGTCTGCGTATGACTCAGGCGGCGGCTTTCACCGGCGCGAAAGTCTTGGCATCCTGAATTTGCAGCGTGGCGCTGACGCTGCCGGTGCGGCCATCTTCGAACTTCACCTGGGTTTCGATGTATTGCTCTGATTCCCCGCCATACAAGGCTTCGACCAGCACAGCGTACTTGTCGCTGATGAATCCACGGCGGACTTTGTTGGTCCGGGTGAGCTCGCCATCGTCAGCGTCCAGCTCTTTGTGCAGGACGAGGAAGCGACTGATCTGGCTGCCAGCGAGCATGTTGTCCTGGCTGAGGTCGGCGTTGACCTTTTCAACACACTCTTTGATGAGCTCGTATACCTCGGGTTTGGAGGCCAGATCGGTGTAGCCGGCATAGGGCAGGTTGCGGCGCTCGGCCCAGTTTCCAACGGCGGCGAAGTCGATGTTGATCATCACGCAGACCTTCTCCCTGCCATCGCCAAGCGCTACGGCTTCCTTGATGTGAGAGAAGAACTTGAGCTTGTTCTCAACGTACTTGGGCGCAAACATGGCGCCATCGTGCGCCCCGCCTTGCAGTCGGCCCACATCTTTGACGCGGTCGATGATCTTGAGATGACCGTTGTTGTCGATGAAGCCGGCGTCGCTGGTGTGGTACCAGCCTTCGGCCGTGAGGACCTCCTCTGTGGCCTTGGGGTTCTTGTAGTACTCCTTGAGCAGGCCGGGAGATCGCACCAGAATTTCGCCGTTGTCAGCGAGCTTGATCTCGACGCCCTCGCACGGCACGCCCACGGTGTCGGCGTGGACTTCATGATCGGGCTGCAGGCAGACGAATACTGCTGTCTCGGTGGAACCGTATAGTTGCTTGAGGTTAATGCCGATGGAGCGGTAGAAGGTGAACAGGTCAGGTCCGATGGCTTCACCGGCGGTGTAGGCCACTCGCACCCTGCTGAAGCCCAGAGTGTTGCGCAGCGGGCCATAGACCAGGAAATTGCCGATGGCGTATTTGATGCTGTCGATCAGTCCGATGGATTTTCCATCCATGCGGGCAGGCCCCACGCGTTTGGCCAGCTCCATGCAGGTGTGGAAGATCTTGCGCTTGATGGCGCTGGCATCTTCCATGCGGATCATGACGGAGGTGAGCATGCCTTCGAAGACGCGAGGCGGTGCGAAGTAGTAGGTGGGGCCCACCTCATTGAGGTCGATGCTGACAGTGCTGCCCGACTCCGGGCAATTGACCACATAGCCCGCGACCAGCCATTGGGCATAGGAGAAGATGTTTTGTCCGATCCAGGCTGGCGGCAGGTAGGCCAGCACCTCTTCATGGGCCGTGAGCTTGTCGAAGCTCACGCCAGCACGGGCACGGTCGATGAGGGTGGCGTGCGTGTGAACCACTCCCTTGGGGTTGCCGGTGGTGCCAGAAGTGAAGAACATCGCGGCCACATCTGCGGGCTGCGCCTTGGAGACCTCTTCCTGGAAAAAGTCGGGATGGTTTTGACTGAACGCGTGGCCAGCGGCAGCCAGTTCTTCCAGTGCGGCAAGTCCTTCCTGATCATAGTTGCGCAGGCCGCGTGGGTCGTCGTAGAAAATGTGCTGGAGTTGGGGGCAGTCGGGCTGGATTTCCAGCATCTTGTCGACCTGCTCCTGGTCTTCCACCACGGCAAACCGTACGTCTGCATTGTTGATAGGAAACACACACTCGGCTGCGACGGCGTCCTGGTACAGCGGCACAGGGATGGCGCCGAGGGATTGGGCAGCCAGCATGGTGGCATACAGGCGTGGTCGATTGGCGCCGATGACAATCATGTGTTCGCCTCGGTGCAGGCCGGCCTGATGCAATCCGCAGGCGATGGACTCGACGAGATCGGCCATCGCTTTCCAGCTCAATGTTTGCCAGATACCGAATTCTTTTTCGCGCATGGCTGCGTCGTTGGGGCGCTCCTTGGCGTGCGCTTGAAGTAGCCTTGGGAATGTCGTTTGCATTCGAATCGTCTCCTTTGGCTTTTCCGTCCAACCCATGGGCGGAAGGCCAAACTGTTCAGTTGTGGGTCACATGCTATGCCTCGATTTGACGTCGCGTTGTCGGTACGACGACAATTGGAGGGTCAACCCTGCTAGGACTTTCCCTAGGCGCGGAAGCTGGTTTGTCTTTCGAGCGACAGAAGACCGGGTAATTGCCCATGAGGGTGTCACCGAAGGGGGGGGCAGTGGACGGGTTCGGATGTCCGGATTTCTAAAAGCGCATCACGTCAGCGCTCGGTAGCGCTGCCATCAGGGTAAGAGGACGACATGCCAACACTTTCGCCGCAAAGAAAAGGCTCCGCACTTCGGCAACGGGCCCGGCCACCTTCTTTGGAAGAGTTCTCGGAGATCCCGTGGTTGGACAACCTGACGGAAGAGGAGCTCTCTCGCGTGAGCAACTCTGTAATGGTGACCGAAGCGATGGCGGGTGACTATGTTTGTCGCTTTGGTCGCCCTGCCACCTACTGGTTCGGATTGCTCGACGGGTTGCTCAAGATGAGCAACGATGATTCGCAAGGACAGGTGGTGACCTTCACCGGTGTGGCCCCGGGTGGGTGGTTCGGTGAAGGTACGGTGCTCAAGCGGGAGCATTACCGCTACAACATTCAGGCGCTTCGCAAAAGCCGAGTGGCCGGGATTCCTATAGAGACGTTTCATTGGTTGCTGGATCATTCCATCGGCTTCAACCGGTTTGTGATGAATCAGCTCAATGAGCGGCTGGGACAGTTCATTGCCGCGCGCGAAATTGATCGCTTGACCAGTCCTGACTTGCGGGTGGCTCGCAACTTGGCGGCGCTATTTCACCCCATGCTTTCGCCCAACGTGGAAGGGGTGTTGCGCATCACCCAGCAGGAGTTGGCATACCTGGTGGGCTTGTCGCGCCAGCGGGTCAACGAAGCGCTGACCGCACTGGCTCAGGCCGGCTGGATTCAGGTGGAATATGGCGGCTTGAGGGTGCTCGATATGGACGCGCTTCGCCGAGGCCAGCTCTGACGCCCTTTCTTTGCAGTCAGGACTCAGGATGAGGCTGTTCTCGCGCCAGCATCATCCGTATCGCCTGACGAAGGGCGTGTGTCCTTCCATCGCATGACCAGCAGACCCACGGCGACGGAGCAGTGAATCGCCGCAGCAAGGGTGGCACCAGCCGACTTCCCTGCCACGGGCAGCACCCACTCCACAGGTAACGCCTGGTTGGTGACTGCCGTCAATAGCCAGGGCAAGAGCGCCCAGACCGCTACCAGATAGGTCACGAATGCCAGTCTGGCGCGTCGTGCCTGCGGTGCGAAGGCAAAGATCAGGGCCACGGCGCAATCCCGGGCCACGAGCAGGACGCCTGTCCAGCCAAGACTCAACGGCCATTCTGCGCGCGTGGTGAAAGAACTGTCAGGGGATGCAATCAAGATCTGAAAGGTGGCCGCAATCGCCCCCATGGCCAGCATGAGGGGCCAGACGGGCAAGGCCTTGATGGCTTTGTCGATGCGCCCTTGACGGAATTGGTTGAGCAGGCGTTGCCAATGACTCCTCGAATGAGCTTCCGTGATGGCCGACGACATGGCGAATGTGAGCGCCAGTGCAACGATCATGGACGCGATGTCGCTGCCAGTCACGTTGCTCGCATAGCCCAGGCTGTACAAGCTGATCACGACCACCAGGGCCGGCATGCCCCATGGCCACTGCGGCACCGCGAGCGCCTGGGCCATGGTCCTCCAGGCGGCCAGCACAGCGCACGCGGCTGCCAGCGCCACCGAAGCCATGACGTTGAGGGGTGCCGACACTTCGAAAGACCACCATCGGGACTGCGCCACCGAATCGGCGATGAAGGCATTGGTGGTGCTTTGGAAGAGCACGAACAGCAGCAAGGGAAGAACCCACAAGAGGCGCCTGGGCATCGCGCTGGAGAACTGGGTACTGGCAGCCAGGTTGATCGCATGTGCGAAGAGTGCAAAGAGAGAAGCAGTGGCCATTCCCATGAGTGTGACGACCCCGCTGAGGCCGTGGTCGAGCAGCCCCCAGGCCATCAGGCCGAGGAAGATCAGACCACCGTACCAATGAAAGACCGTTGCGCCCAGCAGCTTGCCCCAGGTCATGGTCCAGGGCGTCAATGCGCTCATGCGTTGCTGGTCCCAGGTGTCGTCCTGCCATTCGTCGGAAACCGCCGTGGCACTGCTGTATCCGCCTCCGGCCACCGTGAAGAGGGCAAACATGACGGTCGCGGCCATGGCGGCAATGTAAGGGAGCTTGTCTACCTCGCTGGCGCCGGCCGCGACCAGGAAAAGCCCGACGATCGCCGGCACCAGGACCAGTCGCAGCGGAGAGATATTCAGCCACAGTAGCCGTTGCAGTTCGGGATTCATGGGGTGACCTCCTGTTGTTCAAGGCTTCGTTTTTTGTCGAGAGAGCGCAAATACGAGTCCTGTAGGTTTTCTGTGTGAGGCCTGAATTCGATGAATGAATGGCCAGCACCCACCAGGCCAGCGACGAGACTGGCCAGCGCATGCGCATCCCCGTTGTGCTGGAAAACCACGGAAGCTTCCTCTGTAATGCTGACGTCTGAAACAGCTTCCTGTTCCGCCAACCATTCGCAGGCTGCTGGTAGTGCGCTCTGCGCAGGGAAGGTCAGCTTGCGCCAGGCGTGGGCTTGGCTTCCTGCCGACGCCCTGGTGGTCAGGGGGCGATGCTCCAGCACCTTGCCCTGGTCAAGGGCCAGCATATGGGTGGAATACTCGTCCAGTTCAGCGAGGATGTGGCTGGATACCAGCAAGGTCATGCCTTCGCGGCGCAGGTCGGTGAACACTTTGGCCAAAGAGGCACGGGCTTCTGGGTCCAGGCCATTGGCCGGCTCATCAAGCAAGAGAATCCGGGGCGTATGAACGATGGCTTGCCCTATGGCCAAGCGCTGGCGCTGGCCTCTCGACAGCGTGCCAGCTTTCTTGTCGAGCTTCTCCCTCAGTTGCACCTTCTGCGCAGTCGCCAGCACAGCGGCCTTTGCTGCCTCTGGCGCCAGTCCGCGAGACCTGGCGGCAAAGGTCAAGGCTTGGGAGACAGAGAGGTCTTTGTACACGCCAAAGGTGTCGGAGAGATAGCCCATGAGTTTGTGGGCACTTCGGGGGGATTCATGGACGTCCAGTGTGCCGATGTGGATGGATCCAGCCACTGGCGTGTCCAGCGCCGCAATGCAACGCATCAAGGTGGTTTTTCCCGCGCCATTGGGGCCGACCAATGCCGTCACCGAGCCCTCTTCGATCTGGGCGCTGAGCCCTCGGAGTGCGCGGAAGCCCGGATAGTCGTAGACGATGTTTCGGATGTCGATCAATGGCGCTGTTGACATGCTTGCAACTCTCCTGGACGCAACGGGCGGGACCACGAAGCCGTGTATGAGGTGCCTCTGGCGGCTGTCCCGCTGTCCTCCCTGGACTCGGCTGGGCGAATTTCCTTTCCCCGGCCGCATGAATGTAGTGCTTTGGATTGTGTCATAGGCCATTGAGCGACCTTCAGACGCTGAGAATCTGGGATGATTCAGCCTATGACTGAAAAACCCAAAACGCTCAAGCTAAAGGCCGCCTCTTCCACCCCGGAAAATCCGGATGGAACGGGCGCCGCTGGAGGCAAAGGCCGGCGATCGAGCGTGCGACCCAAAGGGCCAGCACGGGCCAAGTCGGTGTCTGAATTCCAGTCCGAGAGGGCCGAGCGAGAAGAACGCCAGGCAGCGTTCCGAGAAGCGCAAGGCTGGGGTGGAGCCGAATCCGAGGGGCGTAGCCAATCGGCTGACGGTGGCGACCGAAAGCCACCGCGCCGAGGCGGCCCATCCGCCAACCGGGAGCGGTCGGGTGGTCGTATCGGTGGCGACCGCCGCAAAGACGACAGCCCTGGACGCAGCTTCAATCGCGGAGATCGACGTGACGACCGGGGAAGGGATGCGGCTCGCCGTGATCGACCGCCCATGGATGCCGATATGCGCGATCGCCCTCGTCGCAGCGAAGGCCCTGCGCGTGACCCGCGCTCCGACCGATCAGAGCGGTTTGAACGGGGAGACCGGGACATCAGAAGCCGGCCCAACGACAGGGGTGGAGAAGGGGGCGATCGCAGGGAGCGCACGGCACGCTCCGACCGATCCGAGCGTTCTGACCGGTTTGAACGGTCGGACCGCCCAGGCCGCTTCGATCGCAATGGTCGGGGCGACCGCAGTGAACGAGGGGGACAGGGTGGCAGAGGGGGCAGAGGGGAAAGCGGCTTCCGTTCCGATGGCCCTCCGCGGGGTGGATGGTCTGATCGAAGTGCCCAAGGAGACAGGGGTGATCGCGGTGGTCGCTACGAGCGCAATGACCGGCTTGACCGTGACGAGCGGTCCGATCGACCTTCCCGCAGGCGCGACGACGATCGCCGGGATCGCCCCGGTCGGTCCGCTGGACCACGCCGGGAATCGGGTGGCTATGGCGATCGTCCGGCCGGGCCTCGCGGTCCTCGCTCTGACGCGGCGTCACGAAAGCCAGCCCGTTCTGCGGCCGCTGAGCCGCGTGAAGGCGTGCGACTGAACAAGCGGCTGGCCGAAGAAGGCCAATGTTCGCGGCGTGAAGCGGACGAATGGATTGATCAGGGATGGGTGCTGGTCAACGGCAAGGTCGCTCGCGTGGGTCAGATGGTGTTGCCGGAAGATCAGGTGGAAGTGTCGTCCAAAGCGCAGCAACGCCAGTCGCGCCAGGTGACGATCCTGATCCACAAGCCGGTGGGCTATGTGAGTGGCCAGGCCGAAGATGGCTACGAGAATGCGGCGGTGCTGGTCAAGCCAGAGAACCTGTGGCGCGCTGCGCCAGGCAGCGAGCAGGCCCCCAAATGGCATGCAACGCATGGCAAAGGGCTGGCGCCGGCCGGCCGGCTGGACATCGATTCCACAGGCCTGCTGGTGCTGACCCAGGACGGCCGCGTGGCCCGAACCCTGATCGGCGAAGACTCCGACGTTGAAAAAGAGTACCTGGTACGGGTGCATTGGGCACCGAACGGACCCAGGGGCGATGGCGTGGTGGAGACCGATGTGCAAGCGGTGTTCCCCGAAGACCAGTTGGCTTTGCTGCGCCATGGCCTGTCGCTGGACGAGCAGCCGCTCAAGCCCGCGCAGGTAGAGTGGCAGAACCCGGAACAGCTGCGCTTTGTGCTCAAGGAGGGCAAGAAGCGCCAGATTCGCCGCATGTGCGAGCAGGTTGGCTTGCATGTGGTAGGGCTCAAGCGCATCCGCATGGGCAAGGTGGTACTGGGCAATTTGCCGGTGGGGCAGTGGCGGTATCTGGGGCCGAACGAGCAATTCTGATCGTCCCGGCCTGCCTGCCTGGTCACCTGGGCCGTGCTCCTCGCTCTTGAAAAAGGCGTCGGACGCCCAGATATCCGGGAGGGTAGTTCGATCGCAGGGATGGACCGGGCGCGCGGCGCGTTGAGCCTCGCTGTCGTCCGGGAAGGCTGGCGTGAAGCCTTTGAGTCGCTGGGCCAGCCTATGTCGCCTCTGAGTGATCGATCTACCTGCCTATCGATTCATTTACCCATTCATCCATCCATTTCATTGACCCTGACTTTGGACAGAACCGAACTGCCATGAGCAAACAGACCCTGAACTTTCAGGCAGAGGTAGCGCAACTTCTGCACCTCGTGACCCATTCGCTGTATTCCAACAAAGAAATCTTCCTGCGCGAGTTGATCTCCAACGCGTCCGACGCTTGCGACAAGCTGCGCTTCGAAGCGCTGAACAACGACGCTCTGTTCGAAGACAGCCCGAACCTTGACGTGCGGGTCTCGTACGATAAAGAAGCGCGCACCATCACCATCACCGACAACGGTATTGGTTTGAGCCAGGCGGAGGCGGTGGAGCATCTGGGAACCATTGCCAAGAGTGGCACGCGCGATTTCATGAGCCGCCTCTCGGGCGACCAGAAGAAAGATGCGCAGCTCATCGGCCAGTTTGGCGTAGGCTTTTATTCCGGCTTCATTGTGGCCGACCGCATCACGGTCGAGTCGCGCCGCGCAGGCCTGCCTGCTGCAGAAGGTGTGCGCTGGGCCAGCGGTGGCACGGGCGACTTTGAGGTGGAGACAATTGAGCGCGCCGCACGCGGCACCAGCGTCATCCTGCACCTGCGCGAGGATGCCTCCGAGTACCTCAGCCATTGGAAGCTCAAGCAGATCATCGGACGCTATTCTGATCACATCAGCCTGCCCATCCTGATGCAAAAGGAAGAGTGGGATCAGGAGAAGAGCGAGTATGTGCTCCAGGATGAGTGGGAGGCCGTCAACTCGGCCTCTGCGCTCTGGACCCGTGCCAAGAAGGATGTGACCGACGAGCAGTACATCGATTTCTACAAGAACATCAGCTACGACCAGGAAGCGCCTCTGGCCTGGAGCCACAACCGTGTGGAAGGCAGCACCGAATACACGCAACTGCTCTATATCCCGGGCAAGGCGCCCATGGATCTGTGGAACCGCGAGCACAAGTCCGGCCTGAAGCTCTACGTCAAACGCGTGTTCATCATGGACGAGGCAGAAAGCCTGCTGCCGAGCTATCTGCGCTGGGTCAAGGGCGTAGTCGACTCCAGCGACTTGCCGCTGAACGTGAGCCGCGAGTTGCTGCAGGAAAGCCGCGATGTGAAAGCGATTCGCGAAGGCAATACCCGCCGTATCCTGTCCATGCTGGAAGACATGGCGCGCAAGAATGCTTTGCCTGAAACCGCGGCAACCGAAGGCAGCGACGACGTGACCGACGTGGTCAGCGAAGAGGACAAAGCGGCGGTCGGCAAGTATGACCGTTTCTATGGCGAGTTCGGCGCTGTGCTCAAGGAAGGCCTGGGCGAGGACTTTGGCAACCGCGAGAAGCTGGCCAAGCTGTTGCGCTATGCCTCCACCGAAAGCGACGCCGTGAAGGTGAGCCTGGCCGACTACAAGGCTCGCATGAAAGAAGGCCAGAAAGCGATCTACTACATCACCGCCGATTCATTGGCGGCGGCCAAGAACAGCCCGCAACTGGAGCTTTTCCGCAAGAAGGGCATTGAAGTCCTCCTGATGACCGACCGCATCGACGAGTGGGCGGCCTCCTTCCTGACCGATTTTGACGGCACACCGTTGCAAAGCGTGGCCAAAGGGGCTGTGGATCTGGGCGACCTGCAGGACGAAGAGGAAAAGAAGGCCGCCGAAGCGGCTGCCGAGACTTTCAAGCCTGTGCTGGACAAGCTCAAGGAAAGCCTCAAGGACAAAGCCAAGGATGTGCGCGTGACTTCCCGCTTGGTGGACTCGCCCGCCTGTCTGGTCGTGGAAGACGGCGAATACTCCACGCAGCTCGCCCGCTTGCTCAAGCAGGCCGGCCAAGCGGCGCCAGAGGTCAAGCCGATTCTGGAAGTGAACGCAGAGCATGCTCTGGTCAAGAAGCTCGAAGGCAGTGAAGACCGGTTCGACGACCTGGCGCACATCCTTTTTGATCAGGCACTGCTGGCTGAGGGCGGCCTGCCCGAAGACCCGGCGGCGTATGTGCGTCGGGTCAATGCAATGCTGACCTGATAGAAGTCCGCCAGCGGGATCGCTCCGCTTGTTGTGAAGCAGCAGTCACCGAAGGATGACTGCCGGCGTCGTGCGTCCGTGGGGAACGTGGTGGGGCTGTTGGACTGTCTCAGCCTCCCACCGGCGCAAAGGCCATCAGTTCATCCTTTAGGTGACCGAAGGCCTTTTTGACTTGGTGTCTATGCGGATGTGCCTGAAGTCTTTGTGCGTGGTACAAAGCTTTGCAGGGTGGAATCGTTGGACAAGAGCTTTGCCGCGTACACTCTGTCGTCGTCGCTGGTACCGATTGGTTCCAGATTTGCCGGATGGGCTGTGCAGAGACTTCAGCCCGCTCTTTGCTTCGACCAAGTGCAGCTACAGCGTCCCATCGATCCCGTCGTCACTTTCAAGAACAGCCAGGGAGAGGCGGCCAGAGGCACATTGACGAGCCTGCAGCGCCGCTCCTTGGTGCTGGAGATATACAACCCCTACTCGATTGTGCAAGTCAGTGAGGTGTTGACCCAGTTGGTGATTCGATCAGATCAGACTGAGTTGTATAGGGGCAAGGGCATCGTCGACAGCGTATTGGATACCGGCTTGATGTCGATTGTGTCTATCTCACTGGAGGATGAATGGCGAGGTGCTGGCGCCGGAATTGTCGATGTCGAATCAGTAGGGATGGCCGCTAGGAGGTTTGTTGATGTCTGGGATAGCCGCCCTAAGCTGAGACCGGGCTATCTGGCCGCTGTTGCTGAGTTCGGAGCGTTCTTGCGAGAGACAGCCAAATGGCTGGACCAACTTGATATGTCGGCCAGCTTGCCAAGGCAACCTGATGGTCGCCTGGCGTCAGAGTTTTTTCAGGCGCTCGCGGGCCCCATTTTTCGCAAGGGCAAGGACTATTTCGGCAGACTGGAAAACGAGGGGGCTGCTGTGCCAGTTGAAGAGTCGGCGGCACACCGGGGATATGCGCAGGCGCTCTTGCACCCCTTGGTGCT
Source organism: Hydrogenophaga sp. (assembly GCA_050293865.1). Lineage (GTDB taxonomy): Bacteria > Pseudomonadota > Gammaproteobacteria > Burkholderiales > Burkholderiaceae_C > Hydrogenophaga. Next base: position 13,758 of record JBNKNN010000089.1, on the reverse strand, counting down.
TCGAGCGCCCTTCGTGTACCGAACTTTCGCGAAGCCACTGGGTTATGCGGGTGACTATGAAATGGTCAATCAAATAGTATCCGACCCGCAACAGGGCAGCAGCACGTACTTTCAGCTTGTCAACGCATTCTTCCTTGCCACAGACGTTGCTCAAGCCCACCGCAATCGCATTGACATCCTGACCGTCCTATTGAAGGAGGAAGCGAGGCGGCGAACGGAAGACGCAAGTTACTCTGAAGGTGAGAATTGCAAGGTTTTGAATGTTGCCTGCGGCCCCGCAATTGAGGTTCGCCGCTTCATCAGTGAAACGGACGGTGGCAAAGGCCTCGATTTCACTCTACTGGACTTTAGCAAGCCAACTCTGGACTACACGCGGGCTGAAATAGAAAGGCTGGTGCAGCATGAGCAGGGTGCTTCGCATGTGAGCTATGTACATAAGTCCGTACATCAATTGCTCAAGACGTCTGGCAGTGCGAAGGGGATATCCGACGAGGTTCAGTTCGATCTGGTTTACTGTGCGGGCCTGTTCGACTACCTGGTCGACAAGATCTGTCGGCGCCTGTTGACATATTTTGTTCAAAGGACAAGACCCGGAGGACGGATCGTGGTGACCAACGTGCATTCCTGCAATCCGCAGAAGTATGTGATGGAGCACGTGCTGGAGTGGCGCTTGATCTATCGCGATGAGGAGGCTATGAGGGCAATTCTTCCTCCAGGGGCGGAAGCAATCAAACTCTATACAGATGCGACGGGGGTCAATATCTTTGCCGAGTTTCGGGCTCCACACCCGGAGGCAGCAGCCAACATACCGTCATGACTTCAACGATCAATCCTTACCATGGGGAGCTGTCCGAGTTTAGGCTTCGTTACAGCCAGGCCGGTGCAGTGGTGTCCATCGCATTGGTCTTGCTGGGGATTGGTCTGGACATCACCTTGTACGGTCCGGAGATGTCAGCGCTGATTCCGGCTCGCCTTCTCGTGGCGGGCATGACGGTCGCAATTTTGATGTTGCTTCGGTCAAAGCACGGTCTGCAATGGGTTCGACCCCTGACGTTGGTGTGGCTCGCGTTGCCACAGTTAATGATCGGGTGGATGATCTGGAGTACGGACGGGGTTGCGTCCATTTACTTTGTCGGCCTCCATCTCGCTCTTTATGCAACCGGCATTATTCTGCCTATTACTTTCCTGGAAAGCTTGGCTTTCGGAATCTTTACTTACGCGGTCTATTGGATCGCCTGCGTATTCAGTGTCGATGGTTTGCAGGACTTCAATCGATTCTTTGGTCAGTCCCTCTTCATTCTTTTCTCTGCGACTATCAGCTCGTTCTGCACCTATTTCAACGAGCGAGGGAGAATGAACCTCTTTGAGTTGCAGGCCAAAGTTTCAGAGCAAAATGAAATCTTGCTGCGAACCAACAAGAGCTTGTCCGAAGTCAAAGGACAGCTCGTTCAGCGCGAAAAGATGGCGGCCATTGGCACTTTGTCGGCCGGCTTGCTGCATGAGTTGAATAACCCGGTGAACTACAGCCTGATGGCGCTTGACATGGGGCTGCAGCGTCCAGGCGTGGCCCAGGATGACATGCTCAAAGAGTGCTTGGACGACGCCCGCGCAGGAATGGCCCGCGTGCAGAACATCGTCTCGGACCTCAAGACCTTTGCCTACCAGACACCTGGCGACAACGTGATGCGCACTTTTTTGCTGGAGACGTCTGTTCAGTCGGCCATCCGGCTGACGGGGCATGAACTCAAAGGCGTGAACATCCTGTCGGATCTGCCAGGGGACACCCACGTCGTGGGCGACGAGCCGGCGATCATCGGCGTGCTGATCAACCTCCTGAGCAACGCCGCTCATGCCATGCAGAGGGCGGGCGTTCCGCGACCAGAGATTGAGGTCAAGGCCCACTACGTGCAAGGGAATACCCGATTGCAGTTGTCGGTCAGGGACAACGGAACCGGTATCGCCCCAGCGGATATTGACCGCGTCTTCGAACCGTTCTTTACGACGCGAGACGTTGGTGCAGGCCTTGGTCTGGGCTTGAGCGTGAGTTATGGCATCGTGCAGCGTCACGGTGGCACACTGGCTGTCCGGAGCGAGTTGGGGAGGTGGACAGAGTTCACTCTGGATCTGCCGCGTCCAGACCTTGCTTAACTTTACGCAAATGCCGTCATGAGCCACGCGCCTTCTCCGTCCAGTCTGTCCCCAGGGGCGCGACCGCCCCATACGATCTTGCTCGTTGATGACGAAGCGCAGGCGTGCAAGTGGTTTGCCCGCTTGTACGGCGACGAGTTCACCATTGCCACAGCGGGCAGCGGAGACGAAGCTCTTGCGTTCATGGCCGATCAAGGCGCGCAAGTGGCTGTGCTGGTGAGCGACTTTCGCATGCCGGGCATGAATGGAGTGGAGTTGTTGCGCTCGGTCCATGAAGACTACACCCATGTGGTGGGCTTGCTTGCCTCGGCCTATGCTGACAAGGACGTCACCATGCATGCTGTCAACGAGGGTAAGGTGCATGCCATTCTGGAGAAGCCGCTGGCCGAAGCCCACACGCGATCGGCCCTGCGAGAGGCGTTGGCATTGAGCGTTCGCAGAGCCAGCGAGAAGGCATTGCTCGAGCAGCGCGCTACGTCCCAGCGTGAAATTTTGGGGTTTCTGGCGCACGAGGTCACCGCGCCCCTGGTGACGGTGCGAGGTTATCTGCAGGCCTTGAGAGATCGCGTGGTGTTGCCAACCTCCTTTGGGGATGACGCACCTGCGACCATGCTGCAAAGCCGACCGGGGGAGGTGCTGCAGATGATCGAGGCGGCCCAGCGCCGTGCGAGCTACGCGCAATCCCTGGTGTCCACCTTTGTTCTGACAGCACGGGACTCAGCGGCCAAGACTGGGCCCGTGACTTTGCTGGCCAGCGATCTGCTGCGTGCGGTGGCGGATGAATACCCGTTCGAAGAGGGGCAGTCGCGCTGTTTGCGGTGTGAGCTGGATGACGATTTTCTGCTCCCCGGTCGTCGAGATCTTCTCTACCTCGTCGTCTGCACATTGGTCAAGAATGCCTTGTTGGCGATGGGCTCGGCCGGAACCGGTGCCCCGGAAATCGTCCTGCGACTTGGACGTTCCAGTCCGGCTCCGGGGCTGGACGCCTTGCATGTCGTGCAGGTCATCGACAATGGTCCTGGCATTGAACCAGGTGTTCTGGCGCGCCTGACCCGCGAGCCTGTGACCACGCGTCAACGCACTGGTGGCACCGGCATGGGGGTGCTGTTTTGCCAGCGTGTCATGATCTCTCTCGGCGGCAGAGTCGACGTCCGCTCGACCGTTGGCAAGGGGACGGCGGTGACACTGTATTTTCCTCACACTGAGGCTGGCCCCCCGGCGCCTGAACTCAACCACCAAAAAGAACAGCGATGCCTTCCGCGAAGATCCTCTACGTTGACGATGAGGTCATGGCCCTCAAATACTTTCAACGACTGATTGATCCGGTCGCGCCCGTCCTGACGGCTGGTTCGGTGGAAGAAGGAAGGAGCCTCCTGGATGAACATGGAAAAGACATCGCGGTACTGGTGACCGATCAGCGCATGCCGGGCGAGCACGGCAATGCGTTGCTCAAATATGCGAAGGACCACCATCCTGCAGTGGTGCGAATGCTGACGACGGCCTATTCCGACTTGGGTGAGGCGGTTGAAGCTGTTAACCGTGGCGAGATCTTTCGCTACATTGCCAAGCCTTGGGAGCTCGAAGCGCTCAAGGCCGATTTGCGCACTGCGCTGGAGATGGCCTCGCTGCGTCGCGAGCGCGATGCGCTGGTTCGCGACAAGCTGATGGTGCTTCAGGGGCAACTGATGTCTCAGCGATTGGCGGGCCTGGCAAGTGTTGGCGCCGTTGTGCGGGCGACGAGATTCGCGCGCGCTGCGCCGTGCTGAGGCTGGCGCGCAGCGTGGCAGCGCTGGGAGCAGTTGAACCTGACGTGGATTGGTCGCGGTGGGATCAGAGCGAAGTGCAATTAGCCGAATCCACAAGTCTTTCTGCGCTCGGATTGAGCGCCCGATCAAACTTGTCGTCTAGGGTTGGCGGTGTGGATACACTGCAATGGCTTGCCAGTCATGCCGGAAAAGAGTCGGGCCAGGTATGCGTGGATTTGCTGTGTGCAAAGGTGGGTATGCTACCGGCCGACGATGAGTCCGCCCTGTGGACAGCCTTGTTGCACAGCGGTGGCGCAATCTCGATTGATGTGTCGACGGGCCAGTGGTCCACCGCCGAGGTTCTGGATGCGCCGGCCCATTGGCTGCCGATTGCGATGGACTGGCTCACCGGTTCTTCCTGACCGAGTTTTTTGGCGCTTCGGCAATGCCTACGCGTAGAGAGGTGCGTCCTGCATGGCTTCAATCTGTTCGTGGAGCATGTCCACCTGTCCCTGCCAGTAATCCCTGGAGCCAAACCATGGGAAGTTGATCGGGAATGCAGGGTCGTGCCAGCGCCGCGCCAGCCAGCCGCTGTAGTGGATCAGGCGCAAGGTGCGTAGTGGCTCGATCAGTGCCAGCTGGCGCCGGTCGAAGGGGCGTACCTGCTCATAGCCGTCCAGCAACGCGCTCAGTTGCTGAGTCTGTTGTTGCCGCTCGCCGCTGAGCAGCATCCACAGGTCTTGCACGGCTGGCCCGGTATGCGCATCATCCAGATCGACAAAATGAGGGCCTCCTCCGGGCAGTTCGGCGGGCGTCCAAAGCACGTTGCCGGGGTGGCAGTCTCCATGCAGGCGAAGGTCGCCAGTTGTGTCAGGCTGGTCGGCCTTTAGAGCGGGGTGGCTTTCGATGATGGACAAAGCTTCTTCCAGTGCAGTCATCCAGGCCCCTTGCACCTCTGGCGCGATGGCCTGATGGCTCAACAGCCAATCCCTGGGGTTTTGGGCGTATGTGCGCGAGTCCAGCCGCGGGCGATGTCTGAACGGACGCTTGGCACCTACCGCATGTATGCGGGCCAGAAAGCGGCCCATCCACTCCAGGGTTTCGAAATCGTCCAGTTCGGGCCGTCGTCCTCCTCGCCGAGGGCAGACTGAAAAGGAAAATCCGGCGTGGTTGTGCAAGGTGTTTCCCTGTAGCACCATCGGTGCCACCACAGGCACCTCATCGGCCAGCAAGTCCATCGAGAAGGCGTGCTCCTCCTCGATCTGCGCCTGCGTCCAACGCTCTGGCCGGTAGAACTTGAGCACCACGTGTTCGCAACCTTCCACTGGAGACTCGAGAGCCGCCTGGTATACGCGGTTTTCGAAGCTGTTGAGGCTGAGAATGCGGCCGTCGCCCCACAAGCCCAAGCTGGCAAGGGAGTCGAGCACCAGAGTGGGCGTCAGGCGTGCAAACGGGTGTTCGGTCTCGGAGGATGTATCAGGCACATGGTCATCAATTGGATTCATCTCTGGATTGTCGCTGCTGCGGCGTGACAGAATGAGGGGATGAGTCGAGGCAATTTTCCCCGCTGGCATCTTGTGCGCCGCGGACTTTGGTATTCGTTGGCGCTGGCGCTGGTCATCCTCTTTGCGGGTGGTCTGGGTTTTCTTTGGCTTGAGCCGGACATCACCACCATTCAGGATGGCCTGTGGCTGGCTTTCACCACTGCGGCGACCGTAGGGTACGGCGATATGGTCCCCCAAACCCACTTGGGGCGAGCCTTCTCGGTGGTGGTCGTTTTGCTGGGGCTGACGGTGCTGTCCCTGGTTACAGCGTCGTTGGCGGCGGTATTCGTTGAGCGCGAGGTGCAGCAAGATGAGCGCATGGTCGAATTCGACCTGCTGGTGGAGATTCGGGCGCTGCGCAAGGAAGTCAAAGCCCTTCGCGAAGAGGTCGCTCGGGGCGCTGGATCAAAGGAAGCCGAACAACAGAACAATGACGAAGCTTCGCTCTAGGGTCCCTGGCGCGGCATGCATTCAAAGCACCTATGAATACCCACAAGAACAGCAAAGATAGCAAGAACAGCAGCCCCGGCAAGCTGAGACAGCAGCCGACGCTTCAGGAGCAGTTGCCCGAATTGCGCGAAGGTCAGTCCGTTGAGTTGCTCAAGGAGTTGCATATCCTCACCCGCGATGGGCGCCTCAACCAGGACACCCGGCGCAAGCTCAAACAGGTCTACCACCTGGTGCAGTTCATCGAGCCGCTGCTGCAGGCCGTGCTGGACGAAAAGGGCGATGTCACGCTGGCCGACCATGGCGCGGGCAAGTCTTACCTTGGGTTCATCCTCTACGACCTGTTCTTCCGCCCGCAAGGCAAGGGGTGGGTTTACGGCGTTGAAACGAGGCAGGAACTCGTCGATAAATCTCGCCAACTGGCAGAGCGCCTGGGTTTCGAGCGCATGCGGTTTCTTGCGACGACCGTTCAAGCTTCGCTGACGCACGAAGACCTGCCTGATACTTTCGATGTGGTGACCGCCTTGCACGCATGCGATACGGCCACTGACGACGCCATCGCGTTTGGTCTTGCAAAGCGAACGCGCTTCATGGTTCTGGTGCCTTGCTGTCAGGCTGAAGTGGCTTCAGTGATGCGTCAACACAAGGCCTTTCACCTAAAGCGCACGCCGCTCGCTGAGTTGTGGCGACACCCGTTGCATACCCGGGAGTTCGGTAGCCAGATCACGAATGTCATGCGTTGTCTTCAACTGGAGGCGCATGGTTATGAGGTCACCGTAACGGAGCTGGTGGGCTGGGAGCACTCGATGAAGAACGAGCTGATACTGGCTCGCCATCAGCCTTCTGCGCCAGAAGACAAGCGCCGACGGGCGAAGGAACGCCTGAGCGAAATCATCGAGGAAGTAGGGCTCAGACCTCTGGCAGATAAATTTTTGGCGTGAGCGCAACAAGGGTTTATCTGTAACAGGCATGCCAAGGCGCCAGAGGGTCGCTGGACGTGAAATGCATCACACGCGATAGCGGATATGGCGCGGAAATCCTGGGTTTCTTTGGCCTTGTCGGAAAATTTCCTACACGCTTCATGGCGCGACGCTGACTTAACGAAATGTGTCGACGGGAATACAGTTTGTTTCATCGACAAACGCAATTCGTCACCCACATTTCCCGTCAGGACATCGCCATGAAAACCTTTCAGTCCCGCCTCAATCCCTTCGTCCTCATGCTCGATCCGGAGGCAGTGATCAATGCCATGGAAGGGTCGACTCGCCTTCGCCAACTGCGCCAGCGCATTTGCCGTCCGCTGGACAAACCCCTGATTCCCAAGCTGTTCGACACCGATCGTGAATTCGACTCGGCGATCGACGAAGAAGAGTTCATGGATTCTGGTATTGACCTCTATGCAGAGGCTCAGCCAGCGATCCACACCCTGCACTGACATCACGCCATCTGGCGTGGTGCCTTGCACCTGTCTCATGCCTTGTTGTACCCCAAGGCTCTGACATCTCTCTCCTCTCTCTCCTCTTTCGGCCTGACAGAAACGTCAGGCCGTTTTTTTTGTCGGAAGCAGGGGAGCGCGTGCCGCCTACAATGTGGACCAAACCTGTGTTTTGGCGTCTGGTCGGGCGCCTGTATTTACCGTGTCCACACCTCTTTCCGTCAAGCTGCAATACCTTTTGCCCAAGCAGGCGCTCACGGTCATGGCCGGCCGATTCGCGCGTGCGGAGGCCGGGGCGCTGACGCAATTCGCGATTCGGCGTTTCGTCGAACGCTATCAGGTCAACCTGGCCGAGGCTGCCAATCCTGATCCTGCCAGCTACTCGACCTTCAATGAGTTTTTTACACGCCCGTTGCGCGCAGGTGCGCGCCCACTGGCTGATTCTGCCTACGTTTGTCCGGTGGATGGTGCCATCAGCCAGTTCGGGGTGATCGACGGCGACCATATCTTTCAGGCCAAAGGCCACCATTACAGCACCCGTGCCTTGGTGGGTGGAGATGGGGCTTTGGCCAGCCAGTTCGACAATGGGCATTTCGCCACCATCTATCTCAGTCCGCGCGACTATCACCGCATTCACATGCCTTGTGAAGGCCGGTTGCGACGCATGATTCACGTGCCGGGAGACCTTTTCTCGGTCAATCCAGCGACGGCAGAAGGTGTGCCAGGCCTGTTTGCCCGCAATGAGCGTGTGGTGTGTGTCTTTGACATCCCGGTGCCAGGGTCCGACGAAGTGCGCCCCTTTGTGCTCGTGCTGGTCGGGGCAACCATTGTGGGCAGTATGGCCACGGTCTGGCATGGCGTGGTGAATCCCCCGCGGCCAGGCAACATACGGGACTGGAATTATGAAGACAAGTCCCATGTGTACGATCGCGGCGAGGAAATGGGCTGTTTCCTGCTGGGGTCCACCGTGGTGATGCTTTGGCCTCAGGACATGATCGAGTTCAACCCAGACTGGGTTGCCGCTCGACCCGTCCGGTTGGGCGAAGCCATGGGACAAGCGCCCGGAGCCGGACCATGGGATGACCAAGAGGCCACGACCATTCTCGCTGATTGATCCCGACTCCGACCGATCGAAGATAGATATTGAGCGCCAAGGAACAATTGCCATGACCATCACCCTCGGAACCCCCTTGTCCCCTTCTGGCACGCGCGTGATGTTGCTGGGAGCGGGTGAGCTCGGCAAGGAGGTGCTGATTGCCCTTCAGCGCCTGGGCGTGGAGACCATCGCAGTTGACCGCTATGAGAACGCGCCAGGCCAGCAGGTCGCGCATCACTCGCGCACCATTGCCATGAGTGATCCGGCGCAGCTCAAGGCCTTGATCGAGCGGGAACGTCCCTTGATGGTAGTGCCCGAGATTGAGGCGATCGCCACGCCCATGCTTCAGGAGCTGGAGGCTGCCGGCACGGTCAAGGTCGTTCCCACCGCTCGCGCCACGCGCCTGACCATGGATCGCGAGGGCATTCGTCGCCTGGCCGCTGAAACCCTGCACTTGCCAACCAGCCCTTATCACTTCTGCGATTCGCTCGAAGAGTTGCAAATGGCCATCGAAGGGGCGCAAGGTGTTGGCTATCCATGCGTCGTCAAGCCGGTCATGAGCAGCTCCGGCAAGGGGCAGAGCAAGATCGACGGTCCGGAGGACGTACAGAGGGCCTGGGATTACGCCATGGCTGGCGGCCGCGTGAGCCATGGTCGCGTGATTGTGGAGGGCTTTGTCGATTTCGACTATGAAATCACTCAGCTCACCGTACGAGCAGTGGGTGTCAACGGCGAAATTGAAACCCACTTCTGTGATCCGATTGGTCATGTGCAGCAAGGAGGCGACTACGTCGAGAGCTGGCAACCCATGCCCATGCATCCAGTTGCGCTGGAGAAGTCGAGAGAAATCGCCAAGGCCATCACGGCTGACCTGGGAGGTCAAGGCCTGTTTGGTGTGGAGCTTTTCGTCAAGGGCGAAGAGGTCTGGTTCAGCGAGGTCAGCCCTCGTCCGCATGACACCGGCCTGGTGACGCTGGGCACTCAGCACCAGAGCGAATTTGAGCTGCATGCTCGCGCCATTCTGGGCCTGCCGGTGGACACCTCGCTGCGCAACCCTGGTGCCAGTGCCGTGATCTACGGCGGGGTGGAGGCCGACGGAATTGTTTTTGACGGAGTGGACGAAGCGCTGCAAGTCCCGGGCACAGACATTCGCCTGTTTGGCAAGCCAGAGAGCTTCGTCAAGCGTCGCATGGGTGTTGTCATTGCTCGGGCGGATGACACCGATACCGCTCGCCGAAATGCGAAGCTGGCAGCGTCCAGGGTCAAGCCCCGTCAGGCCTAAGCGCGAACAAGGGGCGGCCTCTTCGCCTTAGAACCGGGCCTCAGGCACGCAGTCGTGCGAGCTGGCGGTCATGCATGCGAGCGAGCAGGAATTGGGCGGCAAACGCGCCAACGAACGCCAGCGCCATGTCTTTTTGCGTATCCCATGGGTCGCCTTGAGTGCCCAGAAAAGCGTCCGCGCCAGCACCGATAGCGACAGCAGCACCCCATTCGATCAGTTCGTAGAGCGCACTGATGCCGCCACAGGCCAGCACCACCACGGTGAACAGCCATTTTCCGGATTGCAATCCCGTATGGCGTAGCAGCAGCTCGCGCGCCACCATGGCCGGAACGAAGCCCTGCGCGAAGTGTCCAATGCCGTCGTAGGGGTTGCGGGACAGTCCTAGCCCCTCTTGTATCCAGAACCCGAGAGGTACCTCGGCATAGGTGTAGTGGCCGCCAAGCATCAGAATGGCTCCATGCGCGAAGATCAACCCGTACACCAGAGGTGTGAGAGGAAAGCGCTTGGCGGTGAACCACAGCAGGGGCAGTGCGATGATCACCGGGGCCACTTCCATCGCCCAGGTGTCAATCTCTTTGGGATTTGTGCCCGACAAGGCCAGCAAACCCAGCAACGCCAGAGAAAAAGCCCAGAGGCCACCGGTTGTCATGCCTGCTGAAGGCGGTTTGACGTGTTGCTCAGACATGGGTGCTTTCATGCCGCCGATCATACCGGTGGCAGCCTCGTCTCTTTTCGGCTCCGCAGATCATTCGTGGCGCAATGCGTCGATGGGGTCCATTCGCGCGGCGCGGCGCGCCGGGAAATAGCCGAACAAGACACCGATGCCGGCTGAGAACAGGAAGGACAAGATGTTGACGCCCGGGCTGAAGAGGTAGGGGACGTCCATGATCTTTGCCAGGCCTATGGATGCACCTGTCGCCAGCACGATGCCGATCAGGCCACCCATGGCCGCCAGTACCACTGCTTCGATCAGAAATTGCATCAACACTTCGCGCTCCAGCGCACCGATGGCCAGGCGCAGGCCGATCTCCCTGGTGCGTTCTGTGACACTGACGAGCATGATGTTCATGATCCCAATACCGCCCACCAGCAAGCTCACCGCTGCAACGGCGCCGAGCAACATGGTCAGGACCTTGGTGGTGCCGGAGAATGTGTCAGCCAGCTGTTTGGTGTCGAGCACGTTGAAGTTATCCTCGTCGCTGGGCGAGAGTTTGCGAATTTCTCTCATCAAGGCCGTCAAGTCAGCTTTGACCCGGTTGGGGTCGCTGTCGTCGGCCATGGAGATTTGCAGCGTGTTGACCCAGGTGTTGCCGGTGATGCGTCGCTGCAAGGTGCGCAGCGGCATCAGGACCATGTCGTCCTGATCGCTGCCGAAAGCACTCTGTCCCTTTGCGCCCAACACGCCGATCACTTCGCAACTCATCTTCTTGACCCGCAACTGCTCACCCACAGCAGCCACGGCACCGAACAGCTCGCGTTGTACCGTTTGACCAATCAGACAAACGGCTGAACCTGCACGCAATTCATCGTCCGAGAAACTGCGCCCGTCGCTAACGGTCCAATTGCCGGTGGCGAGGTATTCGTTGTCGCTGCCGACGATGATGCTTGACCAGTTCTTTCCATTGGCCACCAGTGTGGCAGAGCTGCGGGCCTGTGGCGCCACAGCCGTGATGCCAGCCAGCTGGGCGCGGATGATGTCTGCGTCGGCGTCTTTGAACGCCGGAGCCGTGGTGCCCGATCCGGGACCCATGCGTTGTCCCGGTCGAACCAGCAGCAGGTTGGTGCCCAGGCTTGCGATCTGGTTCTGGACCGATTGGGTCGCGCCGTTGCCCAAGGTCACCATCGTGATGACGGCGCTCACCCCGATGACGATGCCGAGGATGGTCAGGAAAGAACGCAGCAAATTGCGCCGGATGGAGCGCAGGGCAAGCAACAAGGTGTTGAGCCACATGGTCAGCCTGCCTCCTGCCTGGGGGTCGCCTTCGGCGCGGAGCGATGAGGGTTTGTCGTGTCATCGGCCACCAGGCCGTCCACGAAGCGCACCAGGCGGCTGGCATAGGCTGCCATGTCGGGCTCGTGGGTCACCATCAGAACGGTGATGCCCTGCTCGACATTGAGCCGCCACAGCAGTTCCATGATCTCTTCGCTGCGCTTGGTATCCAGGTTGCCGGTGGGCTCGTCGGCCAGGAGCACGGAAGGCTCAGTGACGATGGCTCTTGCAATGGCGACGCGCTGCTGTTGGCCGCCGGAGAGTTCTCCCGGTGTGTGGTGCTCCCAGCCTTTGAGCCCGACGGCGTCCAGTGCTCTCGCGGCCATCTGCTTGCGTCGGGCGGCGGGCTCCCCTCGGTAAACCAAGGGCAACTCCACGTTCTCTTGCGCGGAAGTTCGTGCCAGCAGGTTGAAGCCCTGGAAGACGAAGCCGAAGTAGCGTCTGCGCACGCGGGCGCGTTCGTCACGCGACAGGGATTCAACGTGCACCTCCTTGAAGAGGTACTCCCCGCTGGACGGGGTATCGAGCAACCCCAGCGTGTTCATCGCCGTGGATTTGCCAGAGCCACTGGGCCCCATGATGGCGACAAATTCGCCCTCATGGATGTCCAGGTTCACGCCCTTGAGAGCCTGGAAGGCGGTGGCGCCTTGGCCATAGAGCTTGGTGATGCCACGCAGCTGGATCAGGGGCGCCGTTCCGGAAGGAGTGCTCATGATCCGCTGTTGCTGCGTTGCTCGGTGATGACGGCCATGCCCGGTTGCAAGTCGCCGCCTGTGATCTCAGTCCTGCGCCCGTCGCTGATACCGGTCATCACCCGGATTTGCTGGGGAGTTCCGTCGCGCAACACCCAGAGGGTGCGCTCGCCCGGCGCCTGCGGCTGTTCCCCAGCGGTTTTGGGAACGGTGCGGCGTGGTGGACGCGGCAGGAGTTTGCTCATGACACCTTGGCTGCCCCCGGCCGCATTGCTGGTCGATGCGGATGGCGTGAAGCGCAGTGCGGTGTTGGGCACCACCAAGGCGTCCTCCCGCTCCTGGGCCACGATGGTGGCTGTGGCGGTCATGCCGGGTCGCAAGCTCATGTCCTCGTTGTTGACCGCCAGCGTGGTGACGTATGTCACCACGTTGTCCGTGGTGGTTGAGCCAAAGGCTACCCGATCAATGGTGGCGGGATAGCGGCGCGACGGATAGGCGCTGACGGTGAAGCTGGCCTGTTGCCCCGCTTTCACTGATCCGACGTCCGCCTCGTCTACGTTGACATCCAGCTGTAGTTGGGTGAGATCTTCGGCCACGGTGAGCAGGGTCACAGCTTGAAGCGAGGCGGCGACGGCATTGCCCGGGTCGACGGAGCGAGAGAGGACGACTCCATCAATGGGTGACTTGATGGACGCTTTGGACAAGTTGGTCTCGTCCGTCGACAAGGCCGCGCGGGCTTTCTCCACGGCAGCCCGGGCGCTGGCCTCGGCGGCCTCGGCCCGTTCGGACGCGGCGCGCGCACTGTCCAGTTCGGCAGCGGAGGGCACTTTTCCTCCGGAGAGCTTGGCCACTTCCTCGTAGCGGGCCAGCGTGGCTACCGCCTCCTTGCGCGAAGCCGTGGCCTGGGCCTTTTGCGCCACCGCAGACGCCAAGGCTGCGCGCGAACTGTTGACCTGATCTTTGAGCTTGGCCGTGTCCAGAACCACCAGCACTTGTCCGGCTTTGACTTCGTCGTTCACGTCGACGAAAACTTCGCGCACTGTTCCCGACAACTCACTGCCAATGTTGACCGATCGCGTTGGCTGCAAGGTGCCGTTGGCGGAGACCGTAAGCGTGATTTTGCTGCGCTGTGCTTCCTGCGTCACATAGCTGGGAGCGGCCTTGCGGGCAGTGTTGGACTGCCACCAGAACGCAGTGAGCACCAGCAGCGCCAGTACCAGCAGAGCCACCCAAATGTAGCGCCGCTTCCACCCGCTGGGCGGGTGGTCTTCGCCCAGCAAGCCTTTCAAGTCTTTGGCGGAAGAGGTGTCTGGGGTGGACATGGTGTCAATCACTCGGGTTTCAACGTTTGGAGGAGGTGTCGGGCTCTGGTCGCGCCA
>JBNKNN010000088.1:0-11934 GCA_050293865.1 Hydrogenophaga sp. | reverse complement strand
TACCGCCACATTGATGCGAATCCCCAATGCCTCCGCCTTGGCCACAGCAGCCTCACAAGCCACCGAAGCCGCCTTGGCAGACATCACATAAGAAACAACAGCAATCGATTCATTCATATACAAAGGCTCCAAACTTCAAGGCCAGACCCGCTCCAAGTGCAGTGGCCTAAATCCGAGGGTGCGACGGATCCGGGTCCCCCGGTCCGTACGCACCGTCCCCTTGAGGGGGTGAAGCGCCTTCGGCGCTTCGCGGGGGTGGTCAGGTCACCACGCTCAGGAACGCGTCATTGAGCTTTCGGTCGTGATAGAAAATGCCGCGGCCCACTTCTTCCCAGCTCCAGGTGGTGGGCGGCATGTCGGGGTACCACTGGTAGCCACCGCAGAAGGTTTCCATGCGGTTGCCGGAGGGGTCGAAGAAATAGATGGTGGTGCCGCGGGTGATGCCGTGGCGGGTCGGGCCGACATCAATGGACACGCGGTGCATGGACATGATGTCCGCGGCGCGCAGAACCTGTTCCCAGGATTCGAGCATGAAGCTCACGTGATGCAGCTTGTCGTCTTCCGCATGGCGCACCATTGCGATGTCGTGCGCCTTGGTCGAGCAAGTCAGCCAAGTGCCCAGATCGGTTTCACCGTCTTCGAGCTTGACGCGCTCGACGAGTGAAAAGCCCAGCACGTCCTCAAAAATCCTGCGGTTGCCGTCAATGTCGCCGCCGTAGATGAGTGCGTGGTCCATGCGCACCGGGTTGATGCCTTTCTGGTTTTCCAGCCATGCTTCGGGACTGTCGTAGCCCAGTCCATTGCCGACGCCTTTTTTCTCGGCATACAGTTCGATGGTGTGGCCAGTGGGGATCTTGAAACGCACACGTTCGCCGGTCTCCAGCATCTCGCCTGCCGGCACTCGCTCTGTGGTGACGCCTGCGTTCTTCAAGTCGGAGTCGAGCTTGTCAAGGGTGGCCTTGTCTGCCACCTTGTAGGCAAAGGCGTCGAGACCGGCGCGGTCGGCTTTGCGGATGACGAAGCTGTTGTGATCGAACTCGTCATTGCACTTGAAGTACACGCGGCCGCTCTTGTCTCGGCCCGTTTCCTTCAAACCCATCACATCGGTATAGAACTGCACGGACTCGTCTAGGTCCAGCACACGCACAACGGCGTGACCGGGACGAAGTACACCTGTTATTGCCATTTCAGTCTCCTTCTTTGGTGGTTGGTCTGGCGATTTCGGAATTGGTGCGGATTGAGCGCTTCAACAATCACAGTGCCTTGGCCGGCTCAACCCTGGTGCGGCTGACACTCTTTTTCATCTTTCCAATGACTTCCAGCCGGATCTCGCTTGTAGGCCGCACGCGGCATGCCAGTACCCGGCCTTGCTGCTCGTCAAGGGCGCTCACGTGATCGCGGCTCATTACCCTGCTCACATAGGTTCCCTCGTGGATCTGGACCTTGCACACGCCACAGCCACCGTTGCGGCAGCCCACTGGAATGCCTTTGCGTTGAAGCGACTCCATGCCTTCGAGCAAGGAGCGGTCTTCGCGGCAGAGGTATTGCTCCGCGGTGTCTTCAATCAGTACGTTGTGCTTTGTGATCACCATGTGTCTCCAGTCGGGTCTTGTTGCCCAGGGCTTTCGCTGCCCTTCTGCGACGAGCTGTGAATGCCTCGTCTATGCGTGCCTTTCCCAACCGTCTTGTCACGATAGGCAAGGGCTGTGATACTGTCCAATACTAATTTTTGTAAATCTCATACTCTTCGGGTATTGAAAGAGCTGGCCGACTTGGCTGAACTGGCCGAGCTGATCGATGTGAATATGGAGGATCTGACCTGTGGTCGATCTCAAGGACATGCGCTACTTCCTGGCCTTGGCTGAGGAAGGCAATTTCGGGCGAGCAGCGCAACGCCTGCACATGACGCAGCCACCCCTGACGCGTCACATCCATGGACTGGAAGAGCGATTGGGCACAGTGTTGTTTGTTCGGACGCCCAAGGGAGTGACGCTGACAGAAGCCGGCCAGACCCTGCTCGAAGAAGCACCCAATGTGCTGGTGCTTGCAAAGCGAGCGACCGAGCGCACGCAGCTGGCGGGCCAGGGTCTGATTGGGCAACTGGATGTGGGCTTGTTCGGCTCGGGGGTATTGGACGTGATTCCGCGCATGCTGGCGAGGTTTCACAAAGCCAGACCGAAGGTGAAGATCGTGCTGCACAACTTGACCAAGGACGCGCAGCTGCATGCGCTGCGAGACCGGCGCATCTCGATCGGCTTCAACAGGCTGGTGCCTGAAGAAGAGGGCATCACGGTGGAGCAGGTCATCCGCGAACGCCCCATGGTCGCCATCCCCGCCACCAACCCCTTGTCGGTTCGGCCCAGCATCAGCCTGCGCGAACTGGACAACGTGCCGCTCATCACCTATCCGAACGTTCCCATGCGCGGCCTGGCCCAGGCCGTTGCAGAAGCATTTGCCGCGGAGAACGTGCGCTTGAAGGTAGAGCAGGAAGTGGAAGACGTGGTCACCGCCGTGGCCCTGGTGGCCACGGGCTTTGGTGTTGCCATCACGACGCAGTCGGCGGCCAACCTGCGCCTGCCGGGCGTGGTGTTCCGGCCGCTGACCAGCAGGACCCTGCGCGAGCTGGAGCTCAGTTGCCTCTACCGCACGGGCGACCCCTCGCCGGTGTTGCAGACCTTTCTGGAGGTGGTGCACGACTTTGCGCAAGAGGCGAACCGTCACGGCGATCACTTCACACCCGCTTGAACAGAGGGCTTCTGGCTTGCTGCGCGTCTGCGGCTGACAGAAATCGCTCGGTATAGATGTCGCGCTCGAACAGTCGACCCTGCATCAGCGCACCGATGCCGGCCTCGATCATGGGTGGTGGCCCGCACAGGTACGCCTTGTGGCCGGCAAAGCCTTCAGGGAAATGGGCACTGGCCGCTTCATGTACGAAGCCGCGCAAGCCGTTCCAGCCCGAATCCGAATCGACGGCATCGTCAGAGAGAGCCGGCACATAGGTGAAGTTGGGATGGGCTTCGGCCAAGGACAGGAACTCATCGTGGTCATAGAGCTCTTCCAGCGTGCGCTGTCCATAGAACAGCGTGATGGGTTGCTGGCATCCTTCGGCCAGCAGATCCAGGATCATGGAGCGAGGGCTGGAGAGACCGGAACCGCCCGCCATGAAAATCATGGGCAGATTGGCTGATTTGCGCACGAAGAAACGGCCATAGGGGCCACTGAGATGGATGGCATCGCCAGTGCCGACTTGGTCATGTAGCCAGGCCGTGCCTTGGCCACCGGGCACGCGTCGAACATGCAACTCAATCTCCGACGATTCGCTCACCTCCTGGGGCGGGTTGGCAATGGAGAACGCCCGCGTTCCCTCGAGGCCGGGAATGGACAGCTGCACGTATTGCCCGGCCTGAAAGTGAATGGGGCGATCGAGCTTGAGTCGAAGGCGTTTGATGGTGGGAGTCAGGTTTGTGCTTTCCTGCACGATGCCTGAAAAATCCTCGACCGCTATGGCTTCGGCGTCTGGATCTTCGTCGATGTCGGCTTCGATGGTGGCGTCGCTGCGCAAGGTAGCGCAGCATGCCAAGGTCTTGCCTTCTTCGCGCTCAACGTCCATGAGCGCAAATGGGTTCGCGGCGCCGTGGTCCACTTCGCCTTCCGAGACGTCGACCTTGCACGAACCGCACATGCCATGGCCACAGGCGTGTGGCAGGTAAATGCCTTGTCGCAAGGCAGCGTCCAGCAGGGTCTGGTCTTCTTCCACGTCGATGGTGGTGCCTAGTGGTTCGATGGTGAGCTGATACATCTTGGAAGCGAATGCGTTCAACGTCCAAGCAGTGCGCAGACGCGGAACTCAAGCGTGAAAGCGAGGGAAAAAACGGGCTGCCATCGGCCAAGCGTTTGGCCGACGGCAGTCCGAAGGAGACAACCCGCAGATCAGTGGTGCGAGTTGTTGATGCCCGTGAGTCCGGGGGTGCGGAAGCGGATCACGTCCTTGTGTTGCAGGCCGTTCTCTGCCAGCGACTTCGTGGGATCTGGCTTCCAGGGCTTGCCGGACTTGAACCACTCGGCTTTGTCCCAGTCGATCTTGGCGAAGTCCGGGTGATAGCCGTAGATGCCTGGCAGCACGGCCGTGGGCAGGGCGCCGAACGGTGTGTCTGGTGGCAGTGGCAGGCAGAACGGCGCGCAGAACATCAGGTGATCTTCCCAGCCGATGTAGAGCAGTGGGGCAGGAAAGTTCTCCCGCACATCTTTCATGGGGAAGTCGTAAGGTGCAGCAGCGGTCACACTCATGTGTAGCTCCTAAGTCAAATACTGTTCGGAAAAGAAGGCGCCCCCTTGAGGAAGAGCGCAGAGCGCGCAAAGGTGGATCACTCCTTCTTCCATGCAGCAAAGTTCTTCTGGTCTTCCGAGCCTTCGAAGTCGAAGTTGTCCCGCCCCACGTTCATGTCGTAGTAGTCGAGCACAGCCATCAGCGGATCGAACCCTTCCGCGGTCGGGTCGGTGCCTGGCTTGAAGCAGTTGCCCTGGTAGATCTGATGTACTGGCAACCAGCTCTGCACGTACTTCTCGGGCTCGTCGTCGAAGATGTGCTTGCAATGGTCCGAGCAGAAGTGGTACTTGTTGCCCAGGTAGTCGCTCTCGCGGTAGGCGATCTTGGTGGCGTCACCCGGCTCGGTAAAGATCATCGGGATCTGGCATGTGGTGCACAGCATCGGCAACGTCTTGTTGTAGAAACGATTGCCGGCCTGCTGTTGCTCGCGGTAGAACTCGAACATCGGGCGATACAGGCTGTCGTAGCTCTCCGGGTACTTCTCTGAGAGCCAGGCCATTTCCTCGTCGCTGGGCACCCAGGTGTGAAAGGGCGCAGCGGCGTTGTAGTTGTAGAAAGTGTTCCACGCCTGGTGGCTGATGTGGTTCTTGCCTTCGCAGGCATCTTTCCAGCCGGCGGGTTCGCGAATGCCATAGCGGGCCAGGTCCTTGAACAATGCGCCGCCGTTTTGTTCGGCATACATCTCCCAGGCTTCCTTCCAGCTCATCACCCGCTTGGGCAGCATGTAGTCCTGCATCATGGCCACGATCGACAGCAGGCGATAGCCGCGCCAGAACCATTTGTCGATCCACTTCTGCACGATGGGCACGTTGGCCTCATCCTGCTCGAGCATGAACTTGATGCACTCAATGCCTAGCGTCATGTGGCGTGACTCGTCCGACTGGGCCGAGAAACCAAAGGTCACCGTGCTCATGTCGCCGTTGTGGGCGGCCCCGCTCATGAAGGGCACGAACAGCAGGTTCGTCAGAACGTATTCGAACGAGAAACTGACCGAGGTCAGAAACTCGAACGGACCGGCGGTGACAGCATCTTCAAAGAAGCTCTTGGGCACAGACAGATACCACACACGGTCGAACCAGTGCATGGAACTGTGCATGCCATTGAAGTATTTGTTGTAGTGGCTGATAGCGTGCGTTTCGGTCTGGTAGTGACGCAGCTCGTCGATGGACTGCATCTGCGCGGCCACGCGTGCGCCTTCGCCTGTGAACTGACGGCCCACATGGGCGAAGCCACGGTGCGCGTAATACTCCAGTGGCGTCACGCCCTGGATGAACAGCTTGAGCGCATTCACATAGCGGGCGTCGGAAATGCCGAGTTGTCCGTTGTTTTGCGCGAAAGCATCGATCACGGCGTAGAGCTTTTTCTCTTTTTCTCCCTGGTACTTCCAGTAGGCGTCCATGGTCAGGCGAAACGGATCCTGCCACTGGTCCCAGTCATGAATCTTGATGCCTTCGTAGGTGTCATACGGGAACACCTTGTCCATGGGTTGATAAGTGGTTTCCCAGCCGAGGCCGCGCGTCATCGCCGCATAGCGTTCCTTGAGGCCAAGCTTCTTCTTGTTGACTCGTGTATCCATGGTGTTGATCTCCTGAATTCAGATTGAATGGATCAATCGCAAAAATGTGTGCGCTGCGTGTCTTCGTCCAGGGCTCCCGAAGATCCGGCTACGCCGGTCCAAGGGAGCGTCCCCTTCCGGCCGAAGGCCAGAGAGGGGGAAGGCGCAAAGCGCCGCAGGGGGTGAAACCGATTCCAGCGCCGCAGGGTGTGCTCAGTGTTTCCAGCTCAGTGTCAGCTGGTCATCGTCTTCATCGATATGGCCCGATAGCGTCACCAGGTTCACGTGGATCTGCTGCAGGTCGTAGGGTTGGCCGGTTTGTTCTTCGATGGTTTCGCGCTTGATCGTCAAGCTGTTGGGCGCGTCGATCTTGACCAAGCCGGTGGGGTGGGTGATGACAGCATTGGGGTTGTCTGCCACGATGGCGTCCACCACGGGGCGCGATTCTTCGTTGGCCTGAAAGGCAATGAATACGTTGGACATGATGTGGGTGTGTTTGATGTCTGATGGGGTGTGGGTGAGTGGCTGGTGCGGCCTGGCTCTCACCAGTCAGGCGCCGATGTCCAGACCGGCCTTCTTGGCCCGCTCCTGAAGCGCCTGACGCGCTTCACCAATGGCATCTTTGGCTTTGTCGCCCAACGCGAGCTGAGCCACGGGCGTCAGCGCGGCTTCGGCTCGTTCGCCCCAGTCGCGGACCCAGCCGGAGATCAACGCCCGGTTCTCATCCGATTCGGCCGCAGCGGTCTTGATCACGGCATCGATCCAGCGCGAGGTTTCGCTCGCCCACTCGGGCATGAAGGAGGTGAGCATGGCCACGGCCGTACCGCCTTGCAGTGCGACGTGGTCATCGACGAAACTGGTGTAGATCAATGGGTAGAGCTGCCCGTCGAGCGCCAGGTTCTGCACAACGAAGAGCTCAAATGGGTCTTGCACCACCAGGGTGTCTTCAACCAGACGTCGCAAGCCTTGCCACTCAGGCGCTTCGAGCCAGTCGGCCTTGGCGTCATCCAGCACTGAAGGGTCACCGAGAGTGAGGCCGAGCTTGGTGAGGTACTGTGCGACACCAAGGTTGTCCATCGCATGGAACATGGCCGGGGCGGTGAACACGGTGCCGTAGCCGTATGCGCATATGGAGGCGTTGTTCATGTTGGCGCCCCAGGCGGCGTGGCGCAGCGGCACCAGTACTTTGAGCACCTGCTCGCGCAAGCTGTCGCTCATCATGCTGGCCAGGCCCTTCTTCTCCACGAAGGCGAAATTGGACTCAACGGCGTCTTGCTGGCGTGCCCGGGTCATCGTCCACGTGGCGTAGTAGAACTGGCGCGGATCTTTCAACGCGTACCAGTCCTTGAGCACCACTTTGCTGCGCGCCGGGTCGAACAGCTCGTGCTTCGGGTCCCAGGTTGGGCGGTACTGGAAGTTGGCGGAAGGCTGTGCTCCATAGGTCGCCTCCTGATAGCGCGAGGCCACTTTGTCACCACCGATATGCTCTGCTACGTGAGCATAGGTGTTGCGCAAGGGGGTGATCTCGCGCGATTGCAAATCGATGTTCATTCGCTCTGTCTCCTCTGGGTGATGTCAGCCTTGGGGCTGTTGCTGCTGCGGGGGGTCCTGTTGAACGTGTTCTTCGTCCAGTCGCTGCACTCGATTGACGCGGCAGAACTCTTCAAACGCCTGTGGCGGCAAAAGCAGTTCAACCGACAACTCTGGCCAGCCGATGGCGAACTCAAAGCTCACCAGGCCGTCCGGCATGCGCTCGAGTACCTTCACGTAGCGTTGCGACGTATCGCAGGCCGGCATGAAGGGCTCGGTCGAAGTGGATGTCATGGTGTGTCTCCTGTCGGTGAGTCAGGGACATCGCACGGGACGTGCCACATCTCTCTTTGCGGCCTGAAAATCTCGATATTTCAGGGAAAGCCCTGATAAGCGATGGATCGCCCTGGTCGGTTTCTCAGGGTTTTCCAGAGGAATTGCAGGGCAGATTTCTTCCTGTCGCCGTGAGCGCTGTTGCGGCGTCTGATCATTTGATCAACCCGGCGCAGGAGGCTTGATCAAATGATCAAGCCCAGTGGAAATCCGCTTGCGAAGCATTGCGTCGGTCTTCAAAATGTCGAGAATCAAGGGGCAATGGCCGGGGCACATTCCGTGTTTGCGTTTTGCCGTCGCCTCGGTAACCACCACAACAGACAAGCTCGGAGACAAACATTGGAGGCATCTTTGAACTACCCCAGCGACAGCGATCTGCGCCGTTTGCTGCGGTTTGAGCCAGACAGTGGGGCCATCTGGCTGGGCGAGCGTCGCATGGTTCTGCTGCACACGGCGGCGCTGGCGGCACTGCGTCAGGATTTGATCCACTCGGTTGGAAAGGAGCATGCGCGGCGATTGCTCACGCGCATGGGCTACGCCTGTGGATTCCATGACGCCGGCTTCGCGGCCAAGACCCGTGGCAGCAAAGGCATGGACGACATGTTCATGGTCGGTCCACAACTGCACATGCTGGAAGGGGCTGCTCGCGTGACACCCGTTCGCATGGAAATCGATGCTGAAGCCGGGGAGTTCTTCGGAGAGTTTCGCTGGGACGATTCCTGGGAAGCCCATGCGCACAGGTTGGCCTTTGGCATTGCCGAAGAGCCCGCCTGCTGGACCTTGCTCGGCTATGCCAGCGGATACACCAGCGCTTTCATGGGGCGGCTTATTCTTTTCAAGGAGACGCAATGCTCGGCATGCGGTGAAAGCCATTGCCACATCGTTGGAAGACCCATCGACCAGTGGCCAGACGGCGATGCCCATCGTCATTACTTTGAAGACGACTCCTTGCTGGAAAAGATGGAAGCCTTGAACCAGCAGGTCGAGGCCCTCAAGACGTCATTGACGCCAAGTGTCTCGGGGGGCATGCTGGTCGGGCAGTCGCCTTCGTTTGCGCGTGCCCACGACTTGCTGCAGCGTGCAGCGGCCACCCAGGTCACGGTGTTGCTCACGGGTGAAACGGGTGTGGGCAAGGAGCGCTTTGCACATGCTCTGCACGAATTGTCCGATCGGGCCGACAAGCCGTTCGTGGCGGTGAACTGTGCCGCCTTGCCCGCTGAATTGATTGAGGCAGAACTCTTCGGCGTGGAGAAGGGGGCCTTCACTGGCGCCCATGTGACGCGTTCCGGGCGCTTCGAGCGAGCCGATGGCGGCACCCTATTTCTCGATGAAATAGGTGAGCTTCCCTTGCCAGCGCAGGCCAAGCTGTTGCGTGTGTTGCAGGAAGGCGAGATCGAACGCCTGGGTGCGGAGTCGCATCGCAAGGTCAATGTTCGCCTCGTGGCCGCGACCAATGTCGACCTTGAAAAGGCAGTCGAACGCGGCACCTTCCGAAAGGACCTGCTTTACCGGCTCAACGTTTACCCCATCTGCATTCCTCCGTTGCGTGAACGCCCGGCCGATATCGAGCCGCTGGCGCGCCATTTGCTCGCCCGTTTTGCCGCCGTGCACCACAAGCGTGTGGCCGGCTTTGGTGACCGTGCGATTCAGGCGCTCGCCCACTACAACTGGCCGGGCAACGTGCGCGAGTTGGAAAATCTGATCGAGCGTGGCGTGATACTGGTCTCGCAAGGCAGCATGGTGGAGGTGGAGCATCTCTTTCCCAACCACCCCGACACCGCACATGATGCAGTCGATGCACAAGGTCGGCTGGCCCGTCACGAACCCTCGGACGACGACCGTCTTTGTGAACAGATCATCGAGAGCTGCACGCCGATTGCCGAATTGGAGTCCAAGGTTCTGGCGCTGGCCGTCGATCGGCACGGAGGCAATCTGTCGGCGGCGGCGCGTCATTTGGGACTGACGCGGGCGCAACTGGCCTACAGGCTCAAGCGGGCTGCTGCTGATGATGACGCTGAGCAGGAGGAGGCGACATGAGCGCAGACGAGCAGCTTGTCCGCGAATTGACGGCGGTGGATTTCAGCTCCAATACGTCGCCAGTGCCGGACGAAGATTCGCCGCGGACCCAGGTGGAGCGCGCCTACCGGTCGTTGCGGCAGGACATCATTCATGGGCGGCTCATGCCCGGCGAACGCTTGCGGGTTGAACACCTGCGCCAGGAGTATGGCGTGGGTGCCGGCACCATGCGTGAGGCTCTGGCCTTGCTGCTCTCCGATGCGCTGGTCACCATGGAGGGTCAGCGGGGCTACAAAGTGACCCGTATTTCGCTGCAGGATCTGCGCGATCTCACCGACACACGGGTCATGCTTGAGACGCACGCTTTGCGCCAGAGCATTCGTTCGGGCGATGACCGATGGGAAGAGCAACTCGTGGCCGCATTCGAGCGGCTCAAGGTGGTCGAGCTCGATGCGACTGGTCTGGACCCCGTGCTTTGGGAACAGGCGAACTACCGCTTTCATCAGGCATTGATTGCCAACTGCGGTTCAGCCTGGACGCACCATCTGTTGGGTGTGCTGTATCGCCACGGAGAGCGCTACCGCCACGTGGCCATTCGCCTGGGCGCCATCTCCAAGCTGCACAGGGACGTGCACGTGGAGCACGTCAATATTTACAAGGCAGCCGTCGCCCGCCAGGAAGCCCGTGCCGCCCTCGCACTGGAGGCACACATCCGCCTGACCTGCGAACTGCTGTTGGAGCACTCGCAGCGCTTTGACCAGCGCGAGTGGCTGCCGTCACAGATTTGAGCTTCGGGCGCTTTTCCGCTTCAGCGAGCACCCGCGAGAATCGGAAAGAGTTTGGTCAGACCGCCCGCCATCACTTCTACCGCCAGTGCCGCCAAAATCAAACCCATCAAACGAGTCATCACGTTGATGCCCGTCTGACCCAATGCTTCCGAGATGGGGCGCGCCATGGAGAAACAGACCGCCGTGGCCAGACCGATCACCACGCCATAGCCCACCAAGGTAGCCTGCTGGAGCAAGGTGGTGGCCTGATTGGCAAAAATCACCACGGTCGACATGGTGGCGGGCCCGGTGAGCAGGGGAATGGTGAGCGGTACCACCGCAATCGACACCTTCGAGTCCGAGTCATCCACGTTCTCCAGGTTCTCTGTGGAGTTGGTTTTGACTTCAGCAGGCCTCGAACTCAGCATTGCCAGGGCAGACGAGAGCAGCAACATGCCTCCGCCGACCTGAAAGCTGGCCAGTGAAATGCCAAAGAACGACAGGATCTGCAGACCCAGCAAGGCACTGGTGGCAATCACCACAAAGGCGGAGAAGGCCGACACCACCACAGTCCGTCGGCGCTGCGCCGCCGAGAATCCCTGGGTGTAGTGAATGAAGAAGGGGACGATGGCCAGCGGGTTGACCACCGCCAGCAAAGTCACAAGTGGCTTGAAATCCATGTCGCCATTGTGAGGCCAGCCAGACGTGTTTGCCAGCAGAATCAGTCTGGCGCCATATCCGGTGAAGCATGCGATGCCGCCGGCGCGCGCCAGCGGAACACGCCATAGCCCTCCATGTGCAGCACCTTCTCATTGTTCTGATTGAACATTTCCCAGACCGTGCGCACCAGGCCGACATCTGGTCGTTTGCTCATGGGACGCTTTTCCGTGATGGTGTGCTGAAGGCGCAGCACATCGCCCGGATACACCGGCTTCGTCCACTTCAGTGCCTCCAGTCCAGGAGACCCCAGGCTGGAGGTCTGGTGCAAAAAGTTCGTCACCATCAGTCGCATGGCCATGGCACAGGTGTGCCAGCCGCTGGCGCTCAGGCCGCCAAACACCGACGCCTTGCCGGCTTCCTCATCCAGGTGAAACGGCTGCGGGTCGAACTGGCTGGCAAAGGCAATGATCTCCTCTTTGGTGGGAGACATGCTGCCCAGGTCACGTGTCTGCCCAACCTCCAGATCCTCCCACCATATCTTGATGTGAGGGCTTTGTTCGGGTGTCGTCGCGGTCATGAAATTCCTTGTTGGATTGGTCTATTGCTGAGGCATTTGCAGATGCGCACGATCCGGCGCTGGGCCGCCCCAAGCCGGATCAGCCCCCCGGGGGGCAGCGACCCGTGAAACGGCGGAGCGTGGGGGCCAACATACTTAGCGTGGGGGCCAACAGTTTCACCGCCGGGCC
>JBNKNN010000087.1:0-39087 GCA_050293865.1 Hydrogenophaga sp. | reverse complement strand
CGTGATCTTGGTGGCGCCGCAATCGAGTGCCCCGCGGAAGATGTAAGGAAAGCACAGGACGTTATTGACCTGGTTCGGGTAGTCCGAGCGGCCGGTGGCAATGATGCAGTCGGGGCGGACTTCCTTGGCCAGTTCAGGTCGGATTTCAGGCTCGGGATTCGCCAGGGCGAGAATGATGGGCTGGGAGCCCATTGACTTGACCATGTCCTGCGTGAGCACACCAGCGGCTGAGCAGCCGAGGAACACGTCGGCCTCGCGGCAGGCATCGGCCAGGGTGCGGGCGTCGGTGGTCTGGCAATAGCGCTGCTTGGATTCGTCGAGTTTGCCAGCCTTGGCGTCTTCGCGTTCGGTCTGGATCACGCCCTTGGAGTCGCACACCAGGATATTCTTCGGAGCCACGCCCAGGCCGACCATCAGGTCCAGACAGGCAATGGCGGCCGCACCGGCGCCAGAGACAGCCACCTTCACGCGGGCAATGTCCTTGCCTACCAGTTCCAGGCCATTGAGCAGTGCCGCGCCAGAGATGATGGCTGTGCCGTGCTGGTCGTCGTGGAAGACCGGGATCTTCATACGATCGCGCAGCTTGCGCTCGATCATGAAGCACTCGGGAGCCTTGATGTCTTCCAGGTTCACGCCGCCCAGCGTGGGCTCAAGCGCAGCGATGATCTCGACCAGTTTGTCCGGGTCGCGTTCGGCCAGTTCGATGTCGAAGACATCGATGCCCGCGAACTTCTTGAACAGGCAGCCCTTGCCCTCCATCACAGGCTTGCCCGCCAGAGGGCCAATGTCGCCCAGGCCCAGCACGGCAGTGCCGTTGGTGATCACGCCGACCAGGTTGCCGCGGCTGGTGTATTCGGCGGCCAATGATGGGTCCTGCTGGATGGCCAGGCAAGGGTAGGCGACACCGGGTGAATAGGCCAGCGACAAGTCGCGCTGGTTGGACAGCGGCTTGGTTGGAACGACGGCGATCTTGCCTTTGTTGGGGGTGCGGTGGTACTCAAACGCCGCGTCACGCAGCGCAATTTCTTGTGGGGTCATGGAATCTCCGGCGGCCAGTCGCAATGCTGGCGCATTTTTGTCATGTCTTTCAGGCAAGGCCATCCCGGCCCAGGCACTCTATTCTGACACGCCAATCCCGCCATCTCTGCGGCGGGCAGCATGGCTTGGGTCGGACTTTCAGCGCGTGGTTCTGAATTTCAATGGATGGAAAAGTGCGCTATCGGGGCGGGCGGGCGCCGGCCGGAACGACCTGTCAAACGGCTTTGAGCCAATCGTAGAGGGCGCGAGCCAAAACCTTGGTGGCTCCATTGAGGTCGCTCAGTGCCAGACGCTCGTCAGCCCGTTTGGCATGCGACTCCAGCACCGTATGGGGCCCGGCGCCATAGATTACCGCCGGGATGCCTTTGGCTGCGTAAAGCCGTGCGTCGGTGTAGAGAGGTGTGCCCACAGCGGGGACGGATTCATTGAACAATTCGCTTGCATGCCGCTGAATGACGTCGGACAGCATTTCATGTCCTGGCAGTGGCTTCATGGCCTTGGCCAGAAGCATGCGTCGTATCGCCACCTTGAGCTCGCTTCCACCACGGGGAGGTTCGAAGCGCGCTGCTGCGTCCATGATGGTCTGGCACAAGCCAGCCTCCACCGTCTCAGGGTCTTCTTCGGGCAACATTCGGCGGTCAAGTTTGAGCACCACCTTGCCGGGTACGACATTGGTGTTTGTGCCGCCCTGAATCATCCCGATGTTCAGGTAAGGGTGATCAATGCCTTCCACCGAGGAGCGGATCGCCAGATAGTCGGCGTTCAGAGGGTAGAGAGCGTTGAGGATGTGGCTTGTCCCTTGCAAGGCATCGGTGCCCGTATCGGGAATGGCTGCATGTGCCATCTCGCCTTCAATGGTCACCTCCAGTTGCAGGCAGCCATTGTGTGCGACGACAACTTGATGGCTGAAGCCGGCGGCGACCACAAAATCGGGTCTGACGATGCCTTGTTCCAGCAGCCACCCCGGGCCCAGTTCTCCTCCGAACTCCTCGTCGTAGGTGAAATGCAGCTCCACGCCACCTTGAAGTGGGGCCTCTGATGCCATCAACGCACGCAGGGCAAAGGTGAAAGTGGCGAAGTCCGATTTGCTGACGGCGGCGGCGCGGCCGAACAATTGCCCGTGCGCAATTTCAGCGCCATAGGGGTCGTGGGTCCAGCCTTCGCCGGGGGGGACCACGTCGCCGTGGGCGTTGAGGGCGATCACCGGCCCGGCGTCGGCAAAGCGTTGACGTACCACCAGGTTGGTAATGCTGTCC
Organism: Hydrogenophaga sp.; assembly: GCA_050293865.1. Taxonomy (GTDB): domain Bacteria; phylum Pseudomonadota; class Gammaproteobacteria; order Burkholderiales; family Burkholderiaceae_C; genus Hydrogenophaga. The sequence continues at coordinate 36,793 of JBNKNN010000087.1, read as the reverse complement.
AGGCCGGCAGACTTCACCAACTGAGCAGGGACCTCATGCTGCTCGGCCTGAATGCCCATGGTTGCCAACAGTTGAGCCGTTTGCATGGCATGCGGCGAGTTGTTGCCCGGAGGTGTGTCGGTGGGCACGCGCACCAAAGCCTGGAGGAATCGGGTTTCCTCCTCAAAGTGGGCGTCGATCCAGGCGTCCAGTTCGGCGTAGACGACAGATGCGGAAGTGTGGGATGCGGCGGTCATGATCAGGCTTGTCCAGAGGGTTCTTCGACTGCCAGTTGGTCCAGCAGTCGCCGGAAGGCGTCAGCCGCCAGTTCCAGGTCATCGGCGGTGCATGATTCCAGCGGGTTGTGGCTGATGCCACTGTTCTCGCCGCGCACAAACAACATGGCCTGGGGCATGAGATGGTGCATCTCCATGGCGTCGTGCCCAGCACCGGAAGGCATGCGGTGCACGGGCAAGCCAAGGCTTGCCACCACATTTTCCCATCGCGCTTGCCAAGCGGGTGCAGAAGGCGCTGCTGCGGCGCGCATCACTTCTTCGAGTTGCAGCATGACGCCGCGCTGCGCGCAGATGCTTTGCAACTGGGCAATGACATCGTGTGCGAGGGCGTCGCGTTGTTCATCTGACGGCGCGCGCATGTCGATGGAGAAGGTACAGCGTCCAGGCACCACATTGGTGGAGCCGGACGGCACATGCAGCATGCCGACGGTGGCAACCGAGTCGCCATCGCGCAGGGCACGTTGCTCGGCGTACACCATGAATTCCGCCACCGCGGCCGCTGCATCTTGACGCAGCTGCATGGGCGTGGTGCCTGCGTGGCTCGCTGTACCGATCACTTCGCACCGGTAGCGCACGCTGGCGTTGATGGACGTGACCACACCCAGCGGCAAACTCCGGGAGGGCAGTACCGGGCCTTGCTCGATGTGCATTTCCACGAACGCGAGGTAATCCTTGGAATGGCGACATTCTGCGGCAATGGCTTCCATCTCTCCTGGCAGCCCCACGGCCCTCATGGCCTGCGTGACGGTATGCCCGTCTTTATCTGTCATTTCCAGCCACTCGCGCCGAAAACGGCCAGTCAGTGTGGCAGAGCCAAGAAACGTGGCAGCAAATCGCTGACCTTCTTCCTCGGCAAAAGCAACCACCTCGATGCCGAAGGGCAAGCGCTGGCCTGCTGCGTGCAGAGAATCCACGACGGCAATGGGCACAAGAATACCCAGCCGCCCGTCGTAGCGGCCGGCGTTGCGCACAGTGTCATAGTGGCTGCCTGTGAGCAGGTAGCGTGCGCCGCTCATGTTTGCGTGGGGGTGAAAGCGCCCCACCACGTTGCCCACAGCATCCTGGCGGACCTCGTCGAACCCCGCCGCCTGCATCCGCTCCATCAGTTCGGCAGCGCAGGCGCGGTGCGCGGGGCTGAGGTAGTCCACGCTCAGGACCACTGGATCCGGGGCCTGAGTGTGTCGTGCCAGGCGTTCATGCGCGTCCCACAAGGCTTCGCCAGTGACGGGAGCATGGCCGAAACGCTCATTGATTCTCAGCTCGGCGATGCGGTGCACATTGCGCAGACATTCAGTGCGCTCCGCTTCCAGCGTGCCGTGCAGTCGCCGGGAAAAATGGGCAATGATTTGCGGCGGAGTCAGACCGTTCCCTCGAGGGCCGCGCACGGCCAGAATAAAGGGGAAACCGAATCGTGCGCGGTATGCCTGATTCAAGCGTTGCAGGGTCTCGAATTCTTCTGCCGTGCAACGGGTAAGGCCAGCGCGTTGCTGCTCATTGGTGGATGCCTCGGTGAGCGACTGGGCCACCATGGCCTTGCCCGCCAGTTCAGGGTGAGCGTTCAGCAAGGCGTCCTGAGCCTCTGGGTCTGCGTCATCCACCGCCTTGGCCATGTGGTATTTCAGTGCGGCCAGCGCGGCAAACGGTCGGTGAGCCAGCGCGCGTTCGGCCACCCAGGGGGAATGCTCGTAGATGTCGCTCAGCCACCGCATGGCAGTGTCAAAGGCAGCGCTGTTCAGTGCCTCAAGCGTCAAGGGATATGTCATGAAAAAAGGTCACGCTGTGGGACATGGGTGTATGGCTTGCCAATGGCGAGCTATGTCGATGCGGGACGCCACCCATACGTGGTCATGCACCTGTATGTGATCCAGAAAACGCTGCAAGGCTGTGATTCGGCCGGGGCGGCCCAACAAACGGCAATGCATGCCGATGCTCATCATCTTCGGCCTGTTCAGACCGCCCGGATCGCCCTCGGCGTACAAGACGTCAAATGTGTCTTTCAGGTATTGAAAGAATGGGTCGGCGTGTGAAAAACCCTGTGGCAGCGCAAACCGCATGTCATTGCAGTCGAGCGTGTAGGGCACGATGAGCTGCGTGGCGTCAGAGCCGTCGGTTCGGCGGACCTTCATCCAAAAAGGCAAATCGTCGCCGTAGTAGTCGCTGTCGTAGAGCAGCTGACCATCGTCGGCGACAAGCCTGTGGGTGTTGGGGCTGTCGCGCCCGGTGTACCAACCCTGTGGGCGGACGCCTGTCAAGGACTCGATCATGGACAGGGCTTCAGCCATGTGTGCTCGCTCGGTGACCTCGTCGATATCTTGATAGTGGATCCATTTGAGGCCATGGCAGGCAATCTCGTGGCCCAGTTCCATGAAGGCGGCGCAAACCTCGGGTGAGCGCTGCAAAGCCGTTGCCACGCCAAAGACGGTCAAGGGGAGTTGACGCTTCTCGAATTCGCGCAGGATGCGCCACACGCCTGCACGCGATCCATATTCGTAGATCCCCTCCATGCTCATGTGTCGGGCGGGGTAGGCCGCCGGGCTGAACATTTCAGAGAGGAATTGTTCCGAAGCGGGGTCGCCGTGGAGCACACAGTTCTCGCCCCCTTCTTCGTAGTTCAGTACGAATTGCACGGCAATGCGAGCCCCGCCTGGCCATTGTGCGTGTGGCGTGTGGCGGCCGTGGCCGGCCAAGTCGCGGGGGTAGGGCGCAGTTGAGTCGTACATGGAACGGGAGGACTCCAACGATGAATACAGGCTCATGATAGTCATGCCTGAGCAAGTTCTGTGCTCACCCATTCTCTTGCTGTGTTGGCCTCTGTGGATACACTGTTGCGCAACCGCTTCGGTTCTTGTTCTTTGACGGTGCGACAAACGCAGGAGGCCTCTGATGGGATTGAGCACGCATGTATTGGACACCGCCAATGGTTGCCCTGCTGCCGGCATGGTGGTGGCCTTGTGGACGACCTCGCCGGACGGCGATGGTCGTCTGATTCGGGAGGTTGTGCTCAATGGGGACGGCCGCAGCCCCGACGGACCTTTGATACAAGACGGGGCCCTGGCCAAAGGCACTTATCGGCTGGTTTTCTCCGTCAAGGCCTATTTCGAGAAAAAGGGCGCGCACCTGCCAGAGCCAGCCTTTTTGGACAAAGTCAGCCTGGATTTTGGTGTGTCAGACCCTGCTGGCCACTACCACGTGCCCTTGCTGGTCAGCCCCTGGAGTTACTCCACGTACCGGGGAAGTTGAATCGTTGCACCGCTCGGTGTGGCCCAAAGAAAAAGCCCGCAAGAGCGGGCTTCTCTCTTTGTGAGGCGGGCATCAGCGGTTGCGCTGCCCCTCCGTCAGGGTGTCGAGTTGGAAGTTGCCGCTTCGGTCCCAAAGCCACACGTCGGTGTAGGTGACTTGCCCCATGCGAACGGGGGCCGGAAACGGCTCGGCGGCGCGCACGGTGCGCTCGATCTCGGCCATCACCTCCGGAACGTGGCTGGGAGCTCGCATCCAGTTCAGCCGCTGCACTTTGCCGCGCTTGTCCACGTCAACCTGCAGCACGCCCACGGCGTAGAGCAGTGGAGGCATCTTGCCTTTGAAGATGCGGTGACCGTTCTTGGAATACAGGTGTTTGGCCCCGTCCCGACGATAGTCGCGCGGGGTGGCTGCCTCCGAAACCAGTTCTGGCAGCGGCTCCACTGGCATTGCCTCGACGGGCGTCTCCACCGGCGGCGGGTCGGGCAGACGGGTCACGCAGCCGGCCATGATCAGCGCGGCGCTCATGACGAAGACAGGGCGCAACGCTTGTTTCAGGGCTGGTGCGGACGGCAGGTTCAACATGGCAATGTCCTGGTTTGGTGCACGCTTGAGCAGATGGTGTGCACACATCTGGGTCGCTTCTGGCGTGTCAATTGCTACAGTAATCAACCAAGTAGTCTATTGTCTATCGTCGGGCTTGGATATGGCCTGAACACTGTTACTGGATTCCTGTGTGCCATCCTCCATTGTTGAACCATGTTTATTGACGCGAAAGCCACACTTGAGCCCCGAGGCGCTGCGGGTTTGTGAGCGGCTACATGCCCGCGAGGCAGCCATTTTCGTGCGACTGGACGGTGTCTCCGGATCCGCTCCCCGAGAAGAAGGCGCATGGATGATGGTCTTCGGCCCGGGGGATGTAGTGGGTAGCATCGGCGGAGGACAACTGGAGTGGCAGGCCGCCGCACACGCGGAGGCAATGCTGACTGCTGCAGCGTGCTCGCGAGGCGACCTGGTGGTGCAAGAGTGGAGTCTTGGCCCTTCTTTGGGGCAGTGCTGCGGCGGCCGCGTGCGCGTAACATTCGAGCGGGCGGACCCATGCAAAGTGGACAGCTGGAGCGGGCGCCTTGCCCATATGGCGGCACCCGTCTGGATATTCGGCGCGGGCCATGTGGGGCTTGCCATCGCCCGGGCGTCAGCGAGCTTGCCTCTGATCGTGACGCTGATCGACAGCCGACCTTCTGATCCGTCAATGTTGCGAGACGGGGCGCACCTGGAGTGCATGGCAGACGCGGAGCGACCACAGGAAGCCGTGTGCGACATCCCATCGGGCGCAGCAGTATTGGTCATGACCCACTCCCATGTGCAGGATTTCGATATTGTGCTGGCCCTGCTGGAGCGACAAACGGACAGGGGCGACCTGGCTTTCATTGGTCTGATCGGTAGCCAGAGCAAATGGTCTGGCTTCAGGCGCCGTCTGTCCGAGCGGGGAATCGGCAAAGCTGTTCTGGATCAGGTGCGATGCCCGATCGGATTGCCCGGTATCCGGGGCAAGGCACCTGCAGTGGTGGCGGCTTCGGTGGTCGCCCAATTGCTGACGCTCCTCCCAGAATCCCGGTGAGTGCAGTCGGCAGACTCTCGTGGCCACAATCCTGGCACGCTTGTCGCTACACTGTCCTGGAGTCAATTTGGTCGCCGCGGAGCAGGGCTTGATGAACAGGGTTCGAAGTCTGGGCGCGACCCTCTGGCAGCCCACAGCGCCCGCTGTGGTGGGCTGCCTGGCGGCGTCCTGCGCCGTGTTCTGATCATTGCCATGGAAAGCTATCTGCTCGATTGGGTCAACCTCCTGCTGAGATGGGCCCATGTCATCGTCGCCATTGCCTGGATTGGCTCATCTTTTTACTTCGTTTTTCTGGACAGCAGCCTCACCACTCCCGACGACGAAGCTTTGCGCGATCAAGGAGCGACTGGCGAGCTGTGGGCGGTGCACGGTGGCGGCTTCTACCACCCGGTGAAGTACGCGGTTGCCCCTCCCAAACTGCCCAACCATTTGCACTGGTTTTATTGGGAGAGTTACTCCACCTGGCTGACCGGCTTCGCGCTGTTTGCGGTGAGCTATCTTTGGCGAGCTGACATTTTTCTGGTCGACGCTCGCGTGCAGCCGATGGCAGGCTGGCAGGCAGGCCTGCTGGCCGTCGGTTTGCTGTTGGGCTTTTGGCTGGCCTACGATCTCGTTTGCCGAAGGTTGGGTCGGGGGCCAGGGGGCGATCGGCGAGTGGGACTGGTTGTGGCCGTGCTGGTTGCGGCTTTTGCCTGGTTGGCAACCGAGTGGTTTGCGGCCAGGGCAGCGTTCTTGCTCACTGGTGCAATGTTGGCTACGGCCATGAGCGCCAATGTCCTGGTCTGGATCATTCCCGGGCAGCGCAAGGTGGTGCAGTCGCTCAGGAACGGACAAGCCCCGGACCCTGTCCATGGCCAGCGCGGCAAGCAGCGCAGCGTCCACAACACCTACTTCACTTTGCCAGTGCTGCTGGCCATGCTCAGCAACCATTACAGCTTTTTGTACAGCCACGAGCATCATTGGGTGGTATTGCTGGCGCTCATGGCCGCAGGTGCGGGCATTCGCCAGTTTTTTGTGCTGCGGCATGGCCACAAGCTGGGAAAACACGGCCATCCGTGGCCGTGGGCGGTGGCCGGTTGTGTGCTGTTGGTGGTCCTGATTGCCTGGATGCGACCGGCGCAAACAGAGGTTGCCGCCACGGATGTCTCGCTGTCGACGGCGGACGATAGTGTGGTTCAAAACGTTTTCAACAGCCGCTGCGTGAGTTGTCATGGCGACGCTCTGGCCTCCAAAGGTATACGGCTCGACAGTCTGGCGGACGCTGGGGTGCACGCCCGCGCCATCTATCAGCAGGTGGTGATACAGAAGACCATGCCACTCAACAACGCCACCGGCATGACCGACGAAGAGCGTCGCCTGGTCGGCGCATGGGCCCAAATGCGTCAATGAAAGCCGGTCTGAGGCCAGGCAAAACCTGGTTTCCTCCGACAGGGTTTGAGGCTTCACCATTGGGTGAGACGGCTGAGATTTCTGCCGGACTTGACTGACCTGGACGGGCGCGAGCGCAAAAAAAAAGATGAAATAGGCATTAAGGTGTGACTGACTTGCTCCGATAAGGAATACATTCGGTTGAACGTGGGTCAACTGCCTTCCCATGGTGTGAGCGGCATGACTCGATCGCTGGAAGTGTGTCTGTCAGGGCGTTGTCCGACGTCTGGGCAGTTGTATCGGGTTGCCACCACGCGTCTGGGTGGGCGGATCTTCGGAGCTTGGATGCCATGATTGCCACGGGCCGGTTGAAGACCTTTTCCGCCATGAAGTGTCGGCTTTGGGCTTGTTTGTGTGTGCTTGTACTGCTGTGGGCGACTTCCCTGGCCCGTGCGGAGGTGGTCAGCTCAAGCGGCCAGGTCTTGGTGGGAGTGGTGGCAGGCGAAGCCCCTATGCAGGCTTGGGCGGAGGGGGCGACCGAACCCCAGGGGTATGACGTTGACCTGATTCGCCAACTGGCGGATCACTCCGGTCTCCGGGTCCACTTCAAGCGGTTCGCAACCCGCGCCGAGCTGTATGCCGCCGTCAAAGCCTCGGAGGTCGACATGGTGGCATCGGCCACGATGATGCCGCTGGCAGCAAATCTGGCCATCACCCGCCCCTATCGTGTCGAGCGCCATTTGATGGTTTCGAGACAGGCCGTCACATCTCTTCCTGGCAACCCGGACCTGGCTGGCCGGCGCCTGGCGGTGGTGGCTGGCTCATCGGGGGCAGCCGCTGCAAAACAGCTGTTTCCGCTTGCGCAAACAGCGACCTTTCCCAACCTGGAGGATGCGATCAGTGCTGTCAAGCGGGGGCAGAGCGACCTGTTGCTGGCTGGCCGGCCGCAGCTTCTGACGGCCTTGCAAGGTAGCCAGGGTGTTCGCGTCCTCAAAACCTATACCCTCCCTGAAGGCCAGCTCCGTCTGGCAGTGCGACCTGAGGCCCGCAGCCTGTTGGAGCGATTCGACGATCTGCTGTCCGTGCGCTCGGAGGAGGAGGACGCTGCCCTTGCGCAGCGCTGGCTGACGCTACCTGATGCGCCAGTGTTGAGCGTCTCGCCTCTTCGCGCGAACCAGCCAGGGCTGCGGGTGGGCTACTTCCCGCGACACGCCCATGGCCGTTTGCTCGCTGATGGCGCGCCCAGCGGTATTGGCGTTGATCTGATGAAGGCCGTGGCTTCTCACGCAGGTTTCACCATTGCCGAGTTCAAGCCCGTCAACCTGCCTCGTGGCGTTCAAGGTCTCCAGGATGGCTCCATCGACGTGCTTCTAGGGTTGACAGAGACGGAACTGCGCAGAGCTAGCTTGTCCTTTGTTGGTCCATACCACGAGAGCTTGTTGGCCATCATCAGTCGAACCGGGTACAGCGTTCCCAGCCTGGACGAGCTCAAGGGGCGAAGGCTTGCGATGATCCGTCGCTTTTTTGCGCACGATTTCGTGGTCCAGACATTTCCCGGTGTGGAGATTGTGGAGTGCGACAACTCCGATATTTGTCTGGATTGGGTGGAAAGCGGTGAGGCCGACGCCACCGTTTATCCCATGACCAGGCTTCAGGAACGCCTGGACGCACGTGGTGCGGCTCTGCAGATTACCGGTGTGTTGCCACATATCCAGCATCAGGACAACTTGTCGCTGGGGCCGCACAGCGCGCACCTGGCGCAGCGACTGAGGGCAGGGCTGGACCTGGCCATGGCACAGGACTTGGCCGCGATCGAACAAAAGCATGCGGAGAGTCGACTATTGAACGGGCTCAACTGGCGTTCATTGGCTCCTTGGGGGCTGGGCATTGCGGTGTTGGTGGCCGTGGCGGCTTTGGGCATGTGGTGGCACTTGATGTTGCTTCGCAATCAGGTGGCTGCCAAGCAGCAGGCGCGAGAGCAGGCAGAGGCGTATCTCGGCTTCATGACCCACGAAGTGCGCAACGCGCTGCAATCGGTCGCGGGCGCAAGCGTGCTGCTCAATGAGCTGGAAGACGAGGCCGATGCGCCTCCAGGCGAGCGCAAGAAGGTGTTGCAATTGATGACAAGGTCATCCCGTTCCACCATGACGCTCATGGATGCTTTGATGGACCGATACCGGTACGTCCAGGGCAAAGTTGTTGTCAAGGCGGAAGATGTCGATCTGGCCGAAATCCTCAGGCAACTGGTCGAGGACATTCAGCCAGCGGCCCATGCCAAACGCCTGTCGCTGGATTTCAGCTGCGATCCTTGGGCGGCGGGGCAATGGCGGGTGGACCCTGTTCGCGTGCAGCAAGTGCTGCGCAATTTGATCATCAATGCAGTGAAATTCACCCGGGAAGGCGGAATAACCGTCCATCTTGGCACGGACGGCGAAGCAGAATCCATGTTGCCGACTCAGCTGCGCATTGCCGTCTCGGATAGCGGAGACGGCATGGATGAGGCGACCCGCAAACAGGCTTTCGAACGTTTTCACTCCAAAGGGGGGGATCGCCCCGGAACAGGCCTGGGCCTGGCTCTGTGTCGCGACCTGGCTCAAGCCATGGGGGGAGAGCTCGTACTCGAATCTGCAGCTGGCAGAGGCAGCAAATTCACCTTGGTGTTCGAAGCCTGCCGCCCCGCATACCACTCCATCCCACCGGAGACGGAAGTGACCTTGCGCAAGGTGCTGATCGTGGACAGCTCACCCGTCTATGGGTTGTTGCTCAAGCGGGCCTTGGGCAATGCCGGCGTCGAGTCTGTCCTGGTCGAATCGGTGCGTGCGGTCGTAGATGAAATCACCCGTCCGGCAGTGGCCGGCCATGACCTGGTATTGGTGGAATCGACGCTGATCGATGGCACTTGTGACGACGTCATCGACGAGCTCCAGCGACGCTTTGGGGACATGCCGTATGTTGTGGTGCTGGACCAGGGCGTGGGTGGCAGCTCCGGGCAACGGCAACCTGGACGCGGGGTACTGGAGACCATGGCCAAAACGAGCGATGTCTATGGGTTGGTAGACCGAATCATGCAGGTCTTCGAATCGGCACAGACGCGGCGAGTTGAATGGGGAGGTCTGCCTTCCAGGCCCCACCTTCATGACCATGCGAGCCCTCAGTCGCAGCTATAGCGGAATGAATTGTTGAGCGCGAGCGGCAGCACGAGTGTGCGAATGTTCTGTGCGCGGGCCGTGGCGCACAGTTGTGCTCGGGCATTCGCATCGGAAACCCACTTGCTGCGGTATTCCGCATTGAACACTGGCTTGCCGCGCGATGTAAAAGCCGAGTAAACGCCGCACTCGTTGTATTGGTGGCATTGTTCGTTGACGGCGAAATCGAAGATGTCGGCAAGCGCGCTCACCTGGTCGATGTCGTTCTTCAGTCCGATCAGCAAGCCACGGGCGTGTGCTTCATTGGCCAAGAAGCGGTTGTAGTCCAGTTGCGTGGCCTTGCTAAGTGCTCCGCCGAACCCAGGATTGTTGTCCCAGGCATCCACGTTGTCCGGTTCAACCCCATCACATCCCTTGGCTTTGGCAAGGTCCAGGCGCGAACGCATGATGTTGCGCACGTTGTTGGATCGGGTGTCGATCCAACGCTCGCCAGCCCAGCCGTCCAGTGGGTTGCCTTTATCCGAGGCGGTAAAACGGCCATAGTCGCTGCGCCAGTTCTCGGCGCTACCTGCAGAGAAGTAGCACACAACCCGGCTTCCTGCAGAGCGGATGGCAGTTATTTTGCTCGCAGGCACATCGAAAAGGTCAATGTCGTAGACAGCGACGTTGTGGGATGTGTCGATACTTCCTGTCAACTGCCATTGCCAGGTCTCGTTCACTTTGGGACTCCACTTGCCAGCAGCGGAGGTCCGGGTGATGGCGTTGGGGTTGGCGGTAGCACCTGCACCGTCCGAAGAAGCCTCCTCGCTACCTTCGTCAGCAGAGTCACCGCTGGTGTCATCGCCTGCTTCGGACATCGAGGGCTCGGCTGCGAGCTCTTCGCTGTCACTCCCTCCGCAGCCGGAAAGCAGGGCAATGACCAGAGTGGCCGCGAGCGCCGCCTTGCACCATGTCGGCAGTTGATTCGTCCATCGGCACAAATCGGTGTGCCGGCCTTCAAAAGCTTCTGAAACTCGCATGCTGGCAGTTCCTCTTGTGCCTGGATGGTTCTTCTGGGCACGCTTGTTCGAAGCCATGCTTACAAGTGCTGGATTCGATAGCGATCCGGCGCGCCGGTGGGTGGGGTCAGTGGTGCTTGTATCTATGGAGTGCTGTGGCCTCCAAGCGAATCAAGTGCGCCAAGGATAGCGCTCGCCGGGACCAGCGAACAGCCAAATCGTCAGTCAATCGTCAACTTGTTGCAATTGTGCGCCGCTGGTCACTCGACGTAGCAGCGTGGCACGGGATAGCGATGTGCAGCAACACCGTTAACATCCGGTCATGCTCAGATTCAGCGCCAATATCAGCACCCTGTTCGCCGACCGGCCATTTCTGGACCGGTTCAAGGCTGCGGCCGATGCCGGGTTTACTCACGTAGAGTGCCAGTTCCCATACGAGGCGTCTCTTGCAGACGCTGTTTCTGCCATGCGAGCGGCGGGCGTGTCCATGGTCTTGCACAACCTCCCTGCGGGTGATTGGGCTGCCGGCCAGCGCGGATTGGCCTGTCTGCCTTCTGCTGTCGCGGCGTTTCGCGACGGCGTAGAGCTTGCAATTTCGTATGCGAAGGCGCTGGGCGTGCGGCGATTGAACTGTCTGGCAGGTATACCCGAGTCAGGGGTCTCTCTCGATGCTTCGAGGAAAACGCTTGTCGCAAACCTGCGCTATGCGGCCGATGCACTTCAAGATCAGGGTATGGACCTCTTGGTCGAACCCATCAACACCAAGGACGTGCCAGGGTTCATGGTGAGCACCTCGGATCAGGCCATGGCTTTGCTGGAGGAAGTGGGGTCGGACAACGCTTTTATCCAGTACGACCTCTATCATGCACAAAGGATGGAAGGTGATCTGGTCAACACCATGGGGCGTCTGTTACCGCGAATCGGGCACATGCAGATCGCAGACAACCCGGGCCGCGCAGAGCCAGGCACGGGCGAGATGCGTTTTGATCTCCTGTTCGAGTGGATCGACCAGTCTGACTATGAGGGATTCGTGGGTTGCGAGTACTTTCCTGCGGACAACGGCCGCTTAGGAACCGAGCTTGGGTTGGGCTGGTTGAAAGCCCACAAACGCGCACCCACAGGCAGTGCATTGGCGTGAATCGAAAACGGGACAGGAGCTCACATGGATGACTCGGTCATCAACCAACCTCGCCAACTGCTCAGAGCCCTGTTTGACGCGGCTGTTGCTCGCGCACAGCCGGCGAAGGTCATGGCCGCCCAGTTGCCACCACCGCCAAAAGGGCGGACGCTGGTGGTCGGCGCTGGCAAAGCCGCAGGGGCCATGGCACTGGCCTTTGAGGCTGCCTGGCCGGAAAGTGCACCATTGTCGGGGCTGGTAATCACGCGCTATGGGCACATGCCTGATCGTCCGCAAGGGGCGGCCCAACGCATTGAAGTGGTGGAAGCCGCACATCCGGTTCCAGACGAGGCAGGGCTGCGCGCATCTACTCGAATGCTTGAGTTGGTCCGCCACCTGGGGCCCGATGATCTTGTCGTCTGCCTCATGTCAGGTGGGGCTTCTGCTCTTCTGAATGCGCCTTGCGAAGGATTGTCGCTGGAGGACAAGCAGGCCATCAATGCCCGTCTATTGGCCAGTGGCGCGAATATCGTCGAGATGAACATCGTGCGAAAGCACTTGTCGCGGGTCAAAGGCGGGCGGTTGGCGGCGGCATGTGCGCCGGCCAAGGTAGTGACGCTGGCGATCAGCGATGTACCGGGAGACGATATCAGCGTCATTGGGAGCGGGCCGACTGTGGCAGATCCCAGCACCTGTGCTCAGGCGTTGCAAATAGTGGACCAATATGGCATTGCATTGCCAGGCGCGGTGCGCCAGCGTTTGTCCTGTGGCGATCTGGAGACACCCAAACCTGGCGACAGGTGCTTCTCGGACCACGAGTGGAAAGTGATTGCCGCGCCCATCCAGAGCCTGGAGGCGGCACGCGACATGGCTCAGTCGAAGGGGTTGCCGGCCTACATCCTCAGCGACGAGGTAGAAGGTGAGTCGCAGTGGGTGGGGCGGTGGCATGCGGTCTTGGCTCGTTCTGCCCAATTGGGAAACAGCAGTTTCACTGCGCCTTGCGTGATCCTCAGCGGTGGTGAAACGACCGTGACGCTGCCGCAGCGCCCATCGGCTCAAGGCACTTCGGCAAAGACGCCTGGCAGGGGTGGGCGAGCCGGTGAGTTCTGCATGGGGCTGGCCCATGCGCTTGATGGGCAACCCGGCATATGGGCATTGGCCGCAGACACCGACGGTATTGATGGGGTGGAAGACAATGCCGGAGCCTTTGTCAGCCCTGATGTGCAAAGCCGCGCAAAAGCGCGAGGCCTGATATTGACCGACTGCATGGATCGACATGACGCCTACGGCTATTTCGAAGCCACTGGAGACTTGCTGTTCACTGGGCCGACGCACACCAATGTGAATGACTTTCGCGCAGTGTTGATATTGCCGGCAGTATCCTAGGGGCACTCTGCGTCACCTGCGCCCGCGCGTTTGAAATCAAAGCGAGCCAGGCGCCCGTTTCAGCCCGAACCCGAGCCGGGTTGTGGCTTTGGATTCGTGCCTCGCACCCCAATTCGCAGAGTCCAGGGCGAACACGGCACATCGTCGTGCAAAGATTCCCCAGGGAGCTGTGGTCTGAAGCGCCCTGTTGCCACCTGTTGAATCTGACAGGCTGAAGCTGAAACATGGGGAATCTGTCGTCACAATGTGTGTCGAAAAGCGCCGGTGACAGGGGTTGATGACAGCCGCCAACAAGGATCGGACGGCCAAGTCAGAAGAGGCTCAGAATCCATGAACCGAAACCGGAGCAACCAGGGAGTCGAAGGAAACAGTGGAATGTCTCGGCCTGGCCGGGGCCTGATTCATCTCCAGCACTTGCGCAAGACGCTGTGGGTGCTGGCGCTCTGGGTCGGCTTGAGTTCGCTTTGCTTTGCCCAGGGGGCGTTGGGTTCCCCTGGTGACGGCGCAAGTGGTACCAGAGAGAACCAGGCGGAGAGGCTTCTTCTGAGGGTAGGCTTGCTGAGCGACTATCGGCCTTTCCAATACTGGCCGGAAGGAGAAGAACCTCGCGGCTATGACGTGGACCTTCTCAGGCAGTTGTCGTCACAGGGCGGTTTCGACCTGCAGTTCAAGCGCTACAACCGCTTTGCAGCGTTGCAAGCAGCCCTGATGCGCGGAGAAGTCGACATCGCGTCCTCCATGGGCCTGACCCGGCAGCGCATGCAGTTCTATGCGTTTACGAGGCCCTACGTGGTTCAGCGCCAAGTGCTGATTGGGCGCCGTGAACTTGCCTCCATGGCTGACCTTCCAGATCTGGCCGGACTGACCCTGGCCATGGTCGACGGGTATGCCAGTGCTACTTCCGGGCGCCAGCATTTTCCCCAGGCCGAGGTGGTGTTTCGAAACTCAGAGAATGCGGTGCTCGACGCCGTAGAGGCAGGTCAGGCCGACGCCGGTCTGACCGGTTTGCCCGGTGTTGCACGACGATTGAAACAAACCCGCGATCTCAGGGTGTTGCGCAGCTATGCGTTTCCTACCGGCCAATTGCGCCTGGCTGGCCTGCAGTCCGACCCGTTCAAGTGGGTGTCACGCCTTGACGAACTTTTGGCTGAACGTGATCCGCGTGCGAACGAATCACTGGTTGAAAAGTGGATGAAAGACTTGCAGCCCGTCCCAGTCAAACCCGCCTTTGCGGCAGGCAGCCGGTCGGTTCGAGTGGGGTACCGACCGAGCGACAGCGCGCTGCAGTTCGGGCGAGGCGAACACCCGGATGGGTTGCCAATAGACTTGCTCAACCAGATGCTGCACCACCTGGGGTGGCAGGTGGCCGCCTTTGTGCCTGTCTCAATGGAAGAAGGATTGAGCGGCCTCAAGAGTGGTCGCCTGGATATCATGATGGGAGTGCCTCAGACCAAAGCATTGCGTGAGTCGGTCGGTGCTGCCTTTGTAGGGCCTTATCAGTCTGAGCACGTGGCGTTGGTGAGCCGTCGGGATCGACCTGTCTCGCGTCTGGATGACATGCTGGGCTTGCGCGTCGCGCTTCCCTCCGCACACTTTGCGCGCGACTTTCTTGTCTACAGTCAGCCGGATCTGCAAATGGTCGACTGTGCCAGCGAAGACGAATGCCTGCACTTGGTCGAGCAGCAGTTGGCGGACGTGACGCTCGCGCCGCTGACGCGGCTGGAGGAGCGTCTTCCGTCGAAAAGTGGCGAACTCATGATCTCCGGGTTCCTGGACCGGCTTGCGCAGGAGCACAATTTCGTGCTCTCCGCGGAATTGAGTTCGTTTGCTCCGGCACTCAAGGATGCACTCGACTATGTCCTTTGGGCGGACGGTGCCCGCCTGAGCCAGCGAAATGCTGAGCGCTTGCTCAACCCTCCGTTTGACTGGCGTCCCTGGCGTCCCTGGATCTTCCTCGGCGCAGGGGCATTGCTGGTAGCCATCGCGGGAGTGTGGTGGCACTTGCGGCAACTGCGCCAGCAAGCGCAGGCCAGGGAGAGCGAGAGGGAGAGAGCGGAAGCGCTTCTGGCCTTCATGACCCACGAGGTGCGCAATGCCTTGCAATCGGTGGCGGGTGCATCGGCGCTGTTGCAGGAGTTGGACGGGGAAGGGGCCTCGGACGCCGAGCGACAACACGTGCTGCATCTCATGCGCCGGTCTTCCCGATCAACCATGGCCCTGATGGATGCCCTGATGGACCGGCACCGCTTTCGCTCGGGTCAGGGGCAGATTCGGCTGGAAAATGTCGATGTGGTCAATCTGGTCTCACAGCTGGTCCAGGATATTTCGGCTGCGGCAGAGGCCAAGCACTTGACGCTCAGCTTCGAGGCCGGGCCGGCAACGGATGGCGAATGGCGGGTGGACCCGCTGCGCCTGGAACAAGTTCTGCGCAACCTCATCGTCAACAGCATCAAGTTCACGCCAAAAGGGCGAATAGACGTGAAGGTCACATCCGACATCTTGCCCCCGGAGTCAGCTGCCATCGCAGCCTCCGGGGGCCTCAGCTCGGCTGCGCGGCGACTGACATTCACTGTTCGCGACACAGGCAACGGGATGACGGACGCGCAAAAAGAACAATTGTTTGAACGATTTCAGGCAGGAGGAGGGGATCGACCCGGGACCGGCCTTGGTCTGACCCTCAGCAAGGACTTGGCTGAGGCGATGGGCGGAAGGCTGACACTCAATGCCAGCAATGACAGTGGGACTGAATTCGCCCTGAGCTTCGACGCCGAGCGGGTGCTCGAACTCAGTTCGCTGCCAGGGCCCTCGCACGGCCTTGGGCAGGTACTGGTCATCGACAGCTCTCCCGTATACGGGCTGTTGCTCAAGCGGGCCTTTGCTGCCTCCGGCATCGGAGCCGATTTGGCCGAGTCCGTGCATGAAGCGGGCAAGGCCATGAAGTACGCTCGCACCCACGGACCGGCCTATGACCTCATCGTCACGGACAACCGGCTCGCAGACGGGCAGTTGAGTACGGTGTTGCAGATGCTCAGAGGGCATGCGACGGAGGCGGAGACGGAGCCGCCTCCGGTGTTGGTGGTCAGTCAGGATCTGAGCGAAGACACCACCAACCATTTGCGTGGAACAGGGGTGATCGACGCCTTGGCCAAGCGCAGTGACGTATATGGCCTGGTCGACCGGATCCGGCAGGTGTACGAGGGCATCGAGCGGCAAGTGGAAGCGCGTCGGACTCCTGCCGGGCAGAGTGCTCTGGCTGATTGAGGCGCAGATCGACGTTCTCCCCATCTTTGTTGCCAGATTTCGGCTGGCGAAAAGGGAGGATCGCCGATAATGCGGGGTTTGGCCGTTTCGGTCTTCTTCACGTGGCCTGCCGGTCGGGTGTGGTTCTCGCGGCAGGCGCTTTTCAGGTGGCCATCGTGCGGGCATCTCGCTTGCGCAATCAAAAAGTGGACTGCCTGACCCACACGATGACGTCAAAAGCAGTGCCAGGGGGCTTTCAGCCAACTGGCCGGGAATAACCTTGCAACCCTCCGACAGCAAACAACAACGCTCTGTTTTGGCGCGCACCTTGGGTGCCTGGCGCCAGGGGAACAAGTTGCCAGCGCGATCGGATTTTCCCGAACGCCTGGCGCAGTGGCTACACGTCTCGGATGCAATCACCTTGCGCAACATCCACCAGCGCGTGGAGCGCGCAGCCGTTCATCAGGCAACCGGGTCTGAATCTGGCGTGCAAGACCTGTCGCAAGCCCTCGAGCAGTTGCGGGCCACACTCACCAGAAGCATCCGCGAAGAGCTGCAGCGCCTGCTTCGGGAAAGCCGTGAAACCGGCGTTGATGCAGATCCGGATGTGGAGCTGGCTTTGCATCAGCAGCTTTTCGATGACATGCAGCGCAGGATGGAGATGAGCGTGGAGGCCTTGCGGGCCCATGTTCGCGATGTTCTGTCGCGCCAGTCTCCCCAGCTGGCACGGTTGGCAACCATGGATGCTGCTCTTGCACAGATGCTGCGCGGCCGGGAACAAGAAGCCTTGTCGGCAACGGTTCCAATGCTGCTTCGGCAACGTTTCGATCAATTGCGCAAGGCTTACGCTGAGCGAGAATCGGCTGCGCAGACTGAGCTGCCCTTGGGTGGCCAAGTGGCCGATGCCCGTGTGGTGCGAAACAATGCCTACCCTCCCAGCCATTGGCTGCCTCAGTTCTCGTTGTCCCTGCAGTCGGCCCTGGTGGCTGAACTCGAGCACCGACTCCTTCCAGTGATCGGAATGATCGAGGCGCTGGGCGAGACACACCTTTGAATCCAACGAATTCTTCATGCGATCTTCCCATTTGAATCGTTCTCTGACTGTTGCCGCTTTTGGCCTGGGCCTGGGCTGCATTTTCTGGATAGCCTCTGGCTTTGTTGGTCACAACGCGCTCGCGCTGGTGATTACCCTGGCCATTGCTGTGGCCTATGCCTATGGCTCCTGGGAAGTCAGTCGCTATCGCAGCGAATCCCGGTCCCTGGGGCTAGCTTTGGGCGCCATCAACCAGGAGGTGAGTGATCTTCGTGACTGGGTCGGTCAACTGCCGACCAGGCTCCAGACACCTGTGTGCGCGAGGATTGAAGGGGAACGCGCCGGCCTGCCGGGCCTTTCCCTGACCCCTTATCTGGTGGGCTTGCTGGTCATGTTGGGCATGCTGGGGACGTTCGTTGGCATGGTCCTCACTTTCAAAGGGGCTGTCTTCGCCTTGGAAGGGTCGGCAGACCTGGCCGCCATGCGCACCGCGCTGGCAGAGCCGATCAAGGGGCTGGGCTTGTCTTTCGGCACGTCGGTGGCTGGCGTGGCAGCTTCTGCAGCCTTGGGTCTGATGTCTGCCATGGCTCGCCGAGACCGCCAGCACGTGATGCGCATGCTTGACGACCGGATGGCGCGCGAGTTCCGAGCGTTCTCGCCTGCAGCTCAAAGACAGGCGACCTTCCAGGCTTTGAAGGACCAAGCCGATGCCCTGCCTGAGGTAGTGCAGAAAATTCAGAGCCTCATGGAGCAGATTGATGCCCGAAGCCAGGCACTGGACACGCAGTTGCTGGAGCGGCAAGGCCAGTTGCATGCGTCAACCGCTTCCGCATTCGAGCAACTGGCGCGTTCAGTGGAGCAGTCGCTTGGTCAGGCACTGGTATCCAGTGCGAAAGCAGCGAGCGAGAGTCTGCAGCCCGTGGTGGGGTCAGCCATGGCCATGGTGGCCTCAGAGTCTCGGCAGTTGCATGAGCAGGTCAACCAGTCGGTCCAGATGCAACTGGCTGGGCTGTCGGATCGGTTTGCCGCGGCGACAGACGCCGTGGCATCGCAATGGCGAGACGCCGTGGCCATGCAGGGCAAAGCCAACGCAGACGTGCAAACGAATCTTGACCGGGCGCTGACTGGTTTCAACGAACGACTCGAGCAGAGCACAGGTGCATTGGTAGAGCGCCTGGGTGCGCAGATGCAATCGCTGATGGACGCCCAGTCAGAGCTGGACACACAACGACAATCCGCCTGGGTAGACGCTTTGCAGGCCTCCACCGCCGGATTGCAGAATCAGTGGAAGGAGGCCAGTGACCACGGTGCACAGCAGCAACAGCTGGTCTGCCGCCAACTGCAAAGTACCGCCCAGGCCATTGCTGAAGCCACTGGCGAACAAGCCAGCCGCGTGGGCGCTGAAGTGGATCGATTGCTTGCGCAATCGGAAGCCCTGGTGCAATCGCGCGCGGAAGCTGAGGCGAGCTGGCGCGAAGTGCACGACAAGAGCCTTGAGGACATGACGCAATGGTGGCGATCGGAGATGTCTGCCTTGCGCAGTGAAGAAGCTGCGCGAAGCCAGGCAGCAGCGACGCAGCAGCGTGAGCTTCAGGAGGCGATGGCGCAACAGTTGTCCTCCGCAGTGGAAGCGATCTTGGGCGCGGCGCAGGCTCAGACGGGGAGCGTCGGCGAAGAGGTGACTCGGCTCCTGGCTCGCTCGGATGAACTGGTGCAGGCCCGTGCCGATTCGGAAGCCAAATGGCGTGACGAACACGGACGTCGCATGGACGAGATGGCGCAAATGTGGAGTGCTGAGTTGGCCGCCTTGCGCAATGAAGAAGCGCAGCGCGGGGAATCGGCATCGCAACGCCAAGAGCAGATGCAGGAAGCGTTTGCGAGACAGCTTGAGACTCTGCGCGCCGAAGAAGAGATGAGAGGTCAGGCGGCGACCGATCGCTTGGGTCAATTGCAGGCGGCCGTGGCAGAGCACTTGTCCAGGCTCGGCTCCGCACTGGAAGCTCCCATGACCCGTTTGCTCGAGACTGCGTCTGAAGCGCCGAAGGCTGCCGCTGAGGTGATCGGACAGTTGCGAGCCGAGATGAGCAGTCTCACCGAGCGGGACAATCAGGCGTTGCAGGAGCGTGCCGAACTCATGGGCAACATCAGCCAGTTGCTGCAAGGCGTCCAACAAACCACGGGCGAACAGCGCGACGCCATTGAGACCTTGGTCACTTCAGCCTCGTCGGTATTGGACAAAGTCAGTCAGCAGTTTTCCCAGACCTTGGGAGCCCAGGCCGAACGATCAGAGACATTGGCCTCGGATGTGGCAGCCAGCGCAGCCGAGCTGGCCAGTCTGGGCGAGGCCTTTCAGCGTGGCGTAGAGCTGTTCAGCGTGACCAATGAAAAGCTGGTCGACAATCTGCAGCGCGTCGAGGCCGCCATTGGCCAGTCCATGGCCCGCAGCGACGAGCAGCTTGCCTACTACGTGGAGCAGGCCCGCGAAGTTATCGACCTGAGTATCAGTGCTCAACAAGGCATTGTGGAGGACCTGCGAGCCTTGCGCCACAGCACTGCTGAAGCGGCCGGGAGCGAAGCATGATGATTGACGCGCACAACGTCGCCGATGGGTTCGACGATGATGCGATCGAGCAAACGGCGCCAGCCTGGGCAGTGTTTGGCGATTTGATGTCGGGTGTTGTGGGCGCGTTTGTCTTGATCCTCATTGCCGTCTTGGCGGTGCAGATGGATCTGGTGGCCAGCTTGCAGTCGGAGATTGAAAAGCGTGAGCAGGAACAGGCGCGTCGGGTGGCGTTGGAGGAAGCTCTGGCCGGCCCGCTGCAAAGCGGTCGTGTCACCCTGGACAATGGCCGGATTGGCATCAGCGGGAGCGTGTTGTTTGACTTGAACTCGGACGAGCTTCGCCCTGAAGGTCGCCAGTTGCTCAAGTCGCTGGTACCAGCCTTGCAGGTCTATTTGGCCAATCGCGACGAAATGCTCATGGTCAGCGGTTTCACTGACGACCGGCCAATACAGAAGGGCAACCTGCACTTTGCCGACAACCTGGAACTGTCGGCGCAACGGGCTCTGAACGTGACCCGCGTCCTGATTGAAGAGGGAATGCCGCGCTCGCAACTCTTCAGTGCTGCATTTGGGGCAGAGCAGCCAGTGGCGTCAAACGGCACAGCCAAAGGTCGAGCGCTGAACCGGCGGGTGGAGATGGCGCCAGTGCCTACCACCAGGCGAAGGTCGGTTGATGACTGAGTCTGACGAGGCACGAGCCGTTCGGGTGACGCCTGCCGAGGATCTGGAGCGCTTGCGACGTGACGCGGTGCCGCTGCATGACCCGTTGGGCTGGGCATACCTCGACGCATTGGCCAAACGGTGGAACGCTTCCAGTCCGGCGGTGCAGCAGGTGCTTGGCCGGCGTTGGGGCCTGGCGGTCTCGTTGATTGGAGAGCGCGCAAGGAAGGCCAAGGCGGCCAGACGAGCGCAGTCGGGTGCACTTGCCGCTTTGACTCCATCAGAACAAGCAGATGTTGGGGCCGGGAAGCTCGCAGCACTCGCGAGTGACATGCGGCGCGCCGCTTTGCCCGCGTCGGCGGCGCCCGATGATCTTCCACAGCTGCGAAGCGCCATTCGTTTTCATGAGATGTGGGAGCGTCTGGGGTCGGAGCAGGCGCTGGAGGAGGCCTTCGACCGCGCTCCGGAGAATGCCGGCCCGCTGAACCCGCATATGTTGGTGCTCAAGTCGCTGCGTCAGATGCAGGGTATCTCTCCGGCCTACCTGCAGCGGTTCATTTCCCAGACCGAGGGCTTGCTTTGGCTGACGGAAGTCCAGACGAGCGCGCGAGCAGGAACCACCAAGGGGCGAAGCGCTCCTGCGGCAAGAAACACGCGCCGACGCTGAGCGACGTGCTCTGCTCGTTGTAGCAATCGTACAACACACTTTTTTGCGACTTGGAGACACTGTGCAGCGCAACAGGTGCGCAGCGCTTGCGGTGGATCCGCCAAGGGCTCTGAGCCCACTTCCCAAGCCATTCAAGGGCGTGCAGCAGGTTGCTTGGGCGGGATAGTTTTCCATGGTCTGTGGTGCATTGCGGCGAGCGGGCCGAACGTGTGTTTGTTGGTCAGACGCTCGTTGAATGAATCTCGTTCATGGGGTCACCTGAGGTTAAGATGCGCCAGCCGTTCCATGAGAGTACTGAACCGTCCTACCTATCCTGTCTTTCCAGATCCGCCGTTGGTGGTGGCGGCGCGCGGTCAAATGGCCAGCCGATTGGCATTGTTGGCAGCGCTGTTCGCCATCGGCCTGTTTGCGTACGATCGTGTGGCCGGATATCCCATCGATGCAGACGGCTACCTGAGCGCGGGCGTGGCTGTCATGGGGCTCTTGAGCTGGGTATTGCTCAAACGCTACCACTATGCGTCAGTGGCCTGGCTTTTGGTGGGCAGCCTTTGTGCAGCAGGATTCGCGTCGGCGTATTTCTATGGGTCGGTGCGGACAGTGAACATTGTGATGGTGGTCGTGGCCCAGGTCGCGGTGGGCATCTTTTTCAGTACCCGAACATTGATGATCTGCACGGCTGTGGGCATTGTGGTCGTCGGGTTGTTGACCTTGGCTGAGGCCAAAGGGCTGTTGGCAGGCACGCCAGGCTTTGAGGTGGGATGGCGTACTTGGCTTACCCATCTGGCAGCGCTGCTGGGGACGGCAGTGATGATGCAACTCAATCGCTCCCAAGTTCTCACGGCGCAGGCCATGCAGATCAAGGAGGCGGAGCAGCGGCTGCAGACCCAGTTTGACCGAGACCTGGGTCTTGAGCGGTTTCAACGCTTCTTTCACAAGAACCCGACACCATTTTTTATCCAGTCCAAAGCCTCGGGTGCCATCGTGGACGTGAACGCTGCCTTTGAGGCGGTGTCCGGATATCGCCGCGAGGAGTTGGTCGACAAGCGCGATAGCAACTTGTGGCGCCACGACGAGCAGTATGCGGCATACACGGCAGCCCGAAGGCGTCGCAAACGCACCGGATGGATGCCTTTGACGCTCAAGACCAAGCGTGGGGCGCTGTTGCCACTGATGATCAGCAGCGAGCGAGATGAAGACAAAGACGAAGGCGTGGTGATCACTGCCTTGGGGGTTTGCGGGGCGGCTTCGGGTCTACCTTTTGCTGATGTGGGTGCGCCAGTCGGGGGGCCGCATGGCTGAGACCCATCCACTGGACGATCCGGGCGATATCCGCCGCGAGCACAGCGAGCGGCACGACCGTGGCATGGGATGGCTGCTGTTGACCGTCACTGTGGCCATGATCTGTATGGCGACGGTGGACCATGTCTCCGCGCCGGCAGGTATGTCTCGCGCTCCCATTTCACTGACACTGAGCCTCGTCTCTTTTTGCGCCTACCTGCTGTTCAGGTTCGGCCAACGCCGCTGGATCATGTCGATGCTGGCAGTGAGTGTGCTGGCCATCACGGGATGGGCGGTGGGCAGCTATGGGTCGGTGCGTGCAGCATCGACCATGGGAACCTTTGGGGTGATCGTTCTTGCTGGCACCTATATGGGGCGTCGTGGGCTGCTATCCACAACGTTTGCTGGCGCTGCCATGCTCGGTGGTCTGACCTGGGCCGAATACAACAAGCTCCTGCCGAAAGCCGATCTGGAACCCGACCTGCGTTACTGGGCCATGGCCTCTGTGCTGCTGGTGCTCACTGCCGTATTGCTCTGGCATTCGCGGCGCGCGATGGAGGATGCCCATTACCGCCGGCTGAGCCAGATGGAGGACCGGCTGCGACTTGAGCAGGAGAGAGATCGATCGCTGCGGCGTTTTCGGCACATTTTCCACATGAATCCTGCGCCTTCCATGATTCAGTCGGCCAGTACCCTGAATATCCTGGATGTGAATTCGGCGTTTGAGCGTTGCCTGGGTTTTGCTGAGGCCAGCCTTGTCGGCAATCCGGTCAAATCGTTATGGGTTGATGCGGAACAGTGGTCGGCGCACAGCGAAATTTTGTTCGACAAAGGCCGGTCAGGCTGGCGCAAGGAGCGTTGGAAGCACGCAAGCGGAGGCGAGCTGGAGTTGATGGTTTTCAGTGAAGTGATCGAAGATCACAAAGGCTTGCTGGTGTTGACCACCATTGCCCAATGCCAAGACGAAGCCAGGTGTGAGCCTGGCTTCGATGGAAGCATCGGCGCCGACTCCATCAGCAGCCATTTCAACGACGCCGCTACTGGCGGATCCGGTGTCCAGTCTTGAAGACCCACCAGATGACGCCCAGGCAGAGCAGCATGAAGACCACCGTCATTCCGGTACTGACGCCAATGTGCACATCCGCAGCGCCGAAGAAACTCCAGCGAAATCCACTGATCAGATACACCACAGGGTTGATCAACGACACTTTCTGCCAGAACGCTGGCAGCATGTTGATGCTGTAGAAAGCGCCGCCCAGAAAGGTCAGCGGCGTGACCACCAGCAGGGGAATGATCTGCAGCTTTTGAAAGTTGTCCGCCCACAGGCCAATGATGAAGCCGAACAGGCTGAAGGTGATGGCGGTGAGCAGGAGGTAGCCAAGCATCCACACCGGATGAGCAATATGGTATGGGACGAAGAAGCGCGCCGTCAGCAGAATGAGCAGGCCGATCATCATGGACTTTGTTGCGGCTGCCCCCACGTAGCCCAGTACCACCTCGATCCAGCTCACCGGCGCAGAGAGCAATTCGTAGATGGTGCCTGACCACTTGGGCATGTAGATGCCAAATGCTGCGTTGGAGATGCTTTCCGAAAGCAGCGATAGCATCACCAGTCCTGGAATGATGAAGGCGCCGTAGTCCACTCCGTCAATATCACCCATGCGGGAACCAATGGCTGTGCCGAAGACGATGAAATAAAGCGAAGTGGACAGGACGGGCGAGAAGATGCTTTGCGCCAGCGTGCGGAACGTACGAGCCATCTCGAAGCGGTAGATGGCGCGCACGCCGTAGATGTTGAGCCCCATCATGCTGTCGTCTCCGATTCGATCGTGGAAGTTGGGTTGCTTTGCTGTTGGTGCACCAGACTCACGAAAATTTCCTCCAAAGAACTTTCACTGGAGTGCAAGTCCTTGAAAGCGATGCCCTGTGATGACAACGCGGCAAGCAATTCGGCAATGCCGGTATCTTCCTTCTGGCCATCAAAGGTGTAGGTCAGAGTCAGACCATCGTCCGACCGCTCGAGCGCCCAGGCGGACAGCTCCACCGGTACTGTCTCGAGAGGGTGGACCAGACTCAGCGCCAGTTGTTTTTTGCCCAACTGCCGCATGAGCTTGTCCTTCTCTTCCACGACGATGAGCTCGCCCTGACGGATGACGCCAATTCGGTCTGCCATGTCCTCGGCCTCCTCAATGTAGTGGGTGGTGAGGATGATGGTGGTGCCCTGTTCGCGCAGCTCGCGGACCAGGCGCCACATGTCGTGCCGAAGTTCAACGTCCACGCCTGCCGTCGGTTCGTCGAGGAAAAGAATGTTGGGTTCGTGTGACAAGGCTTTTGCAATCAGCACCCGGCGCTTCATGCCGCCCGAGAGCTGCATGATCTTGTTGTCCTTCTTGTCCCAGAGTGAGAGGCTTTTGAGTACTTTTTCGATGTGCCCCGGATTGGCAGGCTTGCCGAAAAGGCCACGGCTGAAGCTCACAGTTGCCCAGACAGTCTCGAAGGCATCAGTGCTCAATTCCTGAGGCACCAGTCCAATGGCCGAGCGGGCTTTGCGGTAGTCCTTGACGGTGTCGTACCCATCAGCGACGACGGTTCCACCCGACGCATTGACCATGCCACACACGATGCTGATCAAAGTGGTCTTTCCGGCACCGTTGGGGCCGAGCAGGGCGAAAATTTCACCACGGCGAATGTCCAGATCGACGCCCTTGAGCGCCTGGAATCCGTTGCTGTAGGTCTTGGTCAGGCCTCGCAGGCTCAGAATGATGTCTTTCCCTTGAGCCATGGACGAGTTGGAGGAGGGAGGTGCACTGTGTAGTGGCATAGGTTCTTGCAATTGAATTCGCCGCTGTTGGCCAGCCCTCGTGAGGTCGGCCTCCTGTTGGGCACTGGATGGTCTCTTGGCTGCTGCGCAAGGCGTGTCTATTGTGTGCGCGTGGCGCAGTTGCTGGTGTCGAAAAGGTTATTCCTGACAACGCAGAGAACTGCCGGATGGGCGCACTTGCCAGACAAGCATGCTTTCTGCAAAATACTGTATTAATATACAGTATCAAATGAACCATGGCCAAACCGTATGCCCGCCACGCCTTGATCAATGCGCAGGTCGAAGAAGTGCGGGTCCCTTTGGCTGCAGTGAAAGGCCGGGGAGTGTCTTGTCGGCATGCTCACCGCTTCGAGGCAGACGCCAGGGCCGCCTTTGACGACGGGTGGGGTGCGCTGGATGTGACAACCGGCAGTGTTGCAGAAGGCGCTAGAAAACTGGCCACTGAAGTTTCATGGGAAACGGCCAGATCGGCCATCACTCGAAACCAGTCTCCGGACATTGGCTTTAATTACGGACTCAATCCCTATCGCGGGTGCGAACATGGCTGCAGCTATTGCTATGCGCGGCCAACCCACAGCTACCTGGGTCTCTCGCCTGGCCTGGATTTCGAAACCAGACTGGTCGCCAAGCAGAACATTGCATCGGTGTTGGCCGCTGAGTTGCAGCGCCCGTCCTACGTGCCAGACATGGTCGCATTGGGCACCGTGACAGATGCCTACCAGCCGGTGGAGAGGGATCTGCGTCTGACCCGCAGTGTCATCGAGGTCTTTCATCAAAGTTCGCACCCGGTGGGCATCGTGACCAAAGGCAGTGGTGTGGAACGCGATCTGGATTTGCTGGCTCCCATGGCGGAGAAGAACCTTTGCGCTGTTTACGTCACGATCACCACGCTCGACGCGCAGCTGGCCCGCATTCTGGAACCCAGGGCGGCAGCGCCACACCGCCGTCTGCGGACCATTCGCGCTCTGGCAGAGGCTGGCGTTCCTGTGGGTGTGAGCGTGTCCCCACAGATTCCCTTCATCAACGACGACATGGAGCATGTCTTGCAGGCCGCCGCCGAAGCAGGTGCGTCGCGTGCGTTCTACCAGGTCTTGCGTCTGCCATGGGAATTGGCGCCCATTTTCAGACAGTGGTTGCAGCAACATTACCCTGACCGGGCCGAGCGCGTGATGGCTCGCATCCAGGATATGCGAGGCGGGCAAGACTACGATGCCGATTTCAACACGCGAATGAAAGGCTCAGGCATCTGGTCGGAGCTGCTCAGGCAACGCTTTCACAAAGCCTGTTCGAGGCTTGGGCTTGGCGTCCGTCAGTCCCAGACACGAACCGAGATGAGCGTTGCGCAATTCAACCCGAGGGCGTTGAGCCGTCAAGCACAGTTGTTTTGAGTGGCTGAGGAGTTGACGATCAAGGCCAATGCGTCGTCACGCCAGTGGTGCAGGGCTTCGTAGTAGCTCTCCCACACGCAACCATTGCAGCCACGTCCGCAGCAGCTTGTAGGTTCAGGAGGCGGCGGTCGCAAGACTGCATTCAGATTTTGAATTCCTTTTTCGCGCTGAGCTCTTCCACGCAAATGGGCAATCAGAGCGCGCGCCGTGGCGAGGTCGACCAGTGGTACTTGCGTCACCGCATGCTTCTGAAATCGGGGCTGTGATTTGCCTCCGAATTCGCCACTCTCCAAGAACATGCCAGCTGGTCTGACCCACAGCCCGAAGCCGCCGTACAGCGCTCTGTAGAGCGCCATGCCCTGCAAAGTCTCACTGCAGCGGACAGTATCAATCACTTCATACCAGCCACCTTTGTAGTGGCGGTAAAGGCCCCTCTCCAGAGCGGTCAGCGGAGGCAGATCATCATCAACAGGCGTGGATGCGTTGAACTCGTTCATGGGTTGGGTCGACTGCCGGTTGGACTTCCCGCAGCGTGTGTCGTCAGCGCCCTGATGGTCAGAGCGTGGGGTGCGGCAGCGGAGGCGCGGCGCCTGGAGATGCGCTCATGTTGCCCTGATCCCAAGCATGCCGCCAGGCTGGAAGTGTAAGGGATGGGTCGTCGCCCAGGCCCCGGACCACACATCCGCCTTGGGCGCCCGAGGCCGCAATGGCACGCATCTGGTCGGGTTCCAGCACCCCCCCGATGCCGACGACCGGTGCTGGAGACATGTGTGCCCACCAAGCCAGGTTGCGCAGTCCTTGGGGCTTCCACGGCATGGCTTTGGTGGTGGTAGGCCACACAGGACCACACGCGATCAGCTCGGGGCTGAGGCTGGTCGCGCGGCAGAGCTCCCAGAGGCTGTGCGAGCTGATACCGATCTGTACGCCGTCCCGCTCTCTCGCATGCTCGAGCAAGCACCAATCGTCTGGCGTCAGGGCCATCAGGTCTTCTTGCCCGAGGTGCAGCGCCTTGACGCCACACCGCAATGCCGTTTGCCAGTGGTCGTTGACGACCAGAAGGACGTCGGCGGCATCTGCAGCCGCTTGCGCCCGGGCAATGTGCGCACGCAGACGCTGCTGCCAGGACGCATCGTCGACTGCCACGCCCGCAGGCCGCTTCATGCGCAGTTGGACCGTCTGCGCGCCTTTCCTCACCTTGAGCACAGCTTCAGCCTGGTCGCCCGTGGCCACAATGGCATAGAGGCCGGGCTGTCTGGGCGAAGGCGAAGGTGGCACCCAGGCCTTTGGCATTTCGGTTCCAATCGAGAGCTGTGGCAGCAAACTGCGGTCCGTGCCGAAACCCATGCGAGCGATCACCGGCCCTGCTCCCTGTCCAACCGGACGCGCAAAGCGAATGGCATGCAAGGTGGCCATCTTGGCCAGCACAGCCGCATCGGCGGCCACAAAGCCCAGGGCCATGGCGGAAGCGAGCGACGAGGCGAAAGTACATCCGGTGCCGTGGTTGTGCAGGAGTTCCCTGCGCTTGAGGTACAGCCAGCCTTGCGCATGTGGCGTGTCCATCCATTCGCATGCGAGGTCAGGAGAAAGTGCAAAGTCGTCTCCACCCGTGATGACCACTGACTGGGCGCCCAATTCTCTGATCCTCCTGGCCAGCGTTGGCGCAGGCGTGTCGTCTCTCTGGCCGACGATGGCTTGTGCTTCCTGGCGTGTGGGCGTGATCACGTTGCACAGAGGGACCAATTCATCCCTATAAGCCTTTATCAATGCGTCATTGGCCAGCGGCGCACCTGTGCTTGCCTTGAGCACGGGGTCCACCACCAGCGCAATGTTTCGTCCCCGATTTCTGAGCACACTGACCCATCTGGCAAGCGTGAGGGCGTTCTCGGCGCTGCCCAGCATGCCAGCCTTGATCACACTTGGAAGCATGTCCTTCGCCAGCGTGTCGAGTTGAGCTTCGAGCATGGCTGGGCTGGTCGGATCAATGCGCCTGACCTCAGTCGTGCTTTGCGCCGTCAGGGCTGCGACAACAGTGCAAGCATGCACCCCGAAGGCATCGGCAGCTCGTTGATCTGCGGCCAGGCCTGCTCCGCCACTGCTGTCGATGCCCGCCACGCACCAGATCACCGGGGGAGTCTGGCTGGAGAAGGATGAAGTCATGAAGGTTGATGGTAGTGGGTGGAACGTACCAGGGGGAATCGGGTCTCCCCTTTAGCCGAGCACGAATGGGCGGCCACCTACTGGCGTGCTCGCAACCGCCATGTCTTGCATCGCCATGATGCCCGATTCGAACGCCATGCGCCCGGCGTCTATCGCCAATCCGAAAGCCTTGGCCATTCGCACCGGATCGACGGCCTGACTCACGGCAGAGTTGAGCAGCACAGCGTCGAAACCCAGCTCCATGGCTTGCGTCGCATGGCTGGGAGATCCGATGCCGGCGTCCACCACCAGCGGTACATCCGGGAAGCGGGCGCGCAGAGCGCGCAGCGCAAACGGGTTGGTCAGGCCTTGTCCGGAGCCAATCGGAGCACCCCATGGCATGAGCACTTTACAGCCGACATCCAGCAGGCGCTGGCAGGTCACCAGATCATCGGTGCAGTACGGGAACACTGCGAAACCGTCCTTGATGAGCTGCGCCGCCGCTTCCACCGTGCCCCAGGGGTCTGGCTGCAAGGTGTGTTCATCGCCCACCACCTCGAGCTTGAGCCAGTGCGTGTCATACAGCTCTCGCGCCATGTGCGCCAAGGTGATGGCTTCTC
The DNA here is from genome assembly GCA_050293865.1 of Hydrogenophaga sp. GTDB lineage: Bacteria > Pseudomonadota > Gammaproteobacteria > Burkholderiales > Burkholderiaceae_C > Hydrogenophaga. The sequence goes on along the minus strand of JBNKNN010000087.1, from coordinate 7,240 downwards.
GCGCCGTGCGGCAGCCGGCAGTGTTGGGCAGCAGGCGTGCGCCCTGTGCAATCATGGCTTGCCGAATGATGCCAATGAAACCGTTGTCGCCACCACCGGCGCCTGCCAGTGAGCGCTTCAAACCGACGGTGACGACCTGCGTTTCACTGGCAGCAATGCTTTCGGCAAGGGCTTGCGGCGATGGGTAGCCCGCGGTGCCCAGCAAAAACCGCGAGCGCAGTTCTGTGCCGTAGGGTGACCAAGTCGATTGATTCATGGGATCAGCCTCCGACGATGGCTTGAAATGTCAATACAGTGTCGCCCGGGTTAAGCACCGTTTCTTCACGCTGGCCGCGTGGAATGAAAGCTCCGTTGACGGCGGTCGCGACTTCAGAGGCATCCACCTGCTGCGAGGCGAGCAGCGCAGCCAGCGTGAGACCCTCTGGGCAGTTGAGTTCGATGTCGTTGAAGGTCAGCATGAGCAGGGTTGCGCGGGAGATTGATCCATGACGGTGGTCGGAGGGGGGGCAGCCGGTTGCAGTCTGAGACCGCCATCCGGCGCGGAAGGGGCCAGGCCGCCCAGTGGCCCCGCGCAGAGGCCCAGTTGGCTCAAGGCGTCTTCCGCCAGCGCCGGCGCCAGTAGCCAGCCATGCCTGAACAGACCATTGATGCGCAGCAGGCCATCTTCGGTGTGCGCGTGCGGCTCGTTGTCAGGCATCGCCGGGCGGAGGTTGGCTTCCATGTGCACGACCCGCGCTTCTGCCAGTTCGGGCAACACGCTATGGGCGGCAGCCATCAGCTCTACAGCCGTGCGCAAGCTGACAGGTGAGCGGTCTTCGCTTTCTATTTCGCTGGCCCCAATCACGATCAGGTCACCGGGTCGCGGCACGATGTATACACGGTGGCGAGGGTGAAGCAGGCGGATGGGTCTGCTCAGCATCATCTCAGGGGCATGCAGCCAGACGACCTCTCCTCGCACGCCGCGCAGCGGCAGTTCGGGACGTGCGCCCATGCCTCGTGCATCGATGGCCAGGTCGAAGGGAATCTCCTCGCCTGACGCCAGTGTGATGCAGTGAGGAGATACAGCACTCGCCGTTTTCCCCCACTGCCAAAGCACATCATGTGTGTCGATTGCCAGCGCTTCCAGCATGTCGCGGCCCATGATTTGGGCCTCTCCAGGTAGCAGCCAAGCATGCAATTCTGGCACGACCGCCGGTTCGAGTTCTGCCAGACCGTTGCGAGTGAGAGGTTGCGGAGCGGGCAGTTCGGCGGCCAGTGCGGGGGACGACGCCAGACGCGCCAGCACGCGACGGGCAACCCCGATATCTGCACCATGAGCCACCATCAGACTCCCTTTCTGCCTGAACAGTGGCACAGTCACGCCTGATTGTCGCAAGTCATCGGAAACGAGTTTCCAAAGTGCGAGGGACCGCCAGCCCAGGCGGGCCACTTCAGGCCCGGCGTTCTCGAGCTCGGCCAGCGGGCTGAGCATGCCTGCGGCGGTAAAGCCGGCAGCAAAGGGGAAAGCCATCTGCAGGGTACCGGTGGCCGGCGCCTGTGGGCCGCTTGCGGGATCAAAGACCGTCACAGAATGGCCGGCTCTCGAAAGGCACCACGCCAGCAGACGACCCAGCACCCCGGCGCCGGCAATGCCAACAGTCATGCCCGAGGCCATGGCTCAATCCTTCTTTGAAAGCGAGTGCAAAGGAACGTAGAACTCGCCGCCGGCCGCCTTGAACTCGGCTGACTTGTCTGCCATGCCATGGGCGAGGGCATCGCCCTCGCTTATCCCTTGTTTCTCTGCGTAGTCGCGCACGTCCTGTGTGATCTTCATCGAACAGAACTTGGGCCCGCACATGGAGCAGAAGTGCGCTTCCTTGCTGGAATCCTTTGGCAGCGTTTCGTCGTGGTACTCCTCGGCGGTTTGCGGGTCCAGACCCAGGGCAAACTGGTCGCGCCAGCGGAACTCGAAGCGGGCCTTGCTCATGGCATCGTCGCGTGCGCGCTGGCCCGGGTGGCCCTTGGCCACGTCGGCTGCGTGGGCTGCGATCTTGTAGGCAATGATGCCTTGCTTCACGTCGTCGCGGTCCGGCAGGCCCAGGTGCTCCTTTGGCGTGACGTAGCACAGCATGGCCGTGCCCATCCAGCCGATCATGGCCGCGCCGATGGCCGAGGCAATGTGGTCGTAGCCAGGTGCGATGTCGATGGTCAGCGGGCCCAGGGTGTAGAAAGGCGCTTCCTGGCAATGCTTGAGCTGCTCGTCCATGTTGGCCTGGATCATGTGCATCGGCACGTGGCCAGGGCCTTCGATCATGGTCTGCACGTCGTGCTTCCAGGCGATTTGCGTGAGCTCACCCAGCGTGCGCAGTTCGGCAAACTGCGCTTCGTCGTTGGCGTCCGCACCGCTTCCGGGGCGAAGGCCATCGCCCAGCGAGAAGGTTACGTCGTAGGCCTTCATGATCTCGCAGATCTCGTCGAAGTGCGTGTACAGGAAGTTTTCCTTGTGATGTGTGATCATCCACTTGGCGAGGATGGAACCGCCGCGCGAGACGATGCCGGTGCGGCGTCTGGTTGTCATTGGAATGAAAGGCAGTCGCACACCGGCGTGGATGGTGAAGTAGTCCACCCCTTGCTCGGCCTGCTCGATCAGCGTGTCGCGAAATACGTCCCAGGAGAGGTCTTCGGCCACACCCCCGACCTTTTCCAGCGCTTGGTAGATCGGTACGGTGCCGATCGGAACGGGCGAGTTTCGGATGATCCAGTCGCGCGTGGTGTGGATGTTCTTGCCGGTGGACAAGTCCATCACCGTGTCGCCTCCCCAGCGGATGGACCACACCAGCTTCTCTACTTCCTCTTCAATCGACGAGGTCACGGCTGAGTTGCCGATGTTGGCGTTGATCTTCACCAGGAAATTGCGGCCGATGATCATCGGTTCCACTTCGGGGTGATTGATATTGGCCGGAATCACCGCTCTGCCCCGAGCCACTTCGTCACGCACAAACTCCGGGGTGATGATGTCCGGAATGCGGGCGCCCATGGGATTGCCACGCAGACGCCCCTCACGGTCGGCATCGCCGAGGTACTCATTCATCCATTCGCGCTTGCCGTTCTCCCGAATGGCGATGTATTCCATTTCTGGCGTGATGACGCCCTTTCGCGCATAGTGCATCTGCGAGACGTTCTGGCCGGCCTTGGCGCGGCGCGGCGTGCGTTGCAGGCTGGCCGCTTCGGCGCGAAGGGCCTTGATGCGGGCATCGGCTGCGTCGCCATGCCTGCCTCCGTCATCCAGTGCCACGCGGACACGGCCCGTGTAGGTTTCGGTATCACCTCGCGCGTCGATCCAGGTACCACGCACACCGGCCAGTCCCTGGCGTACGTTGATGTCGACGGTCGGGTCTGTGTAGGGTCCGGACGTGTCGTACACCGTCACTGCCTCGCCATTGGTGAGCGTGATCTCGCGCATGGGTACTCGCACGCCAGCTTGCGATCCGACTGTGTAGACCTTCTGGGATTGGGGGAAAGGCTCGCGGGTGAGCGAAAGCAGTTGCTGCAGCTTGTCGTCGGGGGCGTTCATGTCGGCGGTCTCCTGTTCCGAGCAGTGCCCGCCGTGCAAACGACGGGCGTAAAAAAAGCTGTTGCGATCAACAAAATCGAACAGCTCCGGAGGACCGCCCATTCGCGGGGATTCAAGGACAGGGGGACATGCAAGCGGTGGAATGCCGTATCGGTGCGGATGGTGGGGTGGGGCGCTTGCCCGTCCACGCTACCGTCATTCCTTGCTGCTGCCCTAGGGATCCAGGAAACCCGGTTCATCAGGCATGCGCTCTTCTTTCGCCGGTACTAGCCGGATCAAGTTCACGGGTTCGGTGTCGCCACCATCTCAGCGCCAGACTCAGGCCTTTTTGCGTCTTGGACGTCAAAGGCTTCGGTCATTGCACCCCGGAGCATTTCTGAAGTGTAACCGGACTGGACGATGTCGTGAACACGGGGCATTTCGAATCCGCCTGCCATGACTCGAGATGCTGCTATGCAGCAAATTTCTTGATTTGTGTGAATTCTGACTGTGAAAAACGTATCGCACGAACGCGGGGATTTTTTCCATGCCAGGTAAATCAGGCTACGCTGCTGAAGCCGGTCAGGGTCATAAGCCTTTGCCGACACAAAAGCGAAATCCACCATTTCCAAGTCAGGGTAAATCGAATGAAAAATTCTGAAGTTTCATCCTCGCTGAGCAGGCGTTCATTTGCAGGATGGATGGCCGCCAGCGCCTTGGGCGCGCCGGCCATCGTAAAGGCGCAGTCAGCGAACCGCATTCTGTTGGGTCAATCAGCGGCTTTCACAGGGCCGGCTGCCCAGCTGGGTATTCAATTCAACGCCGGTGCAAACCTGTACTTTGACGCTCTGAATGCGCAGGGTGGCGTCAACGGTCAGAAGATCAGCATCGTCAAGCTCGATGATGGTTACGAGCCTGACCGCTGTGCGGCCAACACCGAACGATTGATCAAGGACGACGTGTTCGCCCTGTTTGGCTATATCGGCACGCCAACGAGTCTGGCGGCTTTGCCCATCTTCACGAAAGCTGGTGTCCCGTTCATCGCTCCTTTCACGGGCGCCATGGGGCTGCGCGACCCGTTCAACCGTCTGGCCTTCCACATGAGAGCCTCCTACAACGACGAGACCGAGCTGATCGTTCGGCAGTTGACCAACCTCGGAATGAACAAGGTGGCAGTGTTCCACCAAAACGATTCTTACGGCAAGGCCGGTCTGGACGGGGTATCGAAAGCGCTGGCGGCTCGCAAGCTCAAGCCCATCGCCACAGGAACCGTTGAGCGAAACTCGGTGGACGTTGCCGCTGCCGTCAATGCGATCGTTGCGTCCAAGCCGAATGCAGTGGTTCAGATCAGCGCCTACAAGTCGTGCGCGGCCTTCATTCGTGCAGCGAGAAAGGCCGGATATGGCGGGACGTTCTACAACGTGTCTTTCGTGGGAACTCAGGCGCTCTCCGACGAGCTAGGCAAGGAGGCTGCCGGCATCGTCGTGACACAGGTGGTGCCATCACCTTTCAGCACGTCCAAGGCCGTCAGCAGGGAATTTCATGCAGCCATCGCCGAATCTGGCAACAAAGTCCAGGCCAACTACTCCAGCATGGAAGGCTTCATGGCCGCCCGGCTATTTGTCGAAGGTCTGAAGCAGGCCGGAACGAGGCCCACACGTGATGCCTTGATCTCAGGTCTGGAAGCCTTGAAAACGTTTTCACTGGGCGGATTCAATATGTCGTTTGGTGCGAGCGATCATGTGGCAACGAATTTCGTCGAAGTGTCCATGTTGACAGGCGATGGACGCGTGAGGGTATAAGGCCTGCGGTGCGAGGCCGTGGCGCTGTCTTGGTGGTCGGGCGTCGCTCTTCAGGTCGAGAGGAACATCCGTTCTATTTCGATGCACAAAGCCTCGGTCGGTTGCTGCTTGTCAAAATGGCGCGAAGCGATCACGCATTGGGGCGGAATGCTCCTGGACGTGATGAGCTGTCTCACCGCGCTAGTGAGCTTGCGCGGTGTGAGTTTGTGGACAGACATGACCAGGCCCGCGCCCTGGTCGGCAGCGCGCGCGCCGTTGTCATACTGGTCCCATCCAAATGCCGTCACCAGTTGAGGGGTGGCAGCGCGCAGTGCTTCGGCGGTGGTCCCGACCCCGCCGTGGTGGATGATCGCCTTGCACCGCGGCAGCAAGGCTGACAACGACGCATAGGACTCCCAGTGAATGCTGGGGGGTAGATCCGAAGGCACCTGAGCCCTTTCCTGGGTGAGGAAGATGGCCCGCTCGCCCAGAGTCTGCGTTGCTTCAACCGCACATTCGAAGAGATGTCTTGCCTTGGGGTGAACGATTCCAGAACCAGAACAAAACACCAATGGAGCAGGGCCGCTATCAACAAACTCCCTCAAGGTGGCGGAAAGCACGCCCTCTTCCTCTGGGGGCAGGAGTTGGAAATCGCCCGAAACCAATGGCTTGGGCCAATCCGGCATGGTCGGGGCGAACCACTTCGGAAAGACGGTAATGGGGAAAGCTGGCGCGCGCTCAATGTGCGTGAGGAACGACGAGTCCAAAGGAGGCAACTGCAGCACCTTTCTCGCCGAGTCGATCCGTTCGATGCCGGTAGGGTCCACCTTCTTCGATTCAATCAGGCGCCACAGGGCTTTGCGCCAGATCACAGGCACCCACTTGGGGACAATGTGATCGCCAATCCGCATGGGATGGTGGCAAGTGCGCAGGGTGGACGGTGCCAGATAGACCGATGCCACTTTTTCAAGATGGCCCAGCTCCTCTGCCATCATGGCGGCGGGAACAGCAAAAGGAAATGCCATGGCCATGGCTGGTCCGTCAGCCGTCGCCTCGCCGATCGCTTCGACCAATTGCAGCAACTGCTGCTTGTAGTCCCGCATGACTGCCTCGAATCCCTTGCGCGGGTGCCATAAATTCGGGTCCGTGATGAAACGTCGGTAGTCATCGTCAGTGCCGATGCCAATGTAGTCGATGCCAGAGTTCTTCAGCAGGCGGGAGTGATAGGCATTGGTGATCAACGTGGCGCGGCGCCCCATTCGTGTGAGCGTCTTGGCGATGCGCATGAAAGGCAGCACGTCGCCAAATGTGCCGACGGTGATCAGTACGTAGTGCTGCGCGGTAGAGTCACGCATGGGATATTGCCATTGGCTGAGGTGGTACTTGTGCAGCGGCAGAAGATCTGCTGTGTGCAAAGCGCCGGCATGGTCGGAAACGGGATCTGGTCATCTGCTCGCTTCACCTCCGAGATGTTGTTGTGGTGTCTGTGGGTGGCCACCGTTCCTGTCCTGGCAGACACCCTCCCTGGTCTGACATCGCGCTCCCGGCCTTAGACGAGCCATGTGATGGCCGCCGTCAGCTTAACTGCAGTGTTGCAAGTCGTCCAGCCAATGTTGCGCAAGGGCGCAATTGACGGAGGACTCACCGAGTCTTGTCGAGATCGAGATCTAGATTGCGCTGGTCCGGATTCTCGCGATGCGTTGTGGGCATTCTTTCTGCCCACAGAACTTGTGGCCAATCCTGTGGACAAGACCGTGGGTAAGTCGTCAAGGCCGCGTACTTCCTTGCTTGGCGATGGGTGCCTATGATTTGAGCACTGCGTCCTAGTCAGCTTGCAGTGTCATTTCCGTTGGCAAAGTCGAGCACCGTTCTCAACACTTCGGCATTGTTCAGTATCTGAAAATGGCCCAGACCCGATAGCGGCCGC
>JBNKNN010000086.1:0-11002 GCA_050293865.1 Hydrogenophaga sp. | reverse complement strand
TCATCACCCAGGGGCGGCGCTCGGGGTCGGGGCGCATGCGGTCGGTGTCCTGGCGCATGACATCAAGGTCGGCACCCACGTGGGGAGCGAGGTCGGTCTTGTTGATGACAAACATGTCGCTTTTGGTGATTCCAGGGCCGCCTTTGCGGGGAATCTTCTCGCCCGCTGCTACGTCGATGACGTAGATGGTGAGGTCGGACAGCTCGGGGCTGAAGGTGGCCGCCAGGTTGTCGCCTCCGCTTTCGATGAAGATCACGTCGGCATCGGGGAAGTCCCCCAGCATGCGATCAATGGCTTCGAGGTTGATGGAGGCGTCTTCGCGGATGGCGGTGTGAGGGCACCCCCCCGTTTCCACACCCATGATGCGCTCGGCTGGCAGCGCGCCGCTGACGGTGAGCAGGCGCTGGTCCTCCTTGGTATAGATGTCGTTGGTGATGGCGATCAGGTCGTATTGCTCGCGCATGGCTTTGCACAGCATTTCGAGCAAGGTGGTTTTGCCAGAGCCCACCGGGCCGCCTATGCCAACGCGAAGAGGGGGCAAGGTTTTGGTGCGGTTGGGGATGTGGTGCAGAGTGGATGTCATTGCAAGCTCGTCTGGCAATCGATGAAGGTGTGGAGTGGTCCCGGGTTCTCAGGACCGGAACAGACGGGAATACTGAGTCTCGTGCCGGGCGGACAACAGCGCCAGCATGGGGGTGAAAGATTGGCGGGTTGCGTCCGTGCAGTCGGATGCATGGTCGGCTGCTGCAGGGATTTCCTGCATGAGCTGGGCGAGGATGCGTTGCCCTGCGCTTTGGCCAAGTGGAATGCCTTTGATGGCCGCCTGGACCAGGTTCTCTGACCAGGCGAAAGCGTAGGCAGTGAGTGCGTCTGCCAACGGGATGGGGTTGACGGTGACAGCACAGGCAAAAACGACTGGATAGGTAGGCACCTTCAGGTCGGCTGCTGCCAGGCGAGGATACAAACCTGAGCCAAGATCGCCCAAGCTGCGGGCCCACTCTTGCAGGGAGCGCCCCATCTGCTCGCTTTGCAATCGGAACTCCTGGGTTTCGCGTGTGCGCAGCACCCATTGGTTCAGCTGACGAACCCGATGATGGTCCTTGGCTTGCCAGGCGGGGATGGCCTGGGCGACGACGGCCAAATCAGCCCGTGCAACGGAGAGATGCAACTGGTCAATCAGCCAGGTGGCGGCGGAGGCTTCGTCATCGACAAAGCCGTTGTCGATGGCCGCTTCCAGGCCTTCTGAATAGGAGAAGCCTCCCACTGGCAAGGTGGGGGAAGACAGGCACAGCAGTCGAAGCAGAGCGGCAGACCCCAGGGTGGTGGCGGGAGGCTTGGCCATGTCAGCCATGGTGGTGGCGACCATGGTCGTGGTCACCATGGCTGTGATCGTGCGCATGTGAATGCCCATGTCCCTGGCCGCCGTAGGCACCACCTTCTGGCTCGAAAGACTCACTCACCTCTGCCACGTTGAGGTGCATGGCGCGCAACATGTCTGCGAGCACGTGATCGGGCTCGATCTTGAGGTGGTCGGGCTTGAGCTCGATGGGGACGTGGCGGTTGCCGAGATGGTAGGCCGCACGCATGAGGTCGAAGGCCGGGTTGTGGTCGTGACCGTGTTGGTGATCCGTGCAGGCTGTGATACGCAGTACCGCTTGCGGGGCAGCAACCACTCGCAGGAGCGAGCCATCCTCAGCCACGAGCACATCACCACCGCGAACGAGGGTGCCGCGGGGCAAGAACACGCCGAGATGATCACCAGCGGAGCTGCGCGCGTCGAAGCGGCTTTTCTGGCGGATGTCCCAGTCGAGTTCGACGGTTGCCGCGCGTTTGAGCAAAACGGGGGCAAGCCCTTTGCCCTGCGGAACAAGTCGGGAGATTTTGAGCATGAAAACCTGAGGCGAGAGCTGAAGGATGATCAGAACAGGAAGTAGCGCTGGGCCATGCTGAGCTCTTTGGCGGGTTCGCAGGTGAGCAACTCGCCATCGGCGCGCACGGTGTAGCGCTGGTGGTCAATTTCCATGGTGGGCAGATAGCTGTTGTGCACCATGTCGGCCTTGGTCACCTTGCGGCAGTTCTGAACCGCGACGGTCGCCTTTTGCAAGCCATAGCGCTGGCCCACATTGGTCGCTTGGGCGGCTTGCGAAACAAAGGTCACGCTGCCTGCGGTGAGTGAACGACCATAGCTGCCAAACATCGGGCGGTAGTGCACCGGTTGGGGCGTGGGGATCGACGCATTGGGGTCGCCCATGGCGGCGAGGGCGATGGTGCCGCCCTTGACCACCTGGAAAGGCTTGACGCCGAAGAAGGCCGGTTTCCAGATGACGATGTCGGCGAGCTTGCCTACTTCCAGAGAACCCACCACGTGAGAGATGCCATGGGCGATGGCTGGGTTGATGGTGTACTTGGCGACGTAGCGTTTGACGCGTTCGTTGTCGTTGCGATCTGAGTCGCCCGTCAGGGGGCCACGCTGCTTCTTCATCTTGTCTGCGGTTTGCCAGGTACGCAGAATGACTTCGCCCACACGGCCCATGGCTTGCGAGTCGCTGCTCATGATGCTGATGGCGCCGAGGTCGTGCAGGATGTCCTCCGCGGCAATCGTCTCCCGACGAATGCGGCTCTCTGCAAAGGCCAGGTCTTCAGGGATGCCCGCATCAAGGTGGTGGCACACCATGAGCATGTCCACGTGTTCGTCAAGCGTGTTGACGGTATATGGCATGGTGGGGTTGGTGGACGAGGGCAGGAAGTTGGCCTCGCCAACGACGCGCATGATGTCTGGCGCGTGGCCACCGCCGGCACCTTCGGTGTGGAAAGCGCAGAGGGTACGGCCTTTGGTGGCGGCAATGGTGTTTTCCACAAAGCCGGATTCGTTGAGCGTGTCCGAGTGGATGGCGACCTGGGTGTCGGTTTCTTCGGCGACGGACAGGCAGTTGTCGATCGCGGAGGGCGTGGTGCCCCAGTCTTCGTGCAGCTTCAGGCCGATGGCGCCGGCATCGATTTGTTCGCGCAAAGGGTCTGGGCGGCTGGCGTTGCCTTTGCCCAGGTAGCCCAGGTTCATGGGCAAGCCGTCGGAGGCTTGCAGCATGCGTTCGATATGCCAGGGGCCAGGGGTGCAGGTGGTGGCGAAGGTGCCGGTGGCAGGGCCGGTGCCTCCGCCAAGCATGGTGGTGACGCCGGAGGACAGCGCCTCGTCCACCTGCTGCGGGCAGATGAAATGAATGTGGGAGTCAATGCCGCCTGCAGTGACAATGGCACCTTCGCAGGCGATGATCTCGGTGCCCGGGCCGATGATGATGTGGACGCCAGGCATGGTGTCGGGGTTGCCGGCTTTGCCGATGGCAGCAATGAGGCCGTTCTTGATGCCGATGTCGGCCTTGATGATGCCGGAGTGGTCAACAATCAGCGCGTTGGTCAGCACGGTGTCCATGGCGCCTTCGGCGCGGGTGCGCTGGCTCTGGGCCATGCCGTCGCGGATGGTCTTGCCCCCGCCGAACTTGACTTCTTCTCCATAGCCGCCGGCGGCGAGGGTGAAGTCTTTCTCGACTTCGATGAGCAGGTCGGTATCGGCGAGGCGAACGCGGTCGCCGATTGTGGGGCCGAACATGTCGGCATAGGCGCTCTTGCTGATGTGTGCCATGGACGGTTCTTCTTTCTTACTTTTTTGAGGGCGCTGCCGACAAGGTGGTTCAGACAGCGCCTTGAACCAAGCCGCGGAAGCCGACAATCTGGCGGTCGCCGGCGTAGTCGACGAGTTCCACTGTGCGTTGCTGGCCTGGCTCGAATCGCACGGCGGTGCCGGAGGCAATGTTCAGCCGCATGCCTTTGGCTGCGTCTCGGTCGAAGTCGAGGGCGCCGTTGGTTTCGGCAAAGTGGTAGTGCGAACCGACCTGAATCGGGCGGTCAGCCGTGTTCTTCACCACCATCGAGACGGTGCGTCGGCCGGGGTTGAGCGGGTGGTCGCCTTCTGCGGGCAGGATTTCTCCTGGAATCATGGTGCTGGCCTCCTGCGGTGGAGTGTGTCGGGAATAGCTGTGCCTTACTTGCGCGATGCCCAGATGGCGATAGCGCCGATGGCGATGACGGCCGCAAAGCCCAGCGCATCGGTGGCGTGCCAGTGGGTGCCAATGAGGCCGTGGCCGTCGTGGGCCAAGGCGGGCGCGGCGGCTGCAAGGGCTGTGGCGGCCGCGGCCAGTTTTCTGGTGATGGTCATGAAGTTTGTCCTCTGGTGTCAGGGATCAGGGAATGGGTTGGTGCACGGTGACGAGCTTGGTGCCATCTGGGAAGGTGGCTTCGACCTGGATGTCAGGAATCATTTCAGCGATGCCGTCCATCACATCGTCGCGGGTCAGGACTCTTTGGCCCTCGCTCATGAGTTCGGCGACTGTCTTGCCGTCACGAGCGCCTTCCATCACGGCAGCGGTGATGAGTGCCACGGCCTCGGGGTAATTGAGTCTGAGTCCTCGCGCTTTGCGGCGCTCGGCCAGCAAGGCGGCTGTGAAGATGAGCAGCTTGTCCTTTTCGCGCGGAGTCAGTTCCATGGTTTGCTTCGCTTCCGGGTCATTTCCATGTGGTGCGTGCCGCCGAACTTGGCAGAACGCAAGAGTTGTGTGCTGTCGCTCTGTCGGTGTATCTGTGCATTTCAGGGTGGCCTGAAAGAAGCGTGATACACATTGCGCCAACCGGCGACGGCACAGCTTTGGGCTTGATGATTTCCGAACTGCAAGTTGCGTGCCCTTTTGAGGGCGGTGCAGTATCTGGCACAGATTCTGCGATCAACCGGGCGTGGAGACCAATACGCCATCTTCCGTAGACGCGGCTTCGTCAGCCAGTGCAATGTTGAACGCGCCACAACGCATCATCAAGGTTCGGCGCGACTACAACTCCTGGGTCGCCAGTGAAACCATGGAGGACTATGCACTGCGCTACACGCCGCAGCGTTTTCGCAAATGGAGCGAATGGCGGGTAGCGAATACTGCGTTTGGCGCCGCATCCTTCCTGATTCTTGAAGCCGTGGGCGCCACCTTGTTGGTGCAATACGGGTTCATCAACGCGTTCTGGGCCATCATTGCCACAGGTCTGATCATCTTCTTGGCGGGTCTGCCCATCAGCATCTACGCGGCCCGCTATGGCGTGGACATGGATTTGCTGACACGTGGTGCCGGGTTTGGCTACATTGGCTCGACCATCACCTCGCTGATCTACGCGACCTTCACCTTCATCTTCTTTGCACTTGAAGCGGCCGTGATGGCCTATGCACTGGAGTTGGCGCTGGATATTCCGCCTGTGTGGGGCTACCTGATCTGTGCGCTTGTCGTCATTCCTCTGGTGACCCACGGGGTGTCTGCCATCAGCCGCTTTCAGGTGTGGTCGCAGCCCTTGTGGCTGTCCCTGATGGTGGTGCCATTTGTGGCCGTCTGGCTGATGGAGCCGCAGGTGTTCGGTGAGGTTTTGCACTATTCTGGTGCAGATGGCCAGAGTGGTGCATTCAGTTGGCATCTGTTTGGTGCTGCGCTCACCGTCGGCGTGGCCCTCATCACGCAGATGGGGGAGCAGGCGGATTATTTGCGGTTCACCCCGCAGTCGGAGCCTGGCAAGCGCTGGCGTTGGTGGGCTGCTGTGCTGGCGGGTGGGCCAGGCTGGGTTGTGCTTGGCGTGCTGAAGATGCTAGGGGGTGCGCTGCTGGCCTACCTGGCGATCAGTCATATGGTGCCCGTGGATCGCGCGGTTGATCCGAATCAGATGTATCTCGCTGCCTATGAGTACGTGTTTCCGCACTATGGTTGGGCGGTGGCTGTGACGGCGGCGTTTGTGGTGCTCTCACAGCTCAAGATCAATGTGACCAATGCCTATGCCGGATCGCTTGCGTGGAGCAACTTCTTCTCGCGTCTGACCCATAGCCATCCGGGCCGGGTCGTCTGGGTAGTGTTCAACACGGCGATCGCGTTCATGCTGATGGAAATGAACGTCTTTCATGCGCTAGGCGAAGTGCTGGGTCTTTACTCGAACATCGCTATTGCATGGATCATGGCGGTGGTGGCCGATCTGGTCATCAACAAACCGCTGGGTTGGTCGCCAGCAGGTGTGGAGTTCAAACGCGCCTATCTCTATGACATCAACCCGGTTGGCGTGGGAGCCATGGCTTTGGCTTCAACGGCGTCGATTCTGGCCTACCTCGGTGTCCTGGGGCCCACCAGCGAAGCTTTCTCGGCCGTGATTGCCATGGTCACGGCTTTGGTGGCTTCGCCGCTGCTGGCATGGCTGACGGGTGGGCGCTACTATCTTGCCCGCCGACAGGCCGAGGAAAGTTCGACCGCCGTGGGCGAAGGCGCCTATCGGCGTCTGACATTGCAGCAATGTGTGATCTGCGAGCGTGAATACGAGGCGCCAGATATGGCCAGTTGCCCTGCGTACAAAGGCAGCATTTGTTCCTTGTGCTGCACGCTGGACGCTCGCTGTGGCGACATGTGCAAGCCACATGCACAGTTGTCAGTCCAATGGCTGGGTATTCTCCGGGCGCTTTCTCCTCAGCGCCTCTGGCGTCATCTTGAGGCAGGGCTTGCGCATTACCTGCTGATCATGCTGGTGATGGCACCGGTGCTCGCGGCTGTGTTGGGTTTGCTGTACAAGCAGCAGGCGCACCGGCTGGATCAGTCGGTGGCATTTGCAGCTGACAGCAATCTGCTTGACGCTGCTTTGCGCACGGGATTTTTACGCGTGTACCTCGTGCTGTTGCTCATTGCCGGCATCGTCGCATGGTGGCTGGTGCTGGCGCACAGGAGTCGTCAGGTGGCGCAGGAAGAGTCAAACCGTCAGACACACCTCCTGATGCAGGAGATCGAATCGCACCAGCGTACCGACGAGGCCTTGCAGCAAGCGCGGCGTGCTGCGGAGCAGGCCAACCAGGCGAAGACGCGCTACATCAGCAACATCAGTCATGAACTGCGAACTCCGCTCAACAGCATCCTGGGGTACGCGCAACTGCTGCAGGAGGACGAGTCTCTGCCTCCACACCGCGCGCAAGCCATCAAGGTGATCAACCGCGGTGGAGAGCACCTGCTGTCTCTGATTGAAGGGACGCTGGACGTGGCGCGGATCGAATCCGGAAAGTTGGCGCTGGAATCCAAGCCGGTGGGCTTTACCGAACTGGTCCAGGAAATGGCCAGCTTGTTCGAGCTCCAGGCGGCAGCCAAAGGTCTGCGTTTCGTGTTCGAGACTGGGGATCGTTTGCCGGAAGTGGTACGGGCTGACGAAAAGCGCCTGCGCCAGATTCTGATCAACTTGCTGGGCAATGCGGTGAAATTTACGCGCGAAGGGGAAGTGCGGTTGGCAGTGAGCTACGCGCGTGAGATGGCTGTGTTTGAAGTGCACGATACGGGACCCGGCATGTCGGCGTTGGAACTGGAAAAGGTGTTTGAACCTTTCTCGCGCGGGCAAACTTCAGCTTCGATGGGGTCGGTCGAAGTCTCCGGCGGCACCAGTGGTAGCGGCTTGGGATTGACGATTGCGCGAATGCTGACCGATCTCATGGGGGGGGAGATGAAAGTACGAAGCGCGCTCGGAGAGGGCACCGTCTTCACCGTCCGCCTGTTTCTGCCGGAGGTTCATGGTGTTCAGCCTGAGCGAAGGCAGGCGGGGCCGCAATATTCGGGATACGAAGGACATCTGCGAACCGTGCTGGTGGTCGACAATGAGGCCACGGATCGCGAGTTGTTGGCGCAATGGCTCGAACCGCTGGGCTTCAGGGTATTGCGGGCCCACAGCGGTCTGGAAGCGCTGGCGCTGCTGGAAGGAGAATCCACTGCCGAGAGTGCGGGCCCCCACGCGATCTTCATGGACCTCGCGATGCCTGGCATCGACGGCTGGGAAACGCTCAAACGCCTTCGACAAGCGGGGTGGGGGGCAGTGCCTCATGCCATCGTCTCGGCCAATGCTTTCGACAAGGGGCTGGAAAACGAACTGGGTCTGCCACAGGAGGATTTTCTGGTCAAACCTGTTCGAAGGGATGACTTGCTGCTCTGGTTGGGGCACAAGCTTGATTTGAAGTGGATCGAAAAGGAGACATCCCGTTCGCCAGGGCAACGCAGCCATCCGAAGGCGAAAGATGGTCGCCTTGTTTCTGAAGGGCAAATTCCGGGCGGCATTGCGTTGGCGCCGCTTCTGGAACTGGCGCGTTTGGGCTTTTACAAGGGCATCGTCCAGTGGCTGGACGCGTGGCTGCTCGAGCATCCAGGGCAACACAGCTTCGCGAAAGAGATGAAAGCCATGGCGCGAGACTTCCGCTTTGAAGCCATGGAGCAGCGCCTGGTTCAGTTGGGTGCAGATGGGGATGCCTCTGCCGCCAGTGATCTGGCTGCATCGGAGTAAAGTTGGTTCCATCATGTCTGAAACAGAAGAACCTCAGCCGCCACTTGCCGACCTGCCCGAAAGTCTCGTGCCCTTGCCCTTGCACCGGGACGACGGCCTTGTGGTGCTGCTGGTGGATGACATGCCCGACAACATTGCGCCTTTGCATGATGCATTGGACGAGGCGGGCTACACCGTGCTGGTGGCCTTGGACGGTTCGTCTGCGATCAAGCGGGCTCAGCAAGCTTTGCCGGACGTGGTATTGCTCGATGCCATGATGCCTGGTATGGATGGTTTCGAGGTGGCTCGTCGCCTGAAGGCTGACGAGCGGACGCGGCATGTGCCGATCATCTTCATGACTGGCCTGACCGAGACAGAGCACCTGGTCAACGCGCTGGATGCAGGCGGATCAGACTATGTGACCAAGCCGGTCAAGCCAAGAGAGGTCATGGCGCGCATGGGCGTACACCTGCGCACCGCCCGTCAGGCCCAGGCTGTCGAAGTGCAGCAGAGTCAGACACGGAATGCGCTCGACGCCTTCGGCTACGCCAGCATCACGGTTCGCGCCAGCGATGGTCGCCTGCTCTGGCAAACCGCATTGGCCCGGGAGCTGTTGGTGCGATACGGTGGTCCCGACGTGCCTCAAGCGCACGTGCCGGAGGAGGTGCTCATATGGTTGCAACGCTGTGAGCGTGATGCGCAGGCCGGCGTGTTTGAATTACCCCGGCTGGTCTTGCGCGAAGGATCAGGCGAACTCAGCCTGAACGTTCATCGGCAGATCGGCGACGAGGACGATGCGCGAGACTGGCTGATCGTGATGCAGGAAAGCTCGGAGCAAGGCGCTACGGTGGCCTTGGCGCAAACCTTCGGGTTGACAGCACGCGAAGCCGAAGTGCTTTACTGGGTGGTCAAGGGCAAGACAAACCGGGACATCGGTGACATCCTGGGCTCCAGCGCAGGGACAGTAAAGAAGCAGTTGGAAAAGGTGTTTGCCAAGATGGGGGCAGATACGCGCACTTCTGCTGCGCGTATGGCCATGAGTCGGGTCAACGTGCTCAAGCAGCGCTGAGGCCGAGCAGCTCTACCCAGTTGCCGTCAGGATCGGCCACGATGCCGATGCGCACGCCGGGAGCGATCTCGCGCTCCTTCACCACAAGCTTGGCGCCCGCAGCTTCGCATGCCGCCAGGGCTTCGGTGAGGTTGCCAACGGTGATCGTCCAATAGCGGTAGCCCGTCGCACCGCCAATGCCGCCGGGCGCAGCATCTGCTTTGGTTTCGGGCAGAACCACCAGCTTGATCATGGTGTCGCCACACATCATGCGATGCATGGTGCCGTTGCCGCCCGGCATGGGGTTGTGGCCGGCGTAGGCCAAGCCCAAGGTGTCCCGGTAGAACGCGAGCATCGGGTCCCCGTTGGTGGTGACGATGCCGAGATCGATGGCGCTCTTGGTGATTTGAAGGCTCATGTTGTCTCCTCAGTGAGTGGCGCGGGTGGGATCGGGAAATCCTAGCGCGCAACAACGACGGCCGATGGCGCATTGGTGACCGCCGTTGCCGGGCCGAGCCCCAGACGAGGCGCATACCCCGGGCATACCCCACATGGCGTATTTCCGTTTGAGAGGTGCTTGCGTAACCTTCGTAGCAACTGATTCGTCAGTCTGTCTCAACAGGTTTCAACCTCTTCCATCTTCATCACTGACCAACCGGAGTACCTATCCATGAATCTGACCCGTCGCCGCATGGCCCAGTCCCTTTCCGCTGTTGCGCTGGGCGTGGCCGCCCTTGGTTTGAACCCTGCACTGGCTGCCGACACCATCAAGGTCGGTATTCTGCATTCGCTCTCCGGCACCATGGCCATTTCGGAGACCGTCCTGAAGGACGTGGCCCTGATGACCATCGACGAGATCAACGCCAAGGGTGGCGTGATGGGCAAGAAGCTCGAGCCTGTCGTGGTTGACCCTGCCTCCAACTGGCCACTGTTCGCCGAAAAGGCCAAGCAACTGATCGATCAGGACAAGGTGGCCGTGGTGTTCGGCTGCTGGACTTCCGTCTCGCGCAAGTCGGTGCTGCCCGTCTTCGAAGAGAAGAACTCTCTGTTGTTCTACCCTGTGCAGTACGAGGGTGAAGAACTGTCCAAGAACGTGTTCTACACCGGCGCAGCGCCCAACCAGCAGGCCATCCCTGCGGTTGAGTACCTGATGAGCAAGGACGGTGGCTCTGCCAAGCGCTTTGTGTTGCTGGGTACCGACTACGTGTACCCCCGCACCACCAACAAGATCTTGCGCGCTTTCCTGAAGGCCAAGGGCATTCCTGAGTCGGACATCATGGAGGAGTACACCCCCTTCGGTCACTCCGACTACCAGACCATCATTGCCAACATCAAGAAGTTCGCGTCCGAAGGCAAGAAGACGGCTGTGGTCTCCACCATCAACGGTGACTCCAACGTGCCGTTCTACAAAGAACTGGGCAATGCCGGCCTCTCCGCCAAAGACGTGCCTGTGGTGGCCTTCTCGGTGGGTGAAGAAGAACTGCGCGGGGTGGATGCCAAACCGCTGGCTGGTCACCTCGCCGCCTGGAACTACTTCATGAGCGTGAAGAACCCGACCAACGCCGAGTTCATCAAGAAGTACAAGACATGGGCCAAGGCCAACGGTGTGCC
>JBNKNN010000085.1:0-9141 GCA_050293865.1 Hydrogenophaga sp. | reverse complement strand
TCAGATCCTCGATTTCTTCCAACACCTTCTGCGAGCTCACACCGGGCGGCAACTCGGTGACCACCATCTGCCACTGCCCGCGGGCCAGGTCTTCGATGTTCCAGCGAGCGCGGACCTTCAAGCTGCCACGACCGGTACGGTAGGCCTCGGCAATGTCGCGCGCCGGGCTGATGATCTGCCCGCCACCTGGGTAGTCGGGCCCAGGCAGCATGGCGTACAACTCATCGTCGGTCAGCCTGGGCTTCTTGATAAGGGCCACGCACGCATCAGCCACCTCACGCAAGTTGTGGCTCGGAATCTCCGTGGCAAGACCCACCGCAATGCCGGAGGCCCCATTGAGCAGAGAGAACGGCAATCGCGCAGGCAACTGGCTCGGCTCTTCGGTCGATCCGTCATAGTTGGGAACGAAATCCACCGTACCCATGTCGATCTCATCGAGCAGCAGGGTGGTGATACGAGAGAGGCGCGCTTCGGTGTAACGCATGGCCGCCGCACCATCGCCGTCGCGGCTACCGAAGTTGCCTTGGCCATCAATCAACGGATAGCGCTGCGAGAAGTCCTGCGCCATGCGCACCAGTGCGTCATAGGCTGCCTGGTCGCCATGGGGGTGAAATCGGCCCAGCACATCACCCACCACACGGGCACTCTTGACCGGCTTGGCCGCACTGGTTCGGTTCGGACCCGAGTAGCCCAAGCCCATCTTGTCCATGGCATACAGGATGCGACGTTGCACAGGCTTCTGGCCGTCGCAGACGTCAGGCAATGCCCTGCCCTTGACCACGGACAGCGCGTACTCGAGGTAGGCTCGCTGGGCATAGGCGGCGAGATGGTCTTCGTTCGGTTGCTCGGAGCGGGGCTCCAGGTCGAGTTGATCCATTTGATCAGTCGCTCAATTCAAAAGTAGAAGTTTGTCGAATCGCGACGAGACCGATCGCCTCGCCCCGTCAGCAGATATCGGCGCGTCAGACGTCGATATCGACGTCGTCGCCGTGCAGCTCCATCAGCTCGCGCCGCGAAGCGGCCTCGCCTTTGCCCATCAGCTTGGTCATCAGGTCCTCGGTGGCAGCAAAACCCAGCGAACCCAGGTCCACTTGCAGAAGACGACGGGTATCTGGGTTGAGGGTGGTGTCCCACAACTGCTCGGCATTCATCTCGCCCAAGCCCTTGAAGCGACTGATCTGGCAACGCTCGCGATTCACGCCGTCCTTTTCAGCCTTGTCCAGGATCGCATGCAGCTCGCCATCATCCAAGGCGTATTGCTTGCTGGCCGGCTTCTTGCCACGCGCCGGAACATCCACGCGGAACAGCGGAGGCCGCGCCACATAGACATTCCCCGATTCGATCAGTTTGGGGAAATGTCGGAAAAACAGCGTGAGCAGCAATACCTGAATGTGCGAGCCATCCACGTCAGCGTCTGACAAGATGCATACCTTGCCGTAGCGAAGGCCGGACAGGTCAGGGCTGTCGTTGGGGCCGTGGGGGTCCACACCGATGGCCACCGAAATGTCGTGAATTTCGGTGTTGGCGAACAGACGGTCGCGGTCCACTTCCCAGGTGTTCAGCACCTTGCCGCGCAGCGGCAGGATGGCTTGGCATTCTTTGTCGCGCCCCATCTTGGCACTGCCACCGGCCGAATCACCTTCGACCAGAAACAGTTCGTTATGGGAGATGTCGCGACTCTCGCAGTCGGTCAGCTTGCCCGGCAAAACGGCCACACCTGAGCCCTTGCGCTTCTCGACTTTCTGTCCGGCTCGTTGACGTGTCTGGGCCGCCTTGATGGCCAGCTCGGCGAGCTTCTTGCCGTAGTCGACGTGCTGGTTGAGCCACAACTCCAGTGCCGGCTTGACGTAGTTGGACACCAAACGCACCGCGTCGCGTGAGTTCAGGCGCTCTTTCACCTGGCCCTGAAACTGTGGATCCAGCACCTTGGCCGACAGCACATAGCTCGCTCGGGCGAACACGTCCTCCGGCAACAGCTTGACGCCCTTGGGCAGCAACGCGTGCAATTCGATGAAGCTCTTGACCGCCTGGAACAGGCCGTCGCGCAGGCCACTGTCGTGCGTGCCGCCGGCACTGGTCGGGATCAGGTTCACATAGCTTTCGCGGACCGGGCTGCCCTCTTCCGTAAAGGCCACGCACCAGGCGGCGCCTTCACCCTCAGCGAAATTGTCATCCTTCGCGTCAGCGTAGCCTTCGCCCTCGAACAGCGGAATCACCGGGTCCACCGGCAACGTCTGAGTGAGGTAGTCGTGCAGGCCACCCTTGTACTGCCAGGTTTGAGTGTCTTTGGTCTTTTCGTTGACCAGCGTGACCGCCACGCCCGGCATGAGCACCGCTTTGCTGCGAAGCAGGTGGACCAACTCGCCCATGGGCAGAGCTGAGGAGTCGAAGTACTTGGCATCGGGCCAGGCACGCACAGTTGTGCCTTGTTTTCGGTCGCCCTGCTCCTGCTTTCGCTTGGTCAGCGCTTCCACCACATCACCGTCTGCGAACACCAGGTGCGCCACCTCACCCTCGCGGTGACTCGTCACTTCCAGACGTTTGGACAGCGCATTGGTGACGCTCACGCCAACACCGTGGAGTCCGCCGGAAAAGCTGTATGCCCCGCCCTTGCCTTTGTCGAACTTGCCGCCTGCATGCAGCCGGGTGAACACCAACTCCACCACGGGCGCCTTTTCTTCCGGGTGCATGCCAAACGGAATGCCACGTCCATCATCTTCCACGCTGACAGAGCTGTCGCCGTGAAGCGTGACCTTGATCTTCTTGCCAAAGCCCGCCAGCGCCTCGTCGGCGGCGTTGTCCAACACCTCCTGAATGATGTGCAGCGGGTTGTCTGTCCGGGTGTACATGCCCGGACGCTGTTTCACAGGCTCCAATCCCTTGAGGACGCGAATCGAGCCTTCCGAGTAAGCAGATGAATTTTGGGTTGCCATGGGGGCGGATTGTAAGCAGAAATTCGAAGTTCTACTGTATATATATACACCAGACAGGTCTGTCATGCACCTGGGGCATCAATCGTTGAAAGAAATATCACAGCATTGAAACGCCCTTGCGACACACAAGAGGGCCTTCGATTGGTTACATTCATCCGGATGAGCGAAACGAACTCCCGTCAACGTCTCTCCATGGTCCAGGTTCTGGTCACCGGAGCAGCCATTGTGACCCTCTCAATGGGCATACGCCATGGGTTTGGCCTGTGGTTGCAACCTGTGACTCAAGCGCAGGAGTGGACGAGAGAGACCTTTGCATTTGCCATGGCGATCCAGAACCTGTCGTGGGGCATTTTTGGCGTCTTTGCCGGAATGGCGGCAGACCGTTTCGGTGCGTTCAAGGTTCTGGCTGTCGGCGCCTTTCTCTACGGCCTGGGACTGTACGGCATGGCGATGGCCACCACACCCACCATCTTTGCGCTCACCGCCGGGGTATTGATAGGCGCAGCGCAGGCTGGCACGACCTATGCGGTCATATATGGTGTCATTGGGCGTCAGGTCCCGGCCGAGAAGCGGTCTTGGGCCATGGGAGTCGCTGCCGCCGCTGGTTCATTTGGCCAGTTCCTGATGGTGCCGGTGGAAGGCTGGCTGATCACCAGCTTCGGCTGGCAGGAAGCACTCGTTGCGCTGGCACTGGCCGCACTGCTCATCGCACCGCTCGCTTTGTGGTTGCGTGAACCCGGCACTGCCGACGGAAAGCCGCTCCCACGTGATCAAACCATCGCCCAGGCACTTCAGGAAGCATTCAAGTATCCCAGCTTCCTGATGCTGATGGCCGGCTACTTTGTTTGCGGTTTCCAGGTCGTTTTCATCGGCGTCCATATGCCCAGCTACCTCAAGGACAACGGCCTGGCTCCCGAGGTGGCCAGTTTTGCCCTCGCCCTGATTGGTCTGTTCAACGTCGTCGGCACTTATGTCGCCGGGAGTTTGGGACAGCGCATGGCCAAGCGGCACATTCTGGCTTTCATCTACGTTGGCCGATCCATCGCCATCAGTGCGTTCCTGCTGGCGCCATTGACGCCGGCCAGCGTTTACGTCTTCTCGGCGGTCATGGGCATGCTCTGGCTCTCTACCGTTCCCCCCACCAACGCCACCGTCGCGCAGATCTTTGGTGTGGCCCATCTCTCCATGTTGGGTGGGTTCGTGTTCTTCAGCCACCAGGTCGGCAGCTTCATGGGCGTCTGGATCGGCGGGGCGCTCTACGACGCCACCGGCAGCTACGACCTCGTCTGGTACATCTCCATCGCATTGGGCGTGTTCGCCGCATTGATCAACTTGCCAGTGCGTGAGACCGCGATCCAGCGCGGTCCGCAGCGTGTCATGGAGCCGGTAGCATGACAAAGGCACATCGCGTCGCCGCTTGGTCGCTGGTCGTGCTCGCGCTGGCAGCTACGCTGGCAATGTACATGCGGCCAGACTTCCTGGTCACCCTGGCCGATCAATTGTGGAGCTGCTTCTGATGGACAATGGCTCAAGCTCTCCACGAACGGCCAACGACGCCCACCACACCGGCCATGGAACAGAGCAGGCCTCCGAATGGGTGAGGCGCTGGTCCCCTCTCGTCCCGAAAGCTGCCAGCGTGCTTGATCTGGCCTGCGGACGCGGCCGCCATAGCCTCTGGTTTGCCCGCCGAGGGCATGCGGTAACAGCCGTGGACAAAGACCGCGAGTCACTCTCTGCCATCGAAGGAGCCAACTCTTCCGTCTCGATTGTCCGCGCCGACATCGAGAACGACAACTGGCCCCTGCCTGGTCAAACCTTTGGCTGCGTGGTGGTGACGAACTACCTGTGGCGACCTTTGCTGCCCGCGATCTGTGAAGCCCTTGCGTCAGGCGGCATCCTGATATACGAGACATTTGCCTCTGGCAACGCTTCGGTTGGCCGTCCGCGCAGGCCGGATTTTCTTCTCCGGCAGGGAGAGCTTCTCGATGTGTGCCAAAAGGCAGGCCTGCGCGTCATTGCCTACGAAGACGGCTATTTGCCCAACCCGGAGCGGTTCGTTCAGCGCGTGGTCGCGGCCCGGTGGGAGGATGTGGACGAGAGCGAGGATCCTCCGAAACGCTGGCCACTCCACTCCTGAAGCCGCGCCTCAGCCCATTCGACACTGGGTAGAATGCGCAATGAAGTTTCGGCAGCACGCCCCGGACTATATGGGGCGGAACTAGCCACACCAAGTACAGACTGACACATGAATACCATTACCGGCAGCATCGTGGCCCTGGCCACCCCGTTCCAGGAAGACGGAAGCGTGGACTACGACAATCTGCGCAAACTGATCGATTGGCACATTGCAGAAGGCACCGACTGCATCGGTGTGGTTGGTACCACCGGCGAGTCGCCTACCGTCACAGTGGAAGAGCACTGCGAGATCATCCGTGTCTCTGTTGAGCAAGCCAACAAACGTGTCCCCATCATGGCCGGCTGCGGAGCCAACTCCACTGCCGAAGCCATTGAACTGGCCCAGTACGCTCGCAACGTTGGCGCCGATTGCCAGTTGCAAGTCGTTCCTTATTACAACAAGCCTACCCAGGAAGGCCTCTACCAGCACTTCAAAGCCATCGCCGAAGCCACCGGCGACTTGCCTGTCGTGCTCTACAACGTACCCGGCCGCAGCGCGGCGGACATGGCGGTCGAGACGACCTTGCGCCTGGCGGCCGTGGACGGCATCGTGGGCGTCAAGGAAGCCACCGGGGACATCGCTCGAGCCCAGTGGCTGATTCGTGAAGCCCCCAAGGATTTCGCCATCTACTCGGGCGACGACCCAACCGCTGTAGCGCTCATTCTTTGCGGCGGCCATGGCAACATCAGCGTCACGGCCAACGTGGCGCCGAAGCTCATGCATGAACTTTGTGCGGCTGCATTGGCAAAGGACGTGACCAAGGCCATGGACATTCAGTTTCGTCTGTTGCCGTTGCACAAGAATCTGTTCGTGGAAGCCAACCCGATTCCCGTCAAATGGGCCATGGCCCGAATGGGCCTATGTGGCGGCGCCATGCGTTTGCCCATGACGCCTTTGAGCGAGCCAATGGAACCCGTCGTTGAATCTGCGCTCAAACAGTGCGGATTGGTGTGAATGGCAGTCCCGACTGCTTGACGCAAAGCGCTGGTCTTCGGATTCCGAACGTTTTTCCAACTTGATTCCTGAACATGAGTAAACGCCCCGTCTTTGCTGGTCACTCCCGCACCCTCCTTTCCCTGGCCGTGATCACGGCCGTCAGCAGCGGCCTGATGGGTTGTACGATTCTGGAAGAAGACCGGATCGACTACAAGTCAACAACGACCGGCCGCAGTCTGGAAGTCCCGCCTGATCTGACCCAGCTGAGCCGGGACTCGCGGTATGCCATGCCAGGCGACAACATCAGTGCCAGCGCAGTACAACAGCAGGCTGGTATGACTCCTGCGGATGGTGGCGTCACCGCAGCCAAGCAGTTGGGCGACGTCCGCATTGAACGTGCTGGCAACCAGCGCTGGCTGGTGGTGGACCGTCCGGCTGACCGTGTGTGGCAGCCCATTCGACAGTTCTGGCAAGACAACGGTTTTACCCTCACCCGCGATGACCAGCGCCTTGGAATCATGGAGACAGACTGGGCCGAGAACCGCGCAAAGATTCCTCAGGACGTCATCCGTCGCACCATTGGCAAAGTGTTTGACAGCCTCTACGACACAGGCGAACGCGACCGCTTCCGCACGCGCGTCGAACGCACCGGCGACGGCAAAACCGAGATCTACATTAGCCACCGCGGTATGGAAGAGGTCTATACCAGCAGTCGCCAGGACAACACCGTCTGGCAACCCCGGGCATCCGATCCGGAGCTCGAAACCGAGTTCCTGCGCCGACTCATGATCAGTCTTGGCGTTTCAGAGGAACAGGCCAAGTCCATCGTCGCCGATAGCGCGGCTCCCAAGCAGAGCGCACTGGTGACCGTCAATGGCCAGCAGGCCATCAAGATT
Organism: Hydrogenophaga sp.; assembly: GCA_050293865.1. Classification (GTDB taxonomy): domain Bacteria; phylum Pseudomonadota; class Gammaproteobacteria; order Burkholderiales; family Burkholderiaceae_C; genus Hydrogenophaga. Next base: position 2,200 of record JBNKNN010000085.1, on the reverse strand, counting down.
GATGAGGGCTTTGATCGCGCCTGGCGTCGTGTCGGCCTTTCGCTGGATCGCACCGGATTCACGGTCGAAGATCGCAACCGCAGCCAGGGCGTGTACTACGTGCGCTTCGTTCCAGCACTTTCCGCAGAAGAGAAGGCCAAGCCCAGTTTGCTGCGACGCATGTTTGGTGCAGAAGCCAAGGAAGAAAAGCCGGAACAGTACCAGGTCGTGGTCAAGAGTGATGACCAACAGAGTCTGGTTTCTGTCCTCAGCCGCTCGGGCCAGGCCGAGAGCGCAGAAAATGCCAAGCGCATCCTGACGCTATTGGCAGAAGACCTGCGCTGATTGGGCCAAACGGGCTGTCCGATCGGTCCGCAAAAAAGAAAAAGCCACCGCACCGGTGGCTTTTTCTTGGCACGGATGCGTTGAAGGAGGCTTACTGCTTGGCGGCGTCGGCAGCTGCCTTGGCGGCTTCATCGGCTTTCTTCTTCGCAGCTTCCGCTGCATCCTCAGCAGCGGTCAGAGCAGCATCTTTGGCTTCTTCTGCTGTCTTCTCAGCCGCGGCTTGTGCGTCATCCGCAGCTTCTGCGGCAGCTTTGGCTGCGTCGGTAGTTGCATTGGCCGCTTCCGATGCTGCTTGGGTAGCAGCATCTGCCGTAGCGTCGGCAGCGTCTTGGGCAGCTTCGCTAGCCGCAGCGGCGCCTTCTTTGGCTGCATCGATGGCAGCGTTGGCGCTATCTTTGGCTGCATCCATGGCGGAGTTGGCACTCTCCTTTGCGGCATCCAGAGATGGCGCCACGGGCATGTCGTCTTCCTTCTTGCCGCATGCGGAAAGCGCTATGGCGGCGAACAGACTGGAGACAATGACAAGTTTTTTCATGATTAAGACTCTGAATAAAGTGGTTGATTAAGAACGCCTTGATGGAGCTTGCCTTCACATTCGCAGCGGTCGCATCATGCTCCTTCCCGGTGCGCGATCATAACGGCGAATCGTCACCCAAAAGGTGTCGTTCGTATAATTTTTCGTCTGCTCACAATCTGATGCGAACACCCACAGGTGGTCACCTCAAGCAGCGTCAAAGACCCAGAACCGATGAGGCAAAACCTGGTTGGCCACGCCGCCAGAATCCGTCAATACGCTCGTGAAGCGCAACACGCCGAGCCGGTATGCGACTGGCCACCATCGCATCGTGCTGATCATCCAGCCGCTCCAGCGTCCAATCGTCGGACCACAGTGCGCTTGGCAATTCGTCACTTCCCCTGCCACTGACCTGGCGAGCTTCCACAATGTGGCTCCAGCTTTGTCTCCATTGCACTAGCCTGGGGTGCAAGCTGGAAACGAGGCGGTAGTCTCTGGCGAGAAAATGGATACGTCTCCCGCTGGAGGCCCACGCCTGCAAGGACTCCGTCACAGCCCTCTCACCCAAAGGCCAATCGGCAAAATCTCTATCGGAGAGAATCAGGCGCTTCCAGCCTTGGGCAGCAGCGTGCGCAAAGGCAAGCCGGACAAGCTCTTGAAACCTTGCCCTGCCTTCAAATCGCCCCTCTGGCAAAGAAGGCAGACCTGGCGAACTTCCCGCCAAATCCGAGTTCTCCGCTGAATTGTCATTCACGCGCATACCCCTTCCATTGATCCCAAACCGTCCACCCTAGCCGCACAGGCTCAGGCTCTCGATCATCTCACGTGGGATGAACCCAGCCAGCCTCGCTCCACTCCGCCAGCAACTCCAGCGCGTCGTCTGATGCCTTCGCCATTGAAGCGGCGGTCAGACTGCGCTGGTCTGCCAATGCCCGCATCAGCCGGGCATCGGCACCAGCGGCTCGGTAGCTTTCGCCGTTGATGAACACGTGGTGCTTGTCGTACATCATGCGGGTCCGTCTATCGAGACGAACACCCTCAATCAAGAGGGCCGGCTCACCGCTCCCGTCGCCGCTCTCTCGGGCATCGAACCAGACGCCAGGCTTGGGTTCTGTCATCACCTCACCCAAAGCGCGCTCCAACAGTCTGTCATCAGACAGCATGCGGGTCAAACTCTCTCGGGCAAAGATTTGCAACTGGAGAGGCATTTCGCCCGGGGCATTCGTCGCCGCCTGAGTGGGATCGCGGTAAAGCGTCTCGTCTTCGAGTTCGTCCGCCATCCGATGCATCAGCTCGCCCGCGAGGCCGCCGCGCTGCGGTACCCTGAAGCCAACCGAATAGGTCATGCAGTCGCCATCGGCT
>JBNKNN010000084.1:0-14685 GCA_050293865.1 Hydrogenophaga sp. | reverse complement strand
CAACCCGGATGAGGTCGTGGCCATTGGAGCGGCAATCCAGGGCGGTGTTTTGGCCGGCGACGTGAAGGATGTGCTGCTGCTCGACGTGACCCCGTTGAGCCTGGGTTTGGAAACCCTGGGCGCCGTGATGACCGCTTGCACACCGTTGGTGGTGGGCGGTGCTGCCACCACCGCGGCGCTGGTCGCTACTGATCGGCGTACCTCTGGCGCGCAGCTGGACGACCAGGGCATTGAGCTAAGGGCAGGCAACGCCATCCGTGATGAAGTCGGTACGCGCGCCCGGGTGGAAGTGGTCAGCTACAACCGCCATGTGCTGCTCGTCGGGGAAGTGGCCAGCCAACGCGACAAGGAAAAGGTCGAAGCGGTTGTGTCCGGCGTGCCCAACGTTCGCCGGATCTTCAATGAGCTGGCGGTCATGAACACACCTGCGTTCAAAGAGCGAGCCAATGACGCTTTGCTCACTGGCAAGGTCAAGGCTGCCATCGTCGATGCTCGGGATATCAATGCAGCCGCGTTCAAAGTGGTGACAGAGCGCAGCACGGTTTACCTCATGGGCCTGGTGACCAATGCCGAAGCTGATCGTGCCACAGAGGTAACGCGCAACGTCCAGGGCGTGCAGCGTGTCGTGCGTCTGTTCGAAATCGTGAACAACGAAACCGCTCTGAAACTGCAGGCCAAAGAGCCTCAAGAGCCTCCGTCGCACGCTCAGTGAGGCGAAACAGGCGAGCCTGTTCTTTCTCCTTCCTCCTCCTCCTATTCCTCCCGTCCTCCGGCTCACCGCAACAAAGAGCACGAGGCAAGAAGAGCACAAAGCGAAAAAGCCTGCCACGATCAGTGGCAGGCTTTTCTTTCGGTCCGCAGAAGGTGGGGCGGTCAGCGCAGCCGTCGAACCAGGCTGGACGTATCCTGGCGGTTTCCGCCCAATGCCTGTACGTCGGCATAGAACTGATCCACCAAGGCCGTGACCGGCAGCCGGGCGCCGTTTCTCTTGGCTTCGTCGAGCACAAGACCCAGGTCCTTTCGCATCCAGTCCACCGCAAATCCAAAGTCAAACTCGTCTTTGGCCATGGTCTTGCCACGGTTGTCCATTTGCCAGCTTTGTGCCGCGCCTTTGCCGATCACGTCCAGCACCAGCTCCATGTCCAGACCAGCCTTTTGTCCAAAGGCCACCGCCTCTGACAATCCCTGCAGCAAGCCGCCAATGCAAATCTGATTGACCATCTTGGTGAGTTGGCCGGCTCCGGCCTCGCCCATGCGTGTGAACGCTCGGGCGAATGCCATGGCTACTGGTTGGACCGCCTCGAACGGTACGACGTCGCCGCCGCACATCACAGTGAGCACGCCGTTCTCTGCGCCGGCCTGACCGCCAGAGACAGGTGCGTCAATGAAATGCATGCCTTGCTCGCGGGCCTGGGCATATAGCTCTCGCGCCACGTTGGCTGATGCCGTGGTGTGGTCAACAAAGATGGCTTCTTCTCCCATCCCTGCAAATGCTCCGTTCTCGCCGAGAACCACGGCCCTCAGGTCGTCGTCATTGCCGACGCAGGCAAATACGATGGTTGCGTTCTGAACTGCTTCACGTGGCGTGACGGCCATCTGGCCACCATGCTCGGTGCACCACTTTTCCGCTTTCGTCGCGGTTCGGTTGTATACGGTGACCTGATGGCCTGCTTTGGCGAGGTGACCCGCCATCGGGTAGCCCATGACGCCCAGACCGAGAAAAGCCACTTTGCGGGGAGACACTGGAGAATCGCTCATCAGTCAATGGAGTTGGTTTGGCGGTTGGAGGTGGTCGACGGCTATTGGGCCTGTTGGCCGCTCAGCAGCTTCGCTTTGAGCTGATTGTCAGCCGGTGACGGCCCCACCCAGATGTTGAGAATCATGCGGAAGAACTCCAGATCGCCAATTGGCTCACCTTGAGGTTCCCCCGCAATATAGAACTGTGTCCCCTTGCCTGGCAAGTACTCCATGGCGAACGTGTCGCCTTCGATCACTTTCGAGCGAGCAGAGAACACCTCGATCAACCGGTTAGCAGAGGTCGAGTGTTTGCGCACCAATGACTTTTCATTGTTGGCGGCCAGCCCCTTTGTGAAAGCCGCGCCGAGATCGCCTCCTGCCAGGTCGCGTTTGGCTAGAAATGCCAACTTCATGGGGCCGTCAATCCTGAGCAGCGCGGTTGAGGTCTGGGCCGGAACGGGAAGGTACAAGCCCAGGTCATAGACCTGAAAGATGGCTTTGTAGCGCGTGCCTTCGCCGTTGAGAGACAAGCTCTTGCCGGCGACGGTGGCGGAAGATGGCAGCGGTGCCGCCACAGAAAACGTGGCGGTCCAGATGAGAGCTCCAGCCGCAGTGATCTCTGCCAGCCGACGATGAGCGATCGCGTTGAACGGCGAAATAAGCAAGGCTCCGTACCGAGGCTGAGCCCGCTTCGTGGATCAGACGATGGTCAGGTGCTCAGTGCCGGCGGCCAAATCGCGTGTCTTGGCGCGTTGGCTGTTCAGCTTGATCTGCAGGCGCAGATCGTTGAGCGAGTCGGCATTTCGCAGGGCATCTTCGAGGGAGATGATGTTGTCTTCGAAGGCGTTGAACAATGCTTGGTCGAACGTTTGCATGCCCAGGTTGGTGCTCTTCTTCATGATCTCCTTGATTTCGGAGACTTCGCCCTTGAAAATCAGGTCGGCAATCAGCGGCGAGTTGAGCATCACTTCCACGGCGGCATGGCGGCCCTTGTTGTCCTGGCGGGGAATCAGGCGCTGGGAAACCAAGGCTTTGAGGTTGAGGGACAAGTCCATCAACAACTGCGCGCGACGCTCTTCGGGGAAGAAGTTGATGATACGGTCCAATGCCTGGTTGGCGCTATTGGCGTGCAAGGTGGCCAGGCAAAGGTGACCGGTCTCGGCGAAGGCCACAGCGTGGTCCATGGTTTCGCGGTCGCGAATCTCGCCCATCAAAATCACGTCTGGCGCCTGACGCAGCGTGTTCTTCAGTGCGGCCTCCCAGCTGTCGGTGTCGAGCCCCACCTCACGCTGTGTGACCACGCAGTTTTTGTGCGGGTGCACGAATTCCACCGGATCTTCAATGGTGATGATGTGGCCCTGCGTGTTCTGGTTGCGCCAGTCAACCATGGCCGCCAACGTGGTCGACTTGCCGGAGCCGGTCGCGCCCACCAGAATACAAAGCCCGCGCTTGCTCATCACGATGTCCTTGAGCACCTGCGGCAAGCCCAATGCGTCCACCGACGGCAGCGTGGCAGGAATGGTACGCATCACCATGCCGATGGCACCTTGCTGAACGAATGCGCTGACGCGGAAGCGGCCTATGCCGCCAGGCGAGATGGCGAAGTTGCACTCCTTGGTGCGCTCGAATTCCGCCGCCTGCTTGTCATTCATGATGGCTCGTGCCAAGGCCAGCGTGTGGGTTGCTGACAGCGGCTGAGGCGAGACTTTGACCACCTTGCCGTCCACCTTGATGGCCGGCGGGAATTCGGCGGTGATAAACAAGTCACTGCCGTTGCGGCTCAGCATCATCTTGAGCAGGTCATTGATGAATTTTGAAGCCTGATCGCGTTCCATTGTTTCAATACCTTTTTGTCAGTCGCTGCGACTAAGCGTGAGGGCCAACATTCGGCCGCCGCGCAAGGCCGCCCCAAGCAAGGCCAATCCCCTTGGGGGCAGCGACTCGCGAAGCGGCGGAGCGTGGGCATACGATTTCCATCATCCGGGGAAGTTTTCCGGGATTTTGGCTTTGGCCCGGGCTTCTGCCGGGCTGATAACGTTTCGCTTGACCAAGTCAGCCAGGTTTTGGTCCAGGGTCTGCATGCCGAAATTGCTGCCGGTCTGGATGGCAGAGTACATCTGGGCCACTTTGGCTTCACGGATCAGGTTCCGGATAGCGCTGGTGCCAATCATGATCTCGTGCGCTGCCACTCGGCCGCTGCCGTCTTTGACCTTGCAAAGGGTCTGGGAAATCATGGCGACCAGAGATTCGGACAACATGGCGCGAACCATGTCCTTTTCCTCGGCCGGGAACACGTCAATGATCCGGTCGATGGTCTTGGCAGCGCTTGATGTGTGCAAAGTGCCAAACACCAGGTGCCCCGTCTCGGCGGCCGTCATGGCCAGGCGAATGGTTTCAAGGTCGCGCAACTCGCCCACCAGAATGGCATCCGGGTCTTCTCGAAGTGCAGCGCGCAGCGCGTTGGCAAACGAGAGTGTGTGAGGACCAACTTCTCGCTGGTTGACCAGGCATTTCTTGGACTCGTGAACGAATTCCACCGGGTCTTCAACCGTCAGGATGTGGCCATACTCGGATTCGTTGAGATGGTTGACCATGCCGGCCAGCGTGGTTGACTTGCCCGAGCCCGTAGGACCCGTGACCAGCACCAGGCCGCGTGGACGCAAAGAGAGGTCGGCAAAGATGCGGGGCGCGTTCAACTGCTCCAGCGTCAGGATCTTGCTCGGGATCGTCCGGAAGACGGCACCCGCGCCGCGGTTCTGATTGAAGGCGTTGACGCGAAAACGAGACAGTCCTTCGATTTCGAACGAGAAGTCGACCTCGAGAAACTCTTCATAGTGTTTGCGTTGGGCGTCGTTCATGATGTCGTACACCATGCTGTGGACCTGCTTGTGGTCCAGTGGCTCGACGTTGATCCGTCGCACATCACCATGCACACGTATCATGGGCGGCAAGCCAGCAGACAGGTGCAGGTCAGAGGCTTTGTTCTTGACGCTGAAAGCCAGCAGTTGGGTAATGTCCATTCGGTCGAATCCCGTTGGTTGGGTTAATACTGCAGACTGATTATGACCACGATTGAAGTCAATCTCCAGCATGTCAGGTCGCGAATTGAGGCCGCATGTGAGCGTGCCGGGCGCGACGTGAACGCCGTCACGCTTTTGGCTGTGTCCAAGACATTCGATGTCGATGACGTGCTGAAGGCCTACGAGGCAGGACAAACCGCCTTTGGGGAGAACTATGTTCAGGAAGGGGTGGAGAAGGTCCTGGCTCTGGAGGAACTGGATCGGGTGGCGGGGGTGCCGTCAGGCGTGCAGTGGCATTGCATTGGTCCGGTGCAGAGCAACAAGACCCGGCTGGTAGCCGCGCATTTCCAGTGGGTTCAGTCGGTTGACCGCGTCAAGATTGCCCAGCGGCTCAATGATCAGCGCCCGGAACACCTGCCCCCTTTGCAAGTGTGTTTGCAGGTCAATACGGATGGCGGCTTGAACAAGTCAGGTGTGGATGCGGACGAGTTGTACGAACTTGCCGCGGCCGTTCATGACATGCCCAGGCTGACCCTGCGGGGCCTGATGAGCATCCCTGAGCCAGCGCCGGATTTCGAGACACAACGAGGCCTTTTTCTGCGGGCAAAAGTGTTGTTTGATAGCCTCAATGATCGCGGCTACGGGCTCGATACCTTGTCTATGGGGATGAGCGATGATCTGGAAGCGGCCATTTCGGCGGGGTCCACCATGGTCCGGATCGGCCGTGCGGTTTTCGGGCATCGCCCTCGTAAGGGCTGACGGAGCCCTGCTGGAGGGGGTACACGAATCCGGGCGAGCCGACCCGGCACAGAACTGTCACTTCTTGGCAGGCATTTTGAACGAGGCCACGCCTTCGCAACTTTCGCCGAGCCACCGACCGCTGGAGTCGATGCGGGTATTGCGCGTCTGCCCATTGACTTCCTGCGTTGTGGTGATCACGCCCTTGTAAGACTTGTCGTCGGGAAAGCTGTAGTCGGCATCGCCGCTGCTGACAGGATTCGTGCATTCAAAGTGCATCTTCATGGCCGTTTTGGTCTTGGTCTTGATTTCGGTTTTGCACTCCCCCTTGGTGGGCACTGGCACGTCCTGTTGTTTCGCTTGCTCGGGCGTGATACAGATCTTGACCTTGATGGCGCCGCCGCCGCCGATGCTCACGCCCTGGCTGGCCAGCATCTGCTCCATCATCTTGCGCTGCGCAGGCGGCATGGACGCCAGCTGTTCCTGCATCTTTTTCATTTGGGCTTCCATCTTGGGGTCGCCGCCCATAGTGGCCTCGGTTTCCCAGAGTCCCGGCTTCAGTGCTTGTGCCTGTGCGGAGATGGCCAGAAAGGCTGCCGCGGTGATGGCGATGGGTTTGATGCGCATGTTGTTTGCTCTTTCTCTCTTCTTTGAATTCTAATGGCGAACGGAAGTTCGTCTGCGTTTCTGGGGTCCCTGGTGATTGTGGCGCAAGAGTTCTGCAAATGAACCCCCCATTCGGCCTGCATTCTGGCTGATTTCTACCCACCCACCCCTTCAAAGGGGGAGGTGCGCGCTGTGTTTCACCTCTTCCATTACGGCATAGGTATGGGTTTGCCGAACGCCAGGCAGTTCCCACAGCACCCGTCCAGCAAAGGCCCGGTAGCTCTCCATGTCGGCGGTTCGCGTCTTGAGCAGGTAGTCAAAACCGCCCGCGACCATATGGCATTCCTGGATCTCTCCGTGGGCTTGGACGGCCGCCTTGAACTCGTCGAACACGTTGGCAGCGGACCGGTCGAGCAGCACTTCCACAAAGACGAGCATGCCGCGGCCCAGTTTGATGGGGTTCAATCGCGCTTCGTAGCCCAGGATATAGCCCTCTCGTTGCAAGCGCTGGGTGCGCGCCAGAACGGCAGTCGGGGACAAGGCCACATGTTCCGCCAGCTTGAGGTTGGACATGCGCCCGTCGGCCTGAAGGGCTTGAAGAATTTTCAGGTCGATTCGATCAAGGTCTTTCAAATCCGGTTCCAAATTATTCACTAGAAAGTAGATTATCTATAGGGAAAAAATAGGTCTATTTCGAGGCATGCTACTCGCATTCACCAAATGGAGGCAAGCCTGATGACGCCACTATTGACCGATCGCCTACCGAGCCCGTACCGGCAGGAAGTTCCCCTGGTTCGCTCCTGCCTGGACCAGGTTTCGCCCGCTATCGAATGGGCCAAAGTCCAGGCCCAGGCAGGCCAATGGGTGACAGCAGTGCGTGATCACCCCCCTTCGCTCTGGGCCATGGAGCGCCTGCTGCAGGAATACCCCATCTCCCGTGCGGAAGGGCGTGCTCTCATGCGACTGGCCGAAGCGCTGCTGAGGGTGCCGGACGGCGAAACCGCCCTGGCCCTGACAGCCGATCAGTTGGGCAGTGCCCCGTTCGATCCGGCCGACCACTCTCCGCTGGGGCGCCTCTCTGCTTCAGTGGTTTCCTATTCGCGCCAATGGCTGGATGGCGGTTCGCTGGTCAAGCGGCTGGGGGGCAGGACGGTGGTCGCCGCCACGGTGCGTACTGTGCAACTGCTGGGTCGTCAGTTCGTGCTGGGCGAGTCCATTGCCGCAGCCCTCGGAGAGGCTGCCTCGGCACGCAAGAAGCAACCACACCTGCACTTCAGTTTTGACATGCTGGGCGAAGGAGCCCGCACGGATGCGGATGCCATGCGCTATCTGCAGAGCTACGCCAACGCCATCAAGGCGATTGCCACGCAGTCTGATCCCGCTCGCCATCCAGGCTTGCAGGATGGCATTTCCATCAAGCTCAGTGCCTTGCATCCGCGCTATGAACATGGTCACCACGTGCGCGTTTTGGACGAGTTGCTGCCACGATTGTGGCCCTTGTGTGAGGCGGCCGCCAAGGCCGGCCTCAATCTCACCATTGATGCAGAGGAGGTGGATCGACTGGAGTTGTCGCTGGTTCTCTTCGATGCCTTGCTGGCCAAGGTGGCACAGCAACTTCCCCAATGGCGGGGCTTGGGCCTGGCCCTTCAGGCCTACCAGACGCGTTCGCTGGACCTCGTCAAGGCAGTGATCGCCATGGCGCGCCTACACAAGGTGCGCCTCATGTGCCGGCTGGTCAAAGGCGCGTATTGGGATGCCGAGATCAAACGGGCACAAGAGTTGGGTCTACCCCACTACCCGGTGTTCACGCAAAAGCACCACACCGACATCAGCTACCTTGCTTGCGCACAAACGCTCATTGCCGCAACCGACGTCATCTACCCGCAGTTTGCCACCCACAACGCCGCCACGATTGCTGCCTTGCTCCAGCTGACGGCGCCGCTGGCCCAACTGGGCCACTCGGCAGAGGCGCCACTGTACGAGCTGCAGCGCTTGCATGGAATGGGTGAGGGTGTCTACCGGGAAGTCCTCGCCGCCGACGACCTGCATTGCCGCATCTATGCCCCGGTTGGCGCGCACCGAGACCTGTTGGCATACCTTGTCCGGCGACTTCTCGAGAACGGGGCAAACAGTTCTTTTGTCCATCAGCTTGCAGACCCGGATGTACCAGTGGACGACGTACTGGCTTCGCCGCTGCATGTGGCACCTGCGCCTGCTTTACCGAACGTGGCTGCGCTGTACGGGCCGACCTTCCCTAACAGTCGGGGCCTTGACGTGGCCGAGTCCGACACCCGCCGGGCGCTCAAGGAAGCCTGGGAAGGCACCCTGCTGCCGTCAGTGACTGAAGCCACCGCCGGTGAGGTGGTCGCGGCAGTGACCCTTGCCCGGCAGGCGTTCGCGTCCTGGTCAATCCGACCTGTCGAGGATCGGGCTGCCATTCTCAGGGCGGCGGCCGATCGGCTCCAGGCATCGTTGCCGCGTTTCTCGGCATTGGTCGTCAAGGAGGCGCATCGCAACTGGACAGATGCCATCTCGGAAGTGCGCGAGGCCATCGATTTTCTGCGGTACTACGCTTCGCAGGCCCAAGTGCTCATGGCCGTGCAGAACTTGCCGGTCGGCGGCGACGGCGTCACGGGAGAGCGCAACCAACTGCGCCTGACGGGCCGAGGAACCTGGGTGTGCATCAGTCCGTGGAACTTTCCGCTGGCCATCTTTACCGGACAGGTTGCAGCAGCCCTCGTGACGGGAAACACGGTGCTGGCCAAGCCCGCCGAGCAGACGCCGGGTGTGGCCAAAGCGATGGTGCAACTGCTGCACGAAGCCGGCGTGCCAGACGACGTTCTGCTGCTCCTGCACGGCACCGGTGAATCGGTGGGAGCGCAGCTCGTGGAGAGCGAAGGCATTGCCGGCGTGGTCTTCACCGGCTCGACGCCAGTGGCCAAATTGATCAACCGGTCCTTGGCGCAGCGTGAAGGGCCAATACTCCCGCTGATTGCCGAGACAGGCGGCATCAATGCCATGGTGGTGGACAGCACCGCGTTGCCCGAGCAGGTGTGTGATGCCGTGGTGCAGAGCGCCTTCCGCAGTGCGGGCCAACGATGCTCGGCTCTGCGCCTTTTGTGTGTGCATGAGTCCGTAGCCGACGCGGTGATCTCGATGATCGCGGGAGCCGCGAAAGAGCTGAAGCTTGGTGCCGCCGAATGTTGGGACACGGATGTCACTCGCTTGATAGATCAGGAGGCGTTTGAGCGAGTGCAGTTGCAACTGACCGACTTGCGTGGCCGAGCAGTGAAGTGCTGGACCAGCGGCTTGCCGCAGCCCGCCGCATGCGAGTTGCCGCCTCAGGTCTTCGAAGTCGATGCGATTGCTTCGGCGAAAGAAGAGATTTTTGGCCCGGTGCTGCAGGTGGTGCGCTGGTCGGGTGATCCTCTGACTGTGGTCGAGCAGATCAACGCTCTCGGTTACGGGCTGACCCTTGGCATTCAGACGCGCATTGACAGCCGTGCGGCGGCGATGGCTGCTGCGGCCAGAGTTGGCAACGTGTATGTCAACCGGAACATGATTGGCGCTGTGGTGGGCAACCAGCCATTCGGCGGCGAAGGCATGAGCGGAACCGGGCCCAAGGCGGGAGGCCCGCACTACCTGCTGCGCTTTTGCACGGAGCAGACCGTCACCGTCAACACGGCGGCGGCGGGCGGGAATGTGGATTTGATGACTCGCTGAGGCTTGCAACTGCGCGTCCGGGGACCATGCCTGTCGCCGGCTTGACCCCCGGGCTGCAGCAGCGCAGCAAAAATGCCTCCATGAAAGATCATGTGTTTGCGCCGATGCAGGCGAATGTCTTGGAGTGGCAAGTTCAACCTGGTGACGCGGTCGCCCAAGGTGACCTGCTGGTGATCCTCGAAGCAATGAAGATGGAGCACGAGGTGCGTTCCCCGCTAGACGGGCGCATTGAAGAATGCCTCTTCGACGAGGGTGAAACGGTGGAGGAGGGAGACGCGTTGCTGTCTCTCTGCGCTGGGGCACCGATTGCAGCAGCCCCCATCAAAAGTGCTGCCGCGAGAGCTGTCGCGCCGGTAGACCCAATGGGTGCGTCGGCACCGTCCGCTACTGACGGGCCACGTGCCGATTGGCAGCGATGGTACGACCGCACACAGTGCACACTGGATGCAGCGCGCCCGCAAGCGGTGGCCAAACGACACGACAAGGGCATGCGCACGGCGCGCGAGAACATTGCCGACCTGTGCGATGACGGCAGCTTTGTTGAATATGGCGCCATGGCAGTCGCTGCGCAGCGTTCGCGCCGCAGCGAGGAAGACCTGATCGCCAACACGCCTGCCGATGGTATGGTTACCGGTGTCGGAACCGTCAACGCCCACATCTTTGGCGCCGAGCATTCGGGAACCGCCGTCATGGCTTACGACGCCACGGTGCTCGCAGGTACGCAAGGTCTGCGCAATCACCAGAAGACCGATCGCGTGCTGGGCGTGGCCCTGGACAACCGGTTGCCGGTGGTGCTGTTTGCCGAAGGCGGAGGTGGTCGACCGGGCGACACGGACATGCCCATTGTCGCTGGCTTGCACCTGCACACCTTCGCAGCGTTTGCAGCTCTTTCCGGACAGGTGCCGGTGATCGGCATTGCGGCCGGACGCTGCTTTGCTGGCAATGCTGCCTTGCTCGGTTGCAGCGATGTCATCATTGCGACCGAGGGTAGCAACATCGGGATGGGCGGTCCGGCCATGATTGAGGGTGGGGGGCTGGGCGTCCATGCCCCCGAGGCCATCGGACCATCCGACGTACAACATGGCAATGGCGTCATCGACCTCCTGGTCAAGGACGAGGCAGAAGCGGTGCACGCAGCCCGGCACTATCTTTCCTTTTTCCAGGGCAGGGTGCGCGAATGGGAGACACCCGACTCTGGCGCGTTGCGACATGCAGTGCCCGAGAACCGTGTTCGAGCCTACGACACGCGAACTGTCGTCGAGGGGCTGGGTGACAAAGGAAGCGTGCTCTACCTTCGTACGGGCTTCGGTGCCGGAATACACACGGCATTGATGCGTGTGGACGGGTGTCCCATCGGCGTGATGGCCAGCAACCCGCAATACCTGGGGGGGGCAATAGACGCAGATGCCGCCGACAAGGCTGCGCGCTTCATGCGGTTGTGCGATGTGCACGGCATTCCCTTGCTCAGCCTGATTGACACGCCTGGGTTCATGGTAGGGCCGGAAGTCGAGGCGCAAGCCCAGGTGCGTCATGTGAGCAGGCTCTTTGTAACTGCAGCGAAGCTTCGCGTGCCGTTCTTTTCTGTCGTGTTGCGCAAGGGCTATGGCCTGGGAGCCATGGGAATGGCGGCAGGCAGCTTCCACGCGCCCATGTTTACCGTTGCCTGGCCCACAGGGGAGTTCGGCGGCATGGGCCTGGAAGGTGCGGTTCGCTTGGGCTATCGAAAAGAGCTTGAAGCAGTCCCGGAGGGGCCCGAGCGTGACGCCTTGTTCAATGTGTTGGTGGCCAGACAGTACGAGCGGGGGGCGGCCATTCAGATGGCGTCCATGCTGGAGATCGATGCGGTGATCGACCCGGCCGAAACGCGTGCATGGATCGGACGCGGTTTGCAATCAGCCAAAACAAAGCCGCTCGATCAGAGCGGCCATTTTGTGGATACGTGGTGAGCGGCCAGACCTTCTTCAGTTGAGCTCACCGAAGGCGGTCGCCCTCATGCCGGCGCCGGCTGATTGAGGGGCCGTCTGGTTGATGTTGATCCAGAACTCGCAGACGTGCTTCATTGCCCCCAGGAATTCGGCGAACTCCGTCGGCTTCGCGATGTAAGCGTTGGTTCCCGCTTCGTACGCGCGCTGCAAGTCGCTTGGCTCGGTGGAGGACGTGAGCACCACGATCGGGATGCTACGAAGATGTTCCGTGCTCTTGACCTCACGCAAGACACCAATGCCGTCGAGCAGTGGCATCTTCAGATCGAGCAACACCAGGGAAGGATTGACGGCTGGCCGGTCGGCGAATCGGTCTCGCCGATAGAGGTAGTCCAGAGCCTGCATCCCGTCTGAGACGTGAACCACTCGGTCCTGCAAACCATGGCGAGCCAATGCCAGTCGGGTCAGCTCTGCATCGTCAGGGTTGTCTTCGACGAGAAGGATGGGCGTGGTGTTTGAATTCATGTATCCATCGGTGCTTAACGGCTTGCTGGGGCCAAATCGGAACCGTCGGGTGTGTGAAACGGCATGGAAAAATAGAACGTGCTGCCTTCTCCAAGCTGGCTTTCAGCCCAGACTTGTCCACCGTGGCGCTGAACGATTCGTTTGGTCAGTGCCAGACCGATTCCGGTCCCCTCAAACTCTGAGGCCCGATGAAGCCGCTGGAACACACCGAAAAGGTTGTCAGCGTATTTTGTATCGAATCCGACGCCGTTGTCACGTACATAAAAAGTGTAACCGTTGGGACCATCTGTTTTCCATCCTACTTCGATACGCGCAAATTCGGTCTTTCTGCTGTATTTGTAGGCGTTTCCCAACAAATTGGTCCATACCTCGCGCATGAGGATGGCGTCACACGGAACGATGGGCAAGTCTTTGGCGATGACCCATTCCACATTGCGATCGCCTCTGTCATGCCCAACCTGGGCGACCACCGCGTCCACCAACATGCCAAATTCCACTGGTGCCGCGTTGATCGCCGCCCGGCCCATGCGTGAAAACGCCAACAACCCATCGATGAGTTGACTCATGTGGCGGGAAGACGCTGCGATCGTGCTGAGGTACTTCTCGGTGGTCTCGTCCATGCGGCTGGAGAGGTGCTCTTCCAGAAGGCTGACAAAGCTGGAAATGTGGCGCAGCGGCGAACGCAAATCGTGCGATACCGAGTACGAGAACGACTCCAGATCCTTGTTGGCCTCCTGAAGCTGTTCTGTTCGCTCGTTGACCCGGTCTTCCAGCTCAACGTTCAGGTTGTACATGAGTTCGGAAATGCGCTTGCTGTCGCTCATGTCACGGCTGATTCCAGCGAAACCCTGGAGTTCGCCGTCATCGCTTCGCAGTGCGATCAAGACCGACTGGGCCCAGTAGCGTGAGCCATCCTTGCGGATATGCCAGCCTTGAGCTTCATGCTGTCCTCGGGCGGCGGCATGCCGCAGCATCTGGTCGGGGGTGGGTTGCCCGGCCTCGAGCTCGTCGTCCGGGAACAGCGTTCTCACATGTTGCCCCAGTACGTCAACAGCGGTGTAACCCATCATGCGCTGGGCGCTGTCGGTCCAGTCATACACATGGCCATCGGTGTCGAGGAAATACACTGCATAGTCGCGCAGATTGTCCACCATCAGGCGGAATCGATGCTCGCTGGCCAGCAGCTCTGCAGAGCGGCTTTGTATGCGCTGCTCAAGTTCCTCATTGAGGTTGGCCACGCGCTGTTCGACCTGCTTTTGCGATGTGATGTCAAGCACCTGGGCATAGACGCCCTTGACCTCGCCGTCTTCAATGTCCGGCAAGTAGCGTGCGCTGACGTAGATGTTGGTGCCATCGTGACGCGTCCTCCATTGCTCGAACCTTTGCTCCTGCCCAGCCAAGGCGGACTCCAGGTGCGGGCGCACGGATTCCCAAATGTCTTGTGGAAGGAGCTCTCCGACCGGCTTGCCCAGCATTTTGTCTGGCGCCAGGCCGAACATGCGCAGGTACTCGGCGTTGGCGAATCGCACACGCTGGTCTGCGTCGAAATACGACAGCAGACCGGGGACATGGTCGGTGATGGTGCGCAGGAAACGCTGGTGCTCAAGCAGGGCCTGTTCTGCCAGCTTTCGCTGGGTGATGTCCACCATGGTTGAGTTGCTCTGGATGAACTTGCCTTGGTCGTCAAAGACGGCCGAAGTCGACATGTGGATCCAGAACGGCGATCCGTCCTTGCGCATGATCTTGTATTCGAACGGCTCGACCTCCCTGCCATTGATGAGCTGCTGAAGTCTCTGCTTCGTTGTCTCGCGCATGGAAGGCGGGACAAAGTCAAAACTGTACTTCTTGCCGACCACTTCAGCTCGGCTGCGCCCCAGCCATTGCAAGGCCGTGTCGTTGGCAGAGACAATGAGCCCATTCGCGTCAATCGAGTGGTAACCACATGGCGCCTGGTTGTACAACGCCTCGCGCTCGCGCAGCGCCTGATGCAACGCTTCGGTTCGCTCCTTGACACGTGTTTCCAGCTCGGTATTGAGCCGCTGAATTTCTTGTTCTTGCCGGTGTTGCTCGGTGATGTCCCGGCTGACCACCAACAACATCTGGATCTCGCCGCGGGCGTCCGTGATGGGAGAGACAACGGTGTCCCACCATCCGTGCTTCCGACCGCTACGGACACACTGGGCCACGAAGCGAGAAGATTTCCCTTGAGCTCCTTGCTCAACTGCGCTGCTTGCCAGGCGCTCTCCATCGCCATGCCACCACTGGCGCCAGTCTGAGTGACGAAGGCTGTCGGAGTCTTTCATGCCCATCAGGTGGCAGGCTCGCGCAGTGATTTCGAGTACACGTCCCTGCAAGTCCAGCACCTTGGTGGCATCTGGGCTGTTGGCAATGATCTGGCGGTTCAGCTGTTCCTT
>JBNKNN010000083.1:0-37614 GCA_050293865.1 Hydrogenophaga sp. | reverse complement strand
GGCCACGCGAGTGAGGCTAGCCAGCGATCGATGGAGATCACATCTTTGAGCGGGGCCGAAGCCGTCAATCCTCCTCCGACAGATCGATCGAACGTTACAGCGCGTCATGTGGAGAACGCGCCTTTGGCCATTGTCGCGCCCCCTGAGGTGGTAAGGGCGGCAGCAAAGCCAGTAAAACCAGCAAAGCCAGCTGAGGCGGCGGTGTTACCAGTCATCGCCAAGCCTTCAACTTCCGACTCGGACGAGGGCGACTGGGAAAGCTTCTGAAGGTGAAGCGCTAATCTGATATCACGGGAAAACTGACATGAAACTCTTTGACAACATGAAAATCGGTCGGCGTCTGGGCGCAGCCTTCGGTGCAAGCATTCTTCTTCTGCTGGCTGTCACAGGTGTGGCCTATCAGGGACTGGACCATGCCGCGAAAGACGAAAGAGAGCAGATCGAGATTGATCGTCGTTCCGCCATGGTCAATGAATGGGTCATGAGCACGAGGTTGAACGTGACCCGCATGCTGGCTATTGCCAAATCGGACAACGACCCGCAGGTGGAATCTTTCTTCGCGCCGATGATGAAGGAAACCAGTGCGCGTATCAGCGAGCTCCAGGGAGAACTTGTTCAGAAAATCACTGACCCTGAGGGGAAGGCGCTGCTAGAAACGATCGCGCAGAAGCGCGATGTCTATCGCGACGTGCGTAAGACCTATTTCGATCTGTTGGCCAGTTACGATCCGACCGCCACGGACTACCTGGAAAAGTCCGTCTTGCCAGCGGTAGATGGCTACCTGGACGCGATGGTGGCACTCCAGGCGCAAGAGCGCGCTGTCGTCGATTCGGCCATCGCGCAGTCGCAGTCAGACATCGATTTCCTGAAGATCCAGTTGCTGATTCTGGCGGCAGTCGGTGTGTTGGCCGCCGTGGGTCTGTCGTGGATCATCGCGCGTTCTATCACTGTGCCGATTCAGGCGGCCGTCGAGGCGGCCAATGCCGTCACCAGTGGCGACCTGACGCGCAGTCTCAGCTCCAAGCGCAAGGACGAGCTGGGCGATCTGCTCAACGCTTTGTCGAAGATGAAGCACTTTCTGCACGATTCGATGTCCCAACTGCGCATCGCGACCGAGAGCATCAACACTGCATCGAACGAGATCGCCACGGGCAACCAGGATTTGAGCGGCCGCACAGAGCAGGCAGCGAGCAGCTTGCAGCAAACGGCTGCCAGCATGGAAGAGCTGACCAGCACGGTCAGCCAGAGTGCCGAAGCAGCGCGTCAGGCCAACCAGTTGGCCGCAGGTGCGGCCGAGACGGCTCAGCGCGGTGGACAGGTGGTGTCCCAGGTCGTGTCCACGATGAACGAGATCAACAGCAGCAGCCAGAAGATCAGCGACATCATCGGTGTGATTGATGGCATTGCCTTCCAGACCAATATTCTGGCGCTCAACGCTGCGGTGGAAGCCGCGCGCGCCGGAGAACAAGGCCGCGGCTTTGCCGTGGTGGCGGGCGAAGTGCGGACCCTGGCGCAGCGCAGTGCCGAGGCGGCCAAGGAAATCAAGGGCCTGATCGGCGCCAGCGTCGAGAAGGTGGAAGCCGGCTCGCGCCTGGTGGGCGAAGCGGGTTCGACCATGGGCGAGATTGTCAGTTCGGTGCAGCGCGTGACGGACATCATCGGGGAGATCACGGCGGCTGCCGGTGAGCAAAGCGATGGAATCAACCAGGTCAATGTGGCGGTGAGCCAGCTCGATCAGATGACGCAGCAGAACGCCGCGCTGGTGGAGCAAAGTGCGGCTGCTGCCGGTAGCTTGAGGGACCAGGCCTCTCGTTTGTCCGATGTGATTCGGGCCTTCCGCATCGACGGACAGGATTCGAAAGCAGCGGTGGTCGATGTCGACGCTCGCGAAATGCCACGCACTCCTGCCGTAGCAGCTCTCTCTGCAAGTCCCAAGACGCCTGTACCTTCGGTGGCTCCGTCGGCTCCGATCGCGGCTTACGTCAAACCCCCGGCCCCTGCGCCCGCTCCGGCACTGGTTGCCTCGACGCCACCGAATCCTTCCATAGCAAAGCCAACCAGCGCAAGCTCGGGTGACGACGGCGATTGGGAGTCGTTCTGAGCGCTTCGCACGATGCGGTGCCGAGTCACTCAGGTCAGGTGCTCCCTGCCCACGGCCGCCCTCATCGGGTGATGAAACAGAACACTGCATCCGTCGGCTAAGACGGTGCAGTGGCCGAACGTTGGAATGATCTGGCGATCAGGCCAGATCAGCTTCGATCAGTTCAGGGTCATCCTCAAAACCCGACGCTGCGCTCGTTGCGAGCGACGCGAAACACATGCAAGCGTGTCGGCCTTGTCCGACACGCTTTTGCGTTGGTGCCCGATGTGGCCTGACCAGCTGTCGGCGCAACATGGAGTGAACAGTGGACTCATTGAAGGCAAAGGAGAAACGCCATGGACACCATCACCCACCACAGCATGTCGACCCTGTTTGATCAGCTTGGCCTGGACAGCGACTCGAAGGCAATCGAGGCGTTTGTCAAGTCGCACAGGGGTCTCGCTCCGGATGTAGCGTTGGCAGACGCGCCGTTCTGGAGCCCTTCCCAAGCAGACTTTCTGCGTCAAAAGCTGGGAGTGGACGACGACTGGGCGTTGATCGTGGACGAACTCGACACGCGTCTTCGGGATTCGGTGACGCTCGACTGAGCTGAGGCCACTCGAAAGAGGGCCCTCTCGCGTCAAGCGCGGAGCGCCCCCCCGCCATCCGTGCGGAGGGGCGCCTTGTGCTGAGTGCTACCTTTCCTCTCGACACTGAAGCGGGCCCACACCAGTGTGAAACGGGGTGCGTCCGGCGCGAGCGGGCAGACGGATGATGGTCGTGTCGCTACATTCCTTGGGCGACCCAGAGAGAGTGCATCCAGGGCGCTGAGCCTGATATCGGGGTTGAGAAGCGCGAATGATCTGTCCAGATGAAGGCGTGCGGTGGGGGTCTTAGGCGATGGGGGCGTCGTTGTTCCCAGGCCAAGACGGGGTGAAAGCCGCTTCAGACGACTAGACTTCAGTGGTGGACGAAGTTAGTGCTCCGGCGCGACACGGAGTAGGCGGGAAGGAGGGGCTCCTTCAGCGTTCGTGTCAGTGGTCGGGGGAGAGCTGGGCCTGTCTTTTGCCCTTGGAAGTCGCGGGCGCAGTGGAGGCAGCGGCGTCTTGAGTCGATTGTTGACGTGAGCCACACCGGTGAGCCACAACCCAGGTGAACTCTGCACCCAGTAGGAAGATTTGTGCGGAGTAGTAGATCCAGGTCAATACCGCGACCAAAGAGCCGGCAGCTCCGAACCCTGAGGTGGTGGCCTCGCGCCCGATGTAGAAACCGATCGCATGGCGTCCCATATCGAATAGCAGCGCGGTGACCAGCGCGCCCAACCAGACGTCAGCCCAATCGATGTGCACACTTGGCATCCACTTGTAGATCATGGCGAACAGCACTGTCAGCAAGCCGTAGCCGAGAACGGTGTCGGCCACTTTGGCCATTACGATCCAGTTGCCAAAGTAGGGTGCCCACCATCGTTGTGCGGCGGCCAGTGCGGTGTCTGCCAGGAGAGAGACGATCAGCAAGAAGCCTAGGCCCAGGATCAGTCCGAAGGAGAGCAATCGGGTTCTGACCATTTGCCGCCAGCCGGAACGGGGCGGCTCGGGCGCCTGCCAGATATGGTCCAGTGTCTTTTGCAGTTCAGCGACCACGGTTGTGGCACCCAGCAACATCAGGCCGAGGCCCAGTGTGGTCGCAGCGATGCCTCCGGCCGGCCAATTGACACTCGCAACCATTGTCTCCACCGCGTCCGCGCCTGAACTGCCCATGAGACCGTTCAGTTGCGCGTAAACCTCGCCCCGGGCCGCTTCAGGGCCGAACCAAAGGCCAGCAACCGATACGACGATCAGCAACAACGGGGCCATGGAAAACAAGGTGTAGTAGGCCAGAGAGGCGCCCAGGCTAGCGCATCGATCGTCCACCCACGCCTGGCCCGCGTCCCGGATCAGACGCCACCAATCCCGAGGGCCGAGATTGAAAATGGACAAGGGTTTGTGCAGCATGGTCCCATTTCACTCCAGTCTTGCGCTTTTGCACGTGGGTGCAATCCGCGAATGCGTGTCGGTGGTGTCTGACATTCTTCGAGGGTAGGTTTCCCGCGAATTTCGGTGGACAGAGGAATGGTTGGCTAGGCGCGACGAGCAGAGGTTTCGACGCTGTTTGGCATGGCTGCAGGCAGTTTTGCCTGCTATGCTTGAGCGGACATCCAGCGAGCGACGCTTGGTTCGCCACCATGACAGACACGACAGAAGCACCATTCACGCTACGTGACGGCCTCAACATCGCCTTGTACGATTGGCCGCTTCCCCGACGACTTCGACCGCGTGGTGTTGTGCTTATCGTGCATGGCCTGGGTGAACATGCTTGGCGGTATGACGCTGTTGCCCGCGTCCTCAACGAATGGGGGTTCTGCGTCCGCGCCTACGATCAGCGGGGGCATGGCGAAAGCGGTGGCGACCGGGGCACGATACCCTACGATGATGCGTTGCTCGATGATCTGGCTGAAATCATCGACGACACCAGGCACCACATTTCTGCTCCCTGGGCATGTCCCCTGATCCTGCTGGGTCACAGCATGGGCGGTCTGGTTGCGTCCCTGGCCGTTGCCCGGGGGCTTGCTTCCGTGGATGCGCTGGTGCTCTCTTCACCTGCGCTGATGGTGAAAACCTCGGCGATTCAGCGCGGCTTGATTTCCTTGCTGCAGCGGTGGTCGCCGAACCTCGCCGTCAGCAATGGCCTGGATGCGACCAAGATTTCGCATAACCCGGATGTGGTCAAGGCTTACCAGACCGATCGATTGGTGCACGACCGAATTTCAGCCCGTCTGGCCCAGTTCATTGCGGCCAATGGACAGGCCGTTTTGACCCAAGCGCCTCGCTGGCATGTGCCTACCTTGCTGATGTACGCCGGCGACGATCAACTGGTGATGCCGGAAGGAAGTCGCGCCTTCGCTCTCAAGGCCAATACGCAGTACGTAACGAGTCACTGCCTGGAGGGGCAGTTTCACGAAATATTCAACGAGACAGATCCGTCCGAGACCTATCGTGTGTTGCGGCAGTGGCTGGAGTCCATTGCGCCGACCTGAAGACCGGCGGTTTCCAGAGCAACACCGCCCTGGAGCAGTCCCCCAGGGCAGTAGAGTGCAAAAATGACAAAGATGTGGGTCTGATGGGTCAGCCCTTGAGCATGCCGCCCAACATGCCGCCGAGGCCGCCACCCGCGCCCCCAAGCAGAGCACCGAGGCCACCCAGTCCGTTGTCTGCCGGCACACCCCCCTCTGGCGAGAGCTGGTCCACAAGCCCGGGCAGTACATCGGCCAGAGTGCCTGCTGCCTGGTCTTGGCCCGTGCCCATCTGCCCGGCCAGCTTGCCCATCAGGTCGCCACCTAGCACGCTGCTGAGCTGATCGCCTGAAATGGGGAGGTTTGCGCCAGATCCAATCCATGACTGGATGATCTCGCCCAGACCCCCAGCCTGAAACTTCTGAATCAACCCCGTCAGCCCGCCTTCTTCGTTCAGCAAAGTGCTGACCACCTTCATCAAGACGTCAGGGCTCAACCCACCTTGTCCACCGCCGCCCAGTGCACTGCTTACCATCGAATCGAGCAATCCCATTTCAATCTCCTAGTCTGGCCTGTCAGGCAAACGCGTCCTTTGAGCGCCGACCGGTTATCGGCACTCCATACAGAACACAAAAGTATCAAGCTCCATTGTGGGCCGCTTGGCGGCGCGATGCAAGCCAGAGCAGAGCCGAGCCCGTGATAGCCACTGGCACCAAGGAGCCAATGTTCAGCCATTGCCAGCCTTGGGTCGTCACCAGGGCCCCCGAGGCGAAAGACGTGGCTGCCAGCGTGGCAAAGACGAAGAAATTGATGGCAGCCTGAGCGCGATCCTTTTCCTCAGGCCGATAAGACTGCAACGACAACGTGGTACTGCCGGTGAACAGGAAGTTCCAGCCGACGCCCAGCAAGAACAGCGAAATGATGAACTGGTGCAGGTCAACGCCGCTTAGCGCGATGGCTATGCAAATGGCGTTGAGCACAACGCCCACCCCCATGATGGTCAGCACACCGAAGCGCTTGATCAGGTGGCCGGTGAAGAATCCGGGCGCGAACATGCCGATCACGTGCCATTCCAGTACGAGAGCCGTGTCCTCGAACGGATAGCCGCAAACCTGCATGGCCAGGGGTGTGGCTGCCATCAGGAGGTTCATCACGCCATAGCCGAGCGCTGCGGCCATGGTTGAGACGATGAATACTGGCTGGCGCATGATCTCGCCAAGTGGACGGCCCTCGTCGTCACCAGCCTTTTTGGCAGGCACGGGGGGGAAATCCATCAGGCCGATCACCACCATCGAAACCAACGCCACCAACGTCAAGGCAACATAGGCACCGGTGAATGGCACATCGTATAGGTCGCGGGTGTGGCTGGCCAGGTTGGGGCCCAGCACCGCGCCCACCAGACCCCCGGCAAGGACCAGTGACACAGCCTTTTCCCGATAGGCAGGCGCGGCCAGCTCAGCTGCGGCGAAGCGATAGAGCTGCCCGTTGGCGCTGTAGTAACCCGCAACCACAGTCGCTGAGAGCAGCAACCAGAAATTGTGTTGGAACGCAGCCCAGGCGGCGAGGCCCGCAGACCCCAAGGCCACCAGCAGCCCCAGCTGGAAAGATGCCTTGCGCCCGAAGCGATGCTGGGTGCGAGCCACCAGGCCAGTCGAGAGGGCCCCGCCCACCACATAGCCCATGACAGGCAGGGTGGCCATCCAGCCCTTGGGAGCCAATGCCAGGCCCACCAGACCATTGATGGCAATGAACACCACGTTATTTGTCAGGAACAGGCCTTGCGCGGCGGCCAGCAGCCATAGATTGCGATTCATAAGCGTTGCTTTATACAGGTAAGCGCGCGATCCTGGCTGTCGCGGGGCTTGCTGTCGGAGAAGTGGTTCCCATTGGCTCAAGGGCTTGGAACAGGCGGCCGATCTCGGGTGGCAGACAGTAGTAGACTCTTTTGTCTTACTTGACACCCAAAGGAGTTCGACTTGTCTTTGCCTTTTTCTTCCGTTCGTCCCTTGATCCTGGTGAGTGCGCTCGGTTTGACCGCCTGTGGGCACTTGGCGCCCGAACATGGCCATGCAACACCTCCCCATGCTCCGGCTTCTCATGCCGCGCCGCATGCGGCAGCCCAAGGAGTGGAAGCCCAGCGCCTGCAACTGGCCCAAAGCACGGAAGGCAAAGGCTTCGGTCCTCAGTCGCCACGCGATATCGATTCCCGTGAAGGCAGCAACAACCGTCGATTTGCTGAAGCGCCGGAAATCCAAGAGATGAACCTGTGCAACATTCACTTCCACCGCAACGCCGAGCACAAAGGGGGCGAGTTCACCCGATACGCCGGCGATGGCGATGGGCATGGGTACGGCTCAGGCTACCAATACAGTGGAGGGCTCACGGTGGCCGAGGCCCGGCCCGTGGAAGAAAAAATCTGTCCGAGCGCCCATGGCGACCTTGTGCCAGGCGACACCATTGAAGTCCACTACGTGCATTCGACAGCCGAAGTGGCGCCCGGCAAGGGTTTGGGTTCGTGCCTGAACGACGCGGCCAAGAATCCGCAGTTGCGAGTGGAGGCGCAGGTGTTTGTTCTGGTCAACGATGCTCAGGCGTACGACTTCAGGCAATTGGTCCAAACCGGCATGGCTAATGGCAAGCACCAAGCCACCGGGATGCTGCAAAACACCGGGCGACCAGTGCGGTACGCTGGGTCGACCACGGGTCCGAGCTACAACGTGGAAGGGTCGCCTTTCGAAGTCACCTGGGCAGTTCGTCCCAAAGTGGCCAAAGTCAACATCGCTACCGTTGGCGAATGGTGCAAGGGCAACGCATTTGAGGAAGACCACGCTCACGGGGTCCGCAACCTGGTCGTGAACCCCAAGCTGCTCTCGCCTATCCAATGAAATCAGGTGCCGCCTGGTGCCGGTGAACAAGCAGCGATGTGACAATCATTCTTGCTTGGACGGTATCGCAGGCGGCATCGCTGCTCTTGCTAGAAACCGGTTGGCCGGGCAGCATTGAGGGTTGAATACGATGGATACGCCAGCCATTTTCATCCCCGCTTTGCTTCTGGGCATATGCGGAGCGTCGGTGGTTGGCCTGGTGCTGGCGGAATATCGATCCTGGCCGTTGATCGTCAAGGTGATCGCCAAGATGACCGCGAGCACATGCTTTGTCGTGTTGGCCTTGGCCATGGGGGCGGGCCAATCGACCTACGGGCAATGGATGCTTGCCGGGTTGATTCTGAGCTGGTGTGGAGACGCGTTTCTGTTGGGGCGAAGTCGGAGAATCTTCACGGCGGGGCTCGCAGCATTTCTTTTTGCCCACCTATGTTTTGCGTCGGGGTTTGCGGCAGGTCACTGGGACGCCAGTGCAGCGACGATGGCTTTGTTGCCTGCGGCATTGTTCGGCGCGGTGATTCTTCGCTGGTTGGGGCCGCACTTGCCGCGCGCAGAGCGAGTCCCTGTGTTTTCATACATTTTCGTGATCCTCGCAATGTGTGCGTCGGCTGCAGGCCTGGTGTCGGCCACTGGGGTCGTGCTGCCTCTTTGGGGAGCTTTGCTGTTTGCCGCGTCGGATATTGCAGTGGCCAGAGACCGGTTTGTCGCTCCCGGCTGGATCAACCGCGCCTGGGGGTTGCCGTTGTACTTCCTCGCGCAGTGCCTTCTGGCCATTTCGGCGGCCAACGGCGTTGCCCTTGTCTGAGGCGAGAGCAAAAACCCTCGCAAACCTGACGAGGTTTGCCTTGTTTCGAGCGCCCGAGCGCACTAAGATGAGCGATCATCGGTCAACTTGTTGCGCGCCCAGCTGCGCCGGTTCGAATGAGCAAGAGCTTTTTGCAGTCTGTCGAATCGTTCAATGAACGCTATGTGTCTGTTCGCGTTGACGGGAAGCTGCGCGGCCTCATTCTGCCTTTCTGGTCATACAGCGAGATTCTCAACATGCTGGATTTGAGGGACCAATGGGACGTCCCTCTGTCGCTGGTTCCCTTTCAGGGCGATTGCCATCAATTGATCTGCCTGGAAACCACGACAGGCGGCGTTGTCATGCTCAACGACCTGCGCGAAACCATTCAGCGGTGGCGCGATACCGACAGCTTCATGGCAAGCCTTTCTCCAGAGCCCGCCGAGGTTGAAGAACGCTCGCATCTCTTCAGTGCCTGGATGGGCCTCGGATGAGCCGTGGCGGGGGCAAGCACGCTTGAGGCGCTGAAGGCGGATATCACGACGCTGGCGGTGGACGCCATCGTCAATGCGGCCAATACGGGCTTGCTGGGGGGAGGCGGTGTCGATGGCGCCATCCACCAGGCGGCAGGACCCGGTCTTGTCGCCGAATGCCGGAGTCTCCATGGGTGCCGAACTGGACAAGCCAAGATCACGGCAGGCTACCGGTTGCCCGCGAAATATGTCATCCACACCGTCGGGCCTGTGTGGCAAGGCGGCGGCCATGGAGAGGAAGGGCTTTTGCGCTCTTGCTATGTCCAGTCGCTGCGGATTGCAGCGGAACACGGACTCGGTTCGGTGGCTTTCCCTGCCATCAGCACGGGGGTTTTCCGTTATCCGCAGGGGGCAGCCGCCCGTATCGCTGTTTCAACGGTGAGGGAAACGCTGGCGTACCCTGGCATGCCCAGGCGCGTGGTGTTCTGCTGTTTCTCTGATGAAGACCTGGATATCTATGAGAAGCTGCTATCGAGCGAGCGGGATCGCCTTGGCCGGAACAACTAAGGGGTAACATGACGGACAGTTGGTGTTGGTCACCACCCTGTCTGGAGGAAAGCATGTTGATTCGTGTCGGTGAAAAAGTTCACGTGATGTATCGGGCGCTGTACGAGAATGGCAATCGCCGCCATTTCATGGGCGAAGTGATGGCCTGCGAGGGCGCGCTTTGCCGGCTGGAAGGCTACGAGTTCCTGTATGCGGCGAAGCGTGGCCTTTTTGTGAAAAAACCGGACCGCCGAGCCACAGTGATGAACCTGGGCGAAAGTGGATATGTGGTGAACCTGATCGACGCGGACGTCGATCTGACCAAGGTCGACTACCACTATGAGGAAGGTGTTGGTCTGGTGGCCACCGACGGCGAACGCTTCGAGCTGAACATCAACGAATTTGGTGCCCATGGGTGAGCACGGGGCAGGGGCCGAGACGCGCCCCCTCTGCACTGAGCGTTCGAGTTTGGTGACAGGCTTGGCTTGGGTGTCGATCGTGGCTTGTTCGCTGATGGTGGTGGCGCTGGGCCTGGAGTTGGTGACGCTTTTCTGGTTGGTTCACTCTGATGCGATCACGCCAGAGATCCTGGGGCCAGGCATGCCTGGGGGCTTGGTGTTCGTGGTTCGCTACCTGCGGGAGATCTCCCTGGCACTGATGCTGGTCACAGGCGTGGCTCTGTGGGCTTCCATCGACTTGCTTCGGCGGCGCAACTGGGCGCGCTGGTTTTTTGTGATAGCCCTGGCCGTGGGCGCGGTAGGTAACCTGCTGGGGGTCTTCTTGGTGCCCGAATTTGTCCCATCTCCGCAGGCATTCTTCGGCGACGGCCTTGCCCCCCATCTTTTGGCAGAAGTCGAGCGCATGACCCGCAACATGATCTGGGTGTCGATCGGATCGGGTCTGCTGTTCGTGGTTTTGCATGCCTGGGTGATCTGGAAGTTGGTCACCTCGCCCATCGGCGACGAGTTCGCCTGAGTTCAGTTGGTGGTTGGAGTGAAGGTCGGTATTCCATTGGTATTCAGGGGAGAACACACATGAATCAGCTCATCACAGGCGGCAGCACTCAGGCGGCTGCTCCGTCAAAGGAAGAAAAAGCCAACTCGGATTTCACGATGCTGGTTTACGTGCTCCATGCGCTGGCCTTGTTCTTCTTCATTTCGGGGTTGGTGGCCATCATCATGAACTACGTCAAGCGGGACGACGTGAGAGGCACCTGGCTGGAAAGCCATTTCGATTGGCAGATCAGCACCTTCTGGTGGACTCTGGTGGTCGGTGTTTGCGCAACGGCCATGCTGATCTGGGGCTTGTTTCAGAAGGCTTGGCTGCTTGCGGGTCTGGCCGTTGTGGTGGCGTTGATGAACTTGGTCTGGTGGGCGTACCGCATCATCAAGGGTATTCTTCGGCTCAACGACAAGCGTGAAGTGGACTGATCTGCAACAGGCAGGATGTGATGCTGGCTTATCTCAGACTCTCGACGACAGGTCTGTTGGCTGTTGTGCTGGCGATGAGCGCTTGTGCTGCACCAATGGCGGCAAAACGCAATGCCTCGGCAGATGAAGGGCCTCAGGTTGTCGACAGAACCGGTGATTTTGCTTACTCGCTTTCCCACGACGGACGTGAGCGCAGATACCGTCTCTATGTACCCCGGGGATACACCAGCGGCGGCAAGCCGATGCCCTTGGTCCTGGCCCTGCATGGTGGTGGCGGCAATATGGACATTCAGGCCAATGACCGCTTTTACGGCCTCAAGACTGCGGCGGATCGCTATGGGTACGTTGTGGCCTTTGCCAATGGGTCGGCGCGCACCCGAGCGGCGCGGATGGCTACCTGGAACGCAGGCATCTGTTGCGGATACGCCCACGATCGTGGCGTCGATGATGTCGGCTTTCTCAAGGCAGTGGTGGCGGATGTTCGGCGCCATGTCAGCATCAGTGATGGCCGTGTCTATGCCACCGGCATGTCCAATGGCGGCATGATGAGCCATCGCCTGGCCTGCGAGGCACCCGATGTGTTTCGAGCGGTTGCGGCGGTGGCTGGCACCGATGGTAATCACAGCTGTATGGTGCGACGGCCTCTCGCTGTCTTGCACATTCATGCCAAGGATGACCCCAGGGTTCCGTTTGGTGGCGGCGTCGGTTCCAAATCATTTGTGAAAGTCCCGTTCGTATCGGTGCCCGAGACGATTCAGCGTTGGCGGGAACGACTGCAGTGCTCAGGCAATGCCGTGCGTGTGCTGGATACGCCGGGTGCCTATTGCGAAGCCTATCGACAGTGTTCGTCGGGGTCGGAGCTTAAGCTGTGCGTCACAGAGGACGGAGGTCACTCGTGGCCTGGTGGCCGGAGCGTGATCAGCGGAAATGCCGGCTCAGGTGCTTTGTCGGCCAACGACGTCATTTTCCGATTCTTCGATCAGCACCGCTGAGCTGGCGGATAGGACGCCGACGGTTTGGGGTGAGAGAGAAAAAGCGAGCTTTCAGGCCAGGGCCTGAGCCAGGGCAGTCAGGGCAGCCGTTTCCGCCCGCAGGGTTCGTGGGCCCAAACCCACCGGTTCAAAGCCCTTGTCCAGCGCAGCCGACTCTTCCCACGCCGACAGACCGCCTTCTGGCCCGCTGAGGAACAGCACCGGTTGACCTTTGGCTGGCAAAGCTTGTTCCAGCGCCCGGCTTCCGTGAGCCAACGAAAGCACAAGGCCATGGACAGCGGCCAGATCACTGGTGTCTAGCCACTCGGCAAATGCGCTTGGTGCGTGAACCAACGGCACGCGGTTGCCGCCACATTGCTCGCACGCCGAAGCAGCAATGGCGGCCCAGTGTGCACGCTTCTTCTCGGCCCGGTCGCCTACAAGCTTGACGACGGCGTGAGCGGTCATCAGTGGCTGAATGCTGACCACGCCCAGTTCTGTGGCTTTTTCCACCAGCCAATCCATGCGGTCGTTGGCGGGCATGCCCAGCGCAAGATGAACCTGACGCTCCGGCTGGCGTTCCGTGGCGTCATGCTCTGTCACGCGGACCTGCACATCGGAGCGTCCCATCTTGAGGATGACCGCTGCCCACTCTCCGCCCTCGCCGTTGAACACCGTCAGCCCTTGTCCGGGCTGCATACGCAACACCTGCACATGGCGGGCTGCGCCCTGCGGCAATGACAGCTCCGCACCGGGGCTGAGGGGAACAGGGCAGAAAAAGCGGGGCATTGAGCGTGGCCGTGATCTGGGGGGGGGAGCCTCAAACCCTGCCAAAAGCAAAGCCGCTGGCCGCCTGAAAGCCTTCCACCTCGTCAATCAGACGAAGCAGCGGCGTCAGCTCGCGATAGCGGTGGGCAGTTGAACGAATGTAGTGAATGAAGCGCGGGGCGTCAGCCAGGTATTTCGGCTTTCCGTCGCGCAGGGTCAGGCGTGCAAAGATGCCGGCCACTTTCAGGTGCCGCTGCAAGCCCATCCACTCCACTGCCCGGTAAAACGCGCCGAAATCCGTGTGCCAGTCCTCAAAATCCATCAGTCCAAGCTTGCGTGCCTTTTCCCAGTATCGAATAGTGATATCGATAACAAAATCCTCTTCCCAGGTCAGGAACGCGTCACGCATCAGGCTGGCGATGTCGTAGGTGATGGGCCCGTAAACCGCATCCTGGAAATCCAGCACGCCCAAATGTGTCGCGGGAGTCGACCCCGCCAGAACTGCAGCGTGGGGGATCATCAGACGATCCGGCGCCGGGCCGTCCCCAGCCGGATCCGCCCCCTGTGGGGGCAGCGACCCGCGCAGCGGCGGAGCGTGGGGGATCATCAAATTCCGCGGCATGAAATCCCGGTGAACATAGCATCTTGGCATGGCCAGGCAGCGTTCGATGATGGTGCCAAAGGTTTTGTCGAGGATCTGTTTCTGAGCGTCGGAGATGGCCAGTCCCTTGTGCTCTCGCAAGTACCACTGCGGGAACAAATCCAACTCGCGTCGCAATAAGGCCGCGTCATAGTCGGGCAGCACGTTCGGCTTTGATGCTGTCTGCCAGGCCAGCAGGGCGTCCACAGCCTGGAGATAGCGTCTCTGGTTGGTTTCGGGCCGCTCGGGATCAATCTGTTCCATCATGGTGTGCTGGCCCAGGTCGCTCAGCAGCATGAATCCATTGGCCTGATCCCAGTCGAGGACTTCCGGTACCAGCAAACCAGCGTCCCGCAGGAGACCGGCGATGCGGACAAAGGGCTCGCAATCTTCTTTGTCGGGCGGCGCATCCATGATGACCAGGGAGTCCTGATGGATGTTGTCGATGCGCAAATATCGTCTGAAGCTGGCGTCCGCTGAAGCAAGGCGGAGAGTGGCCGGATTCAGGCCGTATGCGCCCTGCAGGCCGTTTAGCCAGGTATCGAAGGCAAGCAGCCGGACCGGGTTGGTCCATGCCACGGAGGTATGGGAAGCAGCGCTCATGAGGGATTTCTGCCGAGGGTGACCCCGGGTTTGCGAGTATTCGGCGCGGTCGTAGGATAATAGGCGAGGATTCTACTGTTCGGGCCTTGAGCTCGTGGGTGTGTTGGGCTTGGCTCCGCGGCCCTCGGCTCGTCCGCTCAGTGACTTTGATGACCCCAGGAGAGCCCGTTTCCGCTTCCACCGTCCTGAAACAACGTGACCAAGAAGAACCTACTCCCTCGTCAGCGGAAACTGCGCCCCACCGTACTTCCATCCCTTGAGCAAGACAACCTTCAGCGTTTGCTGCAAGGCGCCACTTTCTGTCTGCAGGCCTTCACTGCCTGTGTGACGCTGGGTGCTGCCTATGGCGCCTCCATGGTGCTGGCGCAAGGCGTGTATGCCGAGGACGATTTCGGCGGATATGGTGAGCTTCCGTTGCAAAGCAGTGCACTGATGCAAGAGCATCTGCCTTCGCAAGTGCGCAAGCAGTTGCCCACGTTTGTCTCTGGCGACGCCATTGAAGGCAAGCTCGATGGCGCCACCGTGATCGAAGGCAACGCAGAGTTGCGCCGACATGACACCGTGATCAAGGCAGATCGTCTTGAGTACAACCAGAACACGAGCGACGCCAAAGCCACGGGCGACGTGATCATCAACAGCCAGGGTGACCGATTCTCTGGCCCCGAGCTGGACATCAACCTCGAGACCCGCAAGGGCCATTTCGAGTCGCCCAAGTTCGATCTGCTCAAGAACAATGGCACCGGCGATGCCAAGCGCATTGATTTTCAGGGACCGGACAACTTCCAGGCCCACGAGGCGCGTTATTCCACATGCAGCCGTCCGTTGGGCGCAGAGGAGTGGAACCCCGACTGGCTGGTGCGGGCCAAACAAATTGATCTTGACACCGCAGAGGACGTCGGTACGGCCCGAGGCGGCGTGCTGGAGTTCAAGGGGGTGCCCATCATCGCGGCGCCCTACTTCACGTTTCCTCTGTCTGACGCACGCAAGACAGGCGCCCTGTCGCCGTCGTTCGGACTGGATGACCAGAATGGGTTTCAGGTCACTGCGCCCTACTATCTGAATCTTGCCCCCAACTACGATGCCACCATCACGCCCACGGCCATGGCCAAACGGGGTTTGGATCTGGAAGGCGAGTTCCGGTACCTCTATCCGACTTTTGTCGGCCAGGTGACGGCGGCCGTGATGCCGTCGGACAAATTGCGCGATCAGGATCGCTGGCTTTACAGCCTCCAGCACGTCCAGCGCTTGACTGATCGTCGATCGCTGGTAGGACCTTGGCGGCTGCGCTTGAACCTCAACAGGGTCAGTGACGACAACTACTGGAGTGATTTTGACCGGTTGGGCACCTCCACTTCCTCCCGCTTGCTCAAGAACGACGCCGTTCTGAGTTGGGCCAGCGGCGGTTGGTCCGCCAGAGTCGGGGCGCACAAGTATCAGACGCTTCAAACCGACGAATCCATCATCACGCCGCCATATGACCGGCTTCCCAGTGTGCGGTTGGCTTACGATCGTCCTGACCACACACTGTTCGGCCAGAACAACTGGAACGTGAGCTTCTTCGGCGGGGTCACGCGCTTTCGCCGTTCGCGTTACGACATCTCCAATGCACAGATTGCCGAGCGAGGCGACCGTGTCCTGGCCATCAGCGAAATCTCGCGTCGCTGGGAGGCTCCCGGCTGGTACTTGGAGCCCAAGTTCCGTCTGCATGCCGCCAGCTACAAGTATGTGGATGCGGTTGGTGTGGATAAATCAACCAACCGAACGCTGCCCACCGTCAGCGTGGACAGTGGGCTGGTCTTCGAGCGGCCGACCTCATTCTTCGGTGGACGCCAGCTCACGCAAACTCTGGAGCCCCGTGCATTCTTCACCTGGACGCCTTACAAGGACCAGTCCGACTTGCCCAATTTCGATTCCGGCCGGCGCGACTTCAACCTGTCCACCATGTATGCGGAGAACGCTTTCAGCGGCAACGATCGCATCTCCGACACGCGTGGTGTGACCCTGGGGGTCAACTCCCGCTTGATCGATCCGCAAGATGGTGCCGAACTCTTGCGCCTGGGTGTGGCGCAACGCTACCTGGCATACGACCAGAACGTCACCCTGCCTGGCGGTACTCCCGTGGAGAAGGGCTTCAGCGACATGCTGTTTTCGGCCCGCGTCAACTGGAACTCTCAGTGGTCCATGCACTCCAATGTGCAATACAACCCGGACACCAAGGAATCGGTTCGTACCACCATTGGTGGGCGCTACACACCCGGGCCTTACCGTTCATTCAGCGCTGCATACCGCATTCAGAAAGATGTGAGCGAGTCCCTGGATCTGGGTTGGCAATGGCCCCTCGCAGCCCTCGTTGGAGACACGCCCAAGTCCGTGCCCGGCGGTGGCATGGGCCCTGGTCAGTGGTACACCGTCGGGCGAATCAACTACAGCCTGCCGGACAGAAAAGTGGTCGACATGATTGCTGGCCTCGAATACGACGCCGGATGCTGGATCGGCCGCATGGTGGTCGAGCGCGAGCAGACCACCACCTCTTCAGCCAACCACCGTATCCTGTTTCAGCTGGAGTTCACCGACTTCTCCAGGATTGGCGCAGGATCGCTGCAAAGCTTGCGACAGAACGTACCGCGCTACCAGGACCTGAGGGGCGATACGCCGATGCCCAGCCGGTTCGAGCAATATGACTGACAGACCCTCTCATTCCCTGATTTTCAAGCACTTTCTCCTGACGCCAGTCGCTTGCGGCGCCCTCGCCCTGGGCGCAGCGTCGGCACTGTTCGTGCCGACGCCTGTGCTGGCCCAAAAGCTCAAGGCCTCTCCCAGCCTGCAATTGCCTGTCGACACTTTGCCCAAAGGCGTGGCGGACTCGCAGACGGCGGATTACATCGTTGCTGTGGTCAATTCGGAGCCCGTGACCAATCACGAAGTGCGTCGGCGTTTGATGCAGATCGTTCGCAAGGCGCAGGCGCAAGGTCAGGCGGAGCAGTTGCCGCCTGCTGACCAGTTGGCCAAGGAGGTGCTCGAGCAACTGATCAACGAGCGGGCCCAGATTCAGTACGCCACCGAACGTGGCATGCGGGTCGACGACGGCATGCTGGACGAGGCCGAAGCCAGGGTGGCTGCCAACAACAAGCTGTCGGTGGCGGCCTTTCGCCAACGCCTGAGTGCCGAGGGCATCGACGTCGCGCAGTTCAGAAACGAATTGCGCCAGCAGGTCTTGCTTCAGCAGGTGCAGGAACGTGAGGTGGAAGCCCGTGTTCGCATCGAGGAGTCGGAGATCGACGCCTTGTTGCAGCAGCAAGGCGCCAACGACTTGACCAAGCTGACGCTGGATCTGTCCCATGTGTTGATCATGGTGCCAGAAGGCGCCACAGCGGATCAACGTGCCGAGCGCAAGGTTCGGGCCCAGGAGGTGGCCGACAAGGCTCGCGCGGGTGAGTCCTTCGACGCGTTGGCCCGTGAGTATTCCGATGCGCCGGAGGGTGCCCGCGGGGGAGGCTTCGGGCCGCGCACGGCTGATCGCCTGCCGACCTTGTTTGTCGAAGCGACCATGGGACTGAAAAGGGGCGAAATCGCGGGTCCTTTGGCCAGTCCAGCCGGATTTCATGTGCTTCGCCTCAACGACAAGCAGCAGGCCAGTGGTCAAATCAGCGTGGTGCAAACTCATCCGCGCCACATCCTGCTGCGCGTAGAAGGCAAGACGACTGAGGCCGATGCTGTGGCCCGTCTGACGCAGCTTCGTCAGGACATTATTGATGGCAAGACAAGCTTTGAAGCTGCCGCCCGCGAGTTCAGCCAGGATGGATCGGCTTCCAGTGGTGGTGATCTCGGATGGGTCGGGCCGGGACAATTTGTGCCCGAGTTTGAATCCGTCATGAACTCCTTGCCCCTTGAGCAAATCTCTGAGCCAGTGATCTCTCGTTTCGGCGTCCACCTGATCCGGGTAGATGGCCGCCGCGAACAAGCGCTGGATCAATCGCAGCAACGGACTTTGGCCCGCAACATGCTGAAGAATGACCGCGCGCAGGAAGCCTTGCTCACCTGGGCTCAGGACGTACGCAGCCGTGCATACGTGGAGTACCGGGAAGAACCACGTCCTTGATTCTCCCCCTCGAATTCTCTTCCTCTCTCTGCCTATCCTCCTGACGGCGGACACCAGTTCCTGTTTCGCCGGCAAGGCACCTCTACTACTGCCATGAAGCCCCATCGAAAGCCACATGTGGCTCGCAAGCGCTTTGGCCAGCACTTTCTGAGCGACAGTGCGGTCATTGGGGCCATCGTCGACGGGATTGCGCCCCGGCCATCCGACCTCATGGTCGAAATTGGCCCCGGTCTCGCAGCCCTGACGCAGCCTTTGGTGGAGCGTCTGGGGCATTTGACCGTGGTTGAGCTCGACCGTGACCTGGCCGCGCGGCTCCGCGAGCGGCCCGAGCTTGATGTGGTCGAGTCTGACGTGCTCCGCGTGGACTTCACGGCACTGGCTCAACGCATGCGGCTCGCTTCGCCAGGGGCGTCCGGGACAGCAGGCGCTGACTCACGCAAGATCCGCGTAGTGGGCAACTTGCCCTACAACATCTCGTCGCCGATCCTGTTCCATTTGCTCGCCCATGTCGGTGCAATTGAAGACCAGCACTTCATGCTGCAAAAGGAAGTGATTGACCGGATGGTGGCTCTGCCTGGCAACAAGGACTTCGGCCGGCTGTCAGTGATGCTGCAATGGCGATACGCAATGGAGAACTTCCTCTTTGTGCCTCCTGAGAGTTTCGACCCGCCGCCGAAGGTGGACAGCGCGGTGGTTCGCATGGTGCCGCTGGCAGATCCGCCGGCCATCGACGTCAAGCGCTTTGGCGAGATGGTTCAGGTGGCTTTCAGTCAGAGGCGCAAGTTGCTGCGCCACACGCTGGGGAAATGGCTGGAAACGCAAGGATTTGGTGGGGAGTTTGACCTCCAGCGGAGAGCGGAAGAGGTTTCAACGAAAGAGTTTGTTGAGCTGGCGCTCGCTGTGGGGTGAGGTTCGCTTCTTTTTCGTCCTCTTAAAGGATTGAGGACTGGGCGCTCACTGCCTGACTTTCCTGTGGGTGCCTGCGGCGCTGTCTTGCGATAACCTCGCCCTTCCCCCCTATCCCCCCCCACCCCCCTTTCCACCCCGCCGGGCGGAAAGGGGGCGCTCTCATTTGGCTTCTGGTCTCCGACTCGGCTTCTACGGCTCGATACGGTGCCTCCGTGGCTTGGGGTACACGCATTTCTCTGAGGCTGTCGTAGGAGCTTCGAACTTGGTCTTCGCTCGCACGGCGCCCATCTGACGTTGCCGCTTCGCGGCTTGTCAGTTGGGCGCTAGCCTCGCGCGTTGCAAGTCCCGTTGGCCTGAGTTGTCTTGCTCGCAGGCAGCTGACGTGCCGCGCGGCGGCAAAGCTGGCTGACTGCCGTGGGCACACCAAAAGCAGGCGAAGTCTCTACGACTGCGGTTTGCGCCTGAAGTCGCCTCAGGTGAGGCGGCGCAGTCAACCCGAGGGTGCGGCGGATCCGGGTTTCCCGGTCCGCATCGCGCCGCCCCCTCGAGGGGGACGCGCAAAGCGCGGCGGGGGTGCTTCTATCTATCGCCCCGGCGGGGGTGGAAAGGGGCGGGGGATAGGGGGGAGAAAAATGAAGAATGAAAGAAAAGACGCTCGAAAGAGTTGGGCGGTAGCCATTGGCTGAAAGGCCAATACCAACTCCCAAAAGCAAAAAACCGCCTCAAGTGAGGCGGTTTGGCCAAGCCAAGGCTGCCATCGGTCCGGGTTTCCCGGCCGATAGGCAGCGTCCCCAGTGGGGGCGGCGGGGCGTCCTGTCAAGCAGCGGTGAGCCAGTAACCCGAATTGAACGGGCTGCTCATGCGCAGAGCCTGAGGCGTGACGTCCAGGATCTTGTCCGTGGGCATCGGGTCCTCTGTGGCAGCCACTTCGATCGGCTCTTCACCTTTTGGAGCTCGTGCCACCGAGAAGGAGTAGAAGCAGCGGAACGGGATCTTGCGGTCGCTCCAGTAGTCGGACGCATCGCGGAAGATATCGAGCAACTGCTCACGCGCCTCTTTGTCGAATTTGCCGTGGGCCGGGATGTGCTCGAGTACGACGATGAAGCCGGTTTGCGGGCCGGACTTGTTCACCATATCGGTCATGCAGTCGTACAAGGCGTCGAAATTCTTGCCAAAGTGGGCTGGCAGTGTGTACTGCGCTGCGATCAGTTCCAGAACATCCTGCTTGCTGGTCGCTTTGGCCAGGTTGGCATACAGGAAGTGGTGGCCGAGCTGTTCAGCGGCAACCTGCAGGTCCTGCACGCTGTGGGCGCGAATCGACTGAACAATGTTGGTGCGAACATTACGAAGTGGCGTGTCCATCTCCGCGTCTCTTTCCAAAGTCAAGTTAATAATTCTGTCTGTGTCGGTCAGTCTGAGCCTCACGGCCGACTCACCAGCTCATCGTGTCTTCACTCACTGCACGATCAGCTTGAAGCTGTCGTAGTGGTCTTCTGTGTAGTAACAGGCATCGGGCTCTCTTGGTTGCTTTCCTCCGCATACGATCCGCTTGGCACCCCGATGGTTCAACCCCGGAGTGGTGACGGTGTATTCACGGTAGTAACCGCGTGTCGCTCGTGGAAGCAAACGTTCTCTGTTGCCAAACACGGTGCCGTCCTTCTCGTACTGAAACGGACCACCCTTTCGGATCTGGTCCATGACGCTCCGACCTTGGACAGGCAAGCTCGCGATCGGAATAGAAGCGACTGACGACGACGCGTTCTGTTCAGAAGTGGTGCCAACCTGCTGAGGCTGCTGTTGATCAGACGCGACCGGCGGCACGTTTGCCGGCACCAGATAACTGACGCCGTATGCCACCAGAAGGACTGCAGCAGCAGCCAGCGATCTGGCACTGTTCCTCCCCCAGAATCCCGTTCGGATCTGCTTCAGACCCATGAGAAAACCCTGTTCCTGGTACTCGCTTTCCCGACCGGCTGACATGTTTCCGGCCATGTAAGAACCGGTTTGATCAGACGGGAGGGAAAACCCTGAAATCCAAGCGAGCAAGTGTGCCTGAAGCCGCCAGAAAAAGCAAGTATTTCAGCTTCGCTGGACACTGGGGCCCGGGCGGTGCGAGAAAGATATATGTTAGTGCTTACTGTGGAGTTCTGTCGCTGTTTGTGACGTTTGCTTCTGCGACGGTCAAGGCTGTCATGTTCACGATTCGGCGCACCGTGGCGCTGGCCGTGAGCACGTGAACCGGCTTGGCAACCCCCAGCAACATGGGGCCTATGGCAATATTGCCGCCGGCTGCGGTTTTAAGTAAGTTGTATGCAATATTGGCCGCGTCGATGTTGGGCAACACGAGCAAGTTGGCGCTGCCTGCAAGGGTGGTGTTCGGCAACAGCTTCTCCCTGGCCTGGGCATCGAGTGCCAGATCGCCATGCATTTCGCCATCGACTTCCAGCCATGACGCATTGCGTTGCAGCAATTCCAGCGTCTGGCGCATCTTGATGGCGCTGGGCGCATTGCTGGAGCCGAAATTCGAGTGCGAAACCAGTGCTGCCTTGGGAGTGATGCCGAAGCGCATGATCTTGCGCGCGGCCATGACGGTGATTTCCGCCAACTCTTCCGCGCTGGGGTCGTAGTTGACATGCGTGTCGACGAGGAAGACCTGGCGTCCAGGCAGCATCAGCGCGTTCATGGCGGCATAGCAGTGAGAACCTTCGCGCTTACCGATGACCTGGTCAACGTATTGCAGATGTAGCTGGGTGTTCCCCCAGGTGCCGCAAATCATGCCGTCAACATGGCCTTCTCGCAGCAACATGCACCCGATCAGGGTGAGGCGGCGGCGCATCTCGATCTTGGCCATCTGTTGCGTCACGCCTTTGCGTTCGGTCAGCTGCCAGTAGGTTTGCCAGAAGTCGCGGTAGCGCTCATCTTGCTCGACGTTGACCACGTCGTAGTCGACCCCTTCCTTGAGTCGGAGACCGAACTTTTGCACTCGCTCGGCAATGATATTGGGACGACCGATGAGTGTGGGTCGTGCGACGCCTTCATCCACCACCACCTGTGCGGCACGCAGCACGCGTTCTTCTTCGCCTTCGGCATAGGCCACGCGCTTGGCCGCCGCGCGTTTGGCGGCCGCATAGACAGGCTTCATCATGGTGCCTGACGCTACAACGAAGCTTTGGAGTTTCTCTCGATATGCCTCGACGTCAACGATCGGTCGCAGTGCCACGCCGCTGTCTGCTGCCGCCTGGGCGACGGCTGGCGCGATCTTCATCATCAGCCTTGGGTCGAAAGGCTTTGGGATCAGATACTCCGGGCCGAAGGCCAGCTTCTCACCGGCATAGGCAGCAGCGACAACCTCGTTTTGCTCTGCCTGCGCAAGTTCAGCAATGGCATGGACCGCCGCGATTTCCATCTCATCGGTGATGGTGGAAGCGCCCGCATCCAATGCTCCCCGGAAGATGTAGGGGAAGCACAGGACGTTGTTGACCTGGTTGGGGTAATCGGTGCGCCCAGTGGCCATGATGGCATCGTCGCGCACCGCCTTGACTTCCTCTGGCAGGATCTCTGGGGTCGGGTTGGCCAGTGCCAGAATCAGAGGGCTAGCGGCCATCTTGGCGACCATCTCAGGCTTGAGCACGCCGCCGGCGGACAAACCCAGGAACACGTCGGCCCCCTCGATGACCTCGGCCAAGGTGCGCGCATCCGTGTCCTGCTGATAGACCGCCTTGTCAGGGTCCATCAGTTCGGTTCGACCCTGGTAGACCACGCCGGCAATGTCGGTAACCCAGATGTTCTCGCGCGGCACGCCCAACTTGACGAGCAGACCCAGGCAGGCCAGCGCGGCGGCCCCGGCGCCCGAGGTGATGAGCTTGATGTCCTTGATGCTTTTGCCAACCACCTTGAGGCCATTGAGCACCGCCGCCCCGACCACAATGGCGGTGCCGTGCTGGTCGTCGTGGAAGACGGGAATCTGCATGCGCTCGCGCAGTTTGCGTTCTACGTAGAAGCAGTCGGGCGCCTTGATGTCTTCGAGGTTGATGCCGCCAAACGTCGGCTCCAGCGAGGCAATGATCTCAACCAGCCTGTCGGGATCCTTCTCGTCGATTTCGAGATCGAAAACATCGATGCCCGCGAACTTCTTGAAAAGAACGCCTTTGCCTTCCATGACGGGCTTGGAAGCCAGGGGGCCAATGTCACCCAGACCCAGAACGGCGGTGCCATTGGTGACCACCGCGACCAGGTTGCCGCGGCTGGTGTATCGAAAGGCGTTGGTTGGGTCGGCGACGATTTCTTCGCAGGGAGCGGCCACGCCGGGCGAGTAGGCGAGTGCCAAATCGCGCTGGTTGGTGAGCTGCTTGGTGGCTGAAATGGCCACTTTGCCTGGCACTGGAAACTCGTGGTACTCGAGGGCAGAGCGTCGCAACTGACCTCGCTTGTCGTCGGTCTGGTGTTGGTCTGTGCTCATGCCAGTCTCCTGCTTCTATGATATGAAATCTAATTGCGCATTATAAGTACGGCGTGCGAGGCTGAACATGTGGATAACCACAATCCACATGGCAGCCATGTCAACGCCATCTGTCATCTCTATTGTGGGACTGCTCCTGCTTCGACGGCAAAAAAAACGCCCCTGCAAGGGAGCGTTGGAGGGGAAAGCGAGGGTGATCCGGCCGCGCAAGCTCAGGTGGCTTGAGAAGTCTCGGCCTTGGGCTGTAGAACCGCATTCCGTATGTGTGCAATGCCATGAGAAGCTGCGCATTCCAACCAGATACCACGGGCACAGTCCTCGCATTTGCCGCATTGGGTGGCAACGCCATACTCAAGCTGCAGTTCGTCAAAGCCCATGCCCGCTCGGGCCGCACGAGCGATGGTGTGGTCGTTCACGCGATGGCAGACACAAACAATCACGGCTATACCTTCTTCAAATGGTCAAACGGTCAAATATTGCTGATCATTTGAATGATAACAACTCGCATTTGCGTTTGCAACCGTGGCCACCACACTCAGCGTTTTCGCTGCCCAGTGGTGAGGAACGCTTGCCGGCGAGGCCCCTGCGGAGACCGGCACCGCATCTCTGGATTCAGTTGAGATCGCCGGCCATGCTTTGCTGGTAGTTTTGCAGGCCCAGCTTCTCAACAAGCCCGATCTGGGTCTCGAGAAAATCGATGTGCTCTTCGGTGTCATCGAGGATTTTGAGCAGCAGGTCCCGTGAAACGTAGTCACGAACTGACTCGCAGTGGGCGATGCCCTCCTTGATGGTTGACTGCGCACCCCTTTCCAGTGCCAGGTCGCTGCTCAGAATCTCGGGAACGCTTTCCCCAATCCCGAGCTTGCCCAGGTCTTGCAGGTTGGGCAGTCCATCGAGCATGAAGATGCGGTCCATCAACCAGTCTGCATGCTTCATTTCGCCAATGGACTCGTCGTATTCCTTTTTTGCCAGTTTGTCCAAGCCCCAGTTCTTGAGCATGCGGTAGTGCAGAAAGTACTGGTTGATGGCGGTCAGCTCATTCTTGAGCTGCGCTTGCAAATGGGCGATGACTTGTGGGTCGCCGTTCATGGAAATCATCTCCTGTATAGAAAGAGAAAGGTAAAAGGGTAGCGCATGGTGAGCTGCACGGCTGGGCGCAACGCGACACCACTGCAAAGACCCGTCAAAACGATCGAAGAGACATAAACCTAAATACGAATCATTCGTATATAATGGATTGTCCAGCCAACCATTCCTGTGCTCGCGAGGGCGTGTGGCCAGCCAGATAGACGCATACCAGCTGCATTCCGACCAGGGATGCCATTCAATTCGGTGCGCTGCGCCGGCCAATGGAGAACGCCATGAATCCCAGCACCCCAACCGACCATGGTCAATCGGAAGAAGAGGAATACCTGCTGCCCTCGACGGAGGCGCTGATGGCAGGGGCTTTCGCTCTGATGACGGGATACGCACAGAGCCCTTCCAGCTGTCCCAACCGTCCCTTGATGCTGCGAAAGCTCATCTCGAACCTGTTCTTCCTGGCCAACCATCCCGAGGTTTCTCCTCAGATGAGAACCATGCTTGCCAATCTGCGAACCCGTTGGCAGTTGGTTGCGGAGGATGGCGTCGGAGCCAGCCGAGCAGTGAAGCCCACGCCACTATGGCACCAGACGCCGGAAAGCGTCCAATGAGCGCATTTGTGCAGGGTGCCATGAAACCGAACAGACGAGGAGTCAGTGATGAAGCAAGACATGACAGAAACCACGGTGACGAAATCGAGGAGCGAGACCGGAGAATGGGTGGCACAGCTCCGCGCAGAACATGCTGCACTGATTCAGCACCTAGCCACCGTTCAGCAGCAGGTCACGGCCCATTGCAAAGCTTTGCAACAGCGTGAACAGGCGACGCTGGCAGAGAATCTCAGACTCCGGGCGGAGCTGCTGGTGGTCAGGACGGCGGTCTACTGGGGTCTGAGGGAGGGGGCTCCCCGTCGCCAATCCACCCAGAGGACGACGATTCGGGCGCCCATTCCGGCGAATTCTCCGGACGCGCAAGCGGTGATTTGCCAAACGGGATGCGCCGGACACGCTCATCCCTGGCTGGAGCCCGGTGGCGAGTGTGGACGCTCTGGAGAACCTTGCAGAGCGCTCACCGAATCCCTTGCAAGCAAAAAAACCTGATCGCCGTTTCTTCAGTTCAAGCGCTTGTCCAAACACGCCAGTGATTGTCAAAGCGCAACTGACCGCGAGAAAAAGCAGCCACTTCCCGCGCGACACCCGCAGGAGAGGCTCCGGAGCCCTCCAACACGGCATTCTCGCCGCCTGACCACCAGTGGCCGTCTCTTTGGTCCAGGGAGCAGGCCGATGTCTGATGCCATTGAGCGAGCCAATGTCCGTCGCCGTCGAATGCAACGACCCTGTTGGATTTCGGACAGCCCACCAGAAAGCCGCCTCCAGGTCGGGCGCAAAGGTCACCACCGTATCCGTCCTGGGGCGGCTGTTCGGTGCACGCGGTGAGCGAACTTCCGTCAAAAACAGCAAGTACGGGGGCCCTGCGCTGGTCAAGGTCCGAATCATGTTGGGCTTGAAGTGCAATGCCCACGCGCTGGCTCAGAGGATCAAAGGTGAGATGACGAATGCTCAGGCGGGGGTCACTCAGCCTCCACGCGCCCAAGCGCTCTCCGGTGAATGGAGCAAAGGCCACAAGCGACGCGTCCATCCGATGAAGGTCGTGTTTGACGCGCCCTGTCTCGGGCAGCGTGGGAATGCCTCCATTGGCGACCAGCAAAGTGCCGGCCGGTAAGGCGCCCAAAGCATCAGCTAACCGCCACATCATGTGTGGATCGAAGCCTTCCGTGGGCCAAGTGTGGACGCGTTCCAAGCTCGACGGATCGCGCAAGGAAACGAAGCCCCGGGCATGCTCGAGGCGGGTCTCGGTAGTCCAAATGCCTGCGGCCGAACCGCCCAGTACATGCCCGGTGAACCGGTGGTCGTCATCGATCCAATGCCAATGCCCAGGAGTCTCATTGCGATCCGGGTGCCATCGCAATAGCCAGTCTCCGGGACGCCTGGCCACCACCAGCAGGCTGCCATCGGGCTCCACGTGTACCCCATGCGCCCGGGAGGGCAGCTGTATCTGAGACCGTATGCGTGGCGCTGAATCCCGCGAGAGACCGTCCCAACCAACGAGACCGGCATAGTAGTGGCGGCCTGACTGCCATGTCGCAGCGAGCCATATCTCCCTATGGTCGGCCTCGGCGGAAGCTTCTTTCGAAAGCCCAAGGCCTACTGCTGCCGACGCGGCACCCAGGAGCTGGAAAAAACCTCGCCGGGGAATGCTCAAGTCATCAATCGCCGTCTGCATCGGAGAATCCCAAAGGTACGTCCAGCGCTGCAGCGATGCGCTCCTGATAGAGATGGCTGACCGATTGCATGGCATCCACCAGATCTCCCAACTCCGCCTCAGTGGCAGGGTGACCAGGGTCTAGCTGACCCATCAAGGCGTCAACCCGGTCAACGGCAAGATGCCATTGAGCAGCCAGCTCGATGTCACCTTTGCCCAGCACCAAGGCCTCGATGGGGGGAACGCCTTCATCGCCGGTGGGAGGCGAACGTCGTTGAGCATCCGAGAGAACTGCCATGGCGGAAAGACTGC
Organism: Hydrogenophaga sp.; assembly: GCA_050293865.1. Taxonomy (GTDB): domain Bacteria; phylum Pseudomonadota; class Gammaproteobacteria; order Burkholderiales; family Burkholderiaceae_C; genus Hydrogenophaga. The sequence continues at coordinate 10,267 of JBNKNN010000083.1, read as the reverse complement.
CCCACTGTGCTCGCCAATCACGGACGTTGTCCGCCCAGCCGAGCCGAGGCAACTCGAGCGCCGCCTTTGGGTCAAGCTCCCGGGCGGTTGCCGCTTGCGCCAGAGGCTTGCCGATGTAGGCCCAGCGCAAACGCTCAAGCCCTCCCAGCCACTGGTTGACCCATTCGGCAAATCCTCTGGCAACCTCCTCTTCACTGGCCTCGCCCCAGTCCTTTGCGGCAACCCTCTTGACCTCTGCCTGCAACACCTCGCTTTCGTCGAGAATGCCCTGGGCGACGAGGCTGAGAAAGCGGCAAGCCTTCCCGGTAAGCGGTTGTGTGGGCCAGTCCCTAGCGCCAAGTGGTGCCGGGGCCAGAAGTCGCTCATAGCCCCCAAATCCCTTTGCAGGGGTGCCGACCAGGCGCATGTCCTCCATGGTTTGCGGAGCACGTTTCAAGGCCCGGAGAATGAGCTTGTCTCGGCTGGGCCAGAAGTCGATGGTGCGCTGAGAGCGTCGAGTCACCACCGCTCCGACCGCCGGCGTGGAGAAGGCTTGCCACCGCTCAAGCGTGGCCAACCACTGCGCATGCAAATCCGTGGCATTGACCACGGCATTCCGGTCGCAGTAGTCCTTTGTGAGCGAGACAAGCCGTCGACTCTCTTGGGCAAATGCCTCTGCCCTGGGCGGTAGCTCATGAGCATACAAGCCTCTCACTGTTTGAACCGCGGAGTAATACGGCATGGGAATGAGATCTTGCGCGTGCGCGCCCATCAGTCCACCAAACCAAGCCAGCGCCATAGCTGCGAAGTACAACCCACTGCGAGAGGGACGCAGGCCGACATCCCTGGTCATCAGCTTCGTCATAGCGACTCCACGAAGGCCACCAGCGCAAGACGATCCGCTTCGGTGAACTGCTCCACCTGCCTACGCGACTCCGCTGCCTCCCCGCCGTGCCAGAGAATCGCCTCGAGTACGCCGTTGGCTCTGCCATCATGGAGCAGTCGCTGGTGGCCATTGACGGCAGGAATCAGGCCGATGCCCCAAAGCGGGGGTGTCTTCCATTGACGGCCGGACGCCAGAAAGTCGGGCCGGCCATCCGCCAGATCATCTCCCATGTCATGCAAGAGCAAGTCGGTATAGGGCCAAATGGTTTGTTCCTTCACGCTCGGGCTGGTCAGATTGGGGAAGAGCGTGCCTGTTGTCTCATAGCTCGGTCGATGGCATGTCGCGCACTTGGCTTGGTGAAACAACGCCTGTCCGAGCAGCACCTGGGGGTCACTCGGCTTTCGGCGCGCCGCAGGCGCCAATGTCGAGGTATAGAAAATGACATCGCTCAGGGTCTTGTCGTCGATTTCGGGCCTGTCCGGTCGAGCTTCAATCGACGGAACCACTCCGTCCCTGCCTTTGATGCGACCACCACCATGGGGCGCTTTGAGGCAGTCGACCTGACGTTCCGTGCAAGCCTCTCTGAAGAAGACGCTGGTGGTGATGCCCATATCACCCAGAAAAGCCCCCGCGCTCTGATGTGCGATGGTGCCGGTGTTCGCCTTCCAGCCAAAGCGGCCGACGACTTCCCTCTGGGCGAAAGCGTCCCAGACGCGATTGGGCATGCCCTGTATGGGGCCTCCTGAGGCCTTCTGCTTGTGTGCATTGTCCAGAATGTCCCTCTCGTCAATGGCTTCGATCAGACCCAGCCCGGCCAAGTGTGGTGCGACCCGCGGGCTGATAAGCACATCTGAGTGCATGGGGCCATATGCGAGGTCGGTGAGCCGGTACTCTGGTTTGGTCAGGGTAACCCTGGTGCCGTCGGCGAAGACTCGCTCAAGTGTTGTGTGAGCGATCTCGACGTGTCCCTCGGGTTGTACGCCCTGAATGGCCGCGTTGTTGAATTGATCGCCGTAGGTGGGTTCGGGCACGACGCCAGCATGCGCTGCCGGCCGGCCAGGTATGGAGAGCCGGATCAGCAGACTGACGGTCTTGTCGGGCTCTGGTCCGATGGTTTTGTCCCATTGGGGCGGTTCGCCGCGCCCATCCATGCCATGACACCCACCGCAGGAGCGCGCGATGAAGTGCGGCCCGAGGCCGTCGCGGGCCGTGGTGGAGGCAGGCGCCTCGACCCAGTTGCGCTTGAAGAACGAGTTGCCAATGACAAATCTTGTGCGCTCGGGGTCGGTCAGGTTGGCCAGGGGAAACGAGAAGGCATTGCGCCCATTGGCCCAGACGGTGGTTTGGCCACCAGTGGCCTCGCCGAGGGCGTCCGCAGGATCGTCTCCTTTGGCAGGTTGGTCGGCGGCCTGCAGATTCAAGACCGATGCGGCGAGGGCGGCGGCCCCAATGGCTAGCGCGAGGCGCGTGGCTGTGGGAGCGAGAGGCATGAGAAGCGTGCTCAGAGCAATAGAGAGGTGGGCCTGGCTCAGCTTGAGCGCAGGTGACAGGGCGCGGGCGAGGTCCGGATCAGGGTTCGATCAGCGTCAGCTTGGTAATGCCGACTGCGTTCGCGGACTGGACGAGCATCTTGGATTGCTGCACCAGGCTCGCAATGGTCTTTTCTACTGCAGGGCGGCCGGTTGAGCCTTGGACAATGGCTCTGTCGAACGGTGCAGGAATGCTCTCTGCCGCTTGCACAGAGCCAGCGATTTGCCCCGTGACCTTCTCAGCCAGCGCTGCATCCTTGCCGGCCACCAGCTCGCGCAGCGAAGGGCCGGAGAGGCGAGTGCCGTCAGCGCGCGTGTAGCTGCCAGTCCAGACATTCTGAATGCCCATGGCATTGGTCACAATGTCACGATGGGTGTTGTCAGAGAAGCAGGAATGCTCATCTTCCTGATCTTGCGAATTCAGCGCGACTTCCATGCGCTCGCCGGAGAGCTCGCCACGAGAAAGCGAACCTAGTCCAACGATGATCTTGCGAACCGATTCCTTTCCGCCCTTGGTAAAGCTGGCCCGGTAGTTGTTGGCTTGACCAGGAGCCCAAGCTTGCGTCACCGAATTCAGGTCGTCAATCAGCAATTCAGTCACGACGCGCAGGTAGGTGCGTCGACGATCCGCGTTGGGCTTCTTACCGTCCTCGAAATCCTCAAAAGACCGGTTGCCCGCACCGGTGTCGCTCAGATCCTGGCCCCAGAGCAAGAATTCGATGGCGTGCCAGCCAGCGCTGATGTTCTCCTCACCGCCGCGCTCGTTGAATGCAGTGAGGTTGGCTTTGTTGATCTCGAACTTGGCGTTGTTGATCAGGCCACTGTCGGGTTTTCCTTCCACATAGTCGACATAGGCTTCGTCCAGCGGCCAAGCGTTGATCTGGCCTTCCGGCCCGCTCTCGTCGTCAATCGGTCCGCCGTAGAAGCGGAAGGCCTCGGTTCGGCCGTAGAACTCGCGCGCGTCGCGCCAGGCTTGTCGGGCTTTGTTCATGCCATCGGCCGATGGAGCCTCCAGAAAAACATCAATGCTGCTCTGAAGCTTCTTGGCTGCGGCAAGCGTGTCGGCGTAGTTGGCGTGGACGATCTCGGCATAGTGGTGGGCCACAGCGGAATGATCAACTTTCTTGTCTGCGCCCTCTGCGTAGACGGGGAGTTGCGACAGGGTCAGGCTGGAGAAGGCAAGGACGCCGACTGCGACGGAACGAAGGTTCATGGTGATCTGGTCTCTGGATTGAAATTAATGCGAATCATTATCGATTGTAAATGAGAATGATTCTATTTCAATGGGTCGGGCCAAACCTGTGTCCGGACCTGCCCGGAGAGGTCCACCGATGGCGGTGGTTCAGACGGTCTGAAGCTGGATCATCGGTTGCAGTCGTCGCACGTCGTCAGCCCGACACAACCCGGTGCCGGTGGTGATGAGCGCCGCGGAGCCAGCTGCCACACCCCACGAGAATGCTTGCTCAATCGGACGGTGTTTGCTCAATGCCCAAACCATGCCAGCGACAAAACTGTCGCCCGCGCCCACGGCGCTGGCGATGGGCACCTTCAACGGGGGCGCGAAGCGTGCCCCGTTCTTGCACACGAGGTAGGCGCCCTGCTCTCCGAGTGTCAACGCCATGACTTCGGTGCGCCCGGAAGAGACCAGTTCCCGGGCCACGGCCAAACCGTCCTCCGGTGAGTTGAGGGCGCGGCCACAGAAGTCCCCCAGCTCGCGCAGGTTGGGTTTGACCATGTAGACGCTGCCCGATGACAAAGCAGCCTTGAGGCCCGGACCCGAGGAGTCCAGCACAAGGCGACTCCCTTTGCTTCGGGCCAGTTCCGCCAGGTGTGCATAGATGTCGACCGGCACTCCGGGCGGCAGACTGCCGCTGGCGACAATGATGTCGGGCATCGCCGGCAGCTTCTCGATGGCATGCACGCAGGCGCGCCACTCTGGCTCCGTCAGGCTTGGACCAGGCATGACAAACCGGTATTCCCGTCCAGTGCTGCTCTCATGAACGGTGAAGCTCACGCGCGTCTCGCCTGCGATGGGCACAAACTGGCAGATCAATCCTTCTTGCCGCATCCGCGACTCCAGCCAATGGCCGGTGGGGCCACCGCTGGGGCAGAGTGTGATGCACGCTGCGCCCAAGCGGTGCAGCACTCTTGCCACATTGATGCCTCCACCGCCTGCGTCATGTACGCCCTCTGAACAGCGCAGCTTGTGCACGGGCTCGACGATGGGCGTATCTGTCGACAGGTCGACCGAGGGGTTCATTGTCAGCGTGAGTACGCTGAGCGAAGACGGGGCGGATGAAGAAGGGGAGGCTTGTCGGCGCATGCCCGTTTGTACAACACTGAGCCCGGCAGTGGGAAAGCCCTGGCGAGCCAGATCAGCGCAAATGCTTGAGTTTCTTGGCAGCGAAAGCATCGCTGATGCGCAGGCCTCTCTGTCCAGCTTCCACGGTGATGGTATCGCCCGCTTCTACCGTGCCAGGCTGCACCACCGAGCAATAGAAGCCGCTGCTGCCACGCTGCACCATGTCCTTGGCGGCGCGGGCGTAGCCCATCACGGCGTTGAACTTGTAGCAAGGCTGGCGAGGTTCCGTTACGCGCAAAACGCAGCCAGGCAAGTGCAAGGTGTCGCCCACCCACACTTCACTCTCTCGCAGGCCTTTGATGAGCAGGTTCTCGCCCATGAAACCGGGTGGCAAGCCTTGTGCGGGCACATCCAGACCGTGTTCTTGGCGGGCTTTCGCCCAATCGGGCAGGTGTTCGGCAGGGTAGACATACACTGCCTTGGAAAGCCCGCCATGCACACTCAGATCCGCTTGTTCGTCGCCGGACAAGCCCAAGGGGCCCACATCAATCGACGCCCGGCGGGCAGACTTGCGATAAGCCGACAACACAGACCTGTCACCCACTTGGAGAGGCGCCGCCTCCCCGGTGCAGACAGAGAGGACGCGGATATGGCGGGGGATCTCAGCCACGCATCAAGCCCTCGATCTCATCGCCATCCACGGGAACGTCGCGGGTGATCAACTCGCACCCAGTCTCCGTGATCACCGCATCGTCTTCAATGCGGATGCCCGTGTTCCAGAACTGTTTGGGCACGTCCTCAGAGGGGCTCACATACAGCCCGGGCTCGATGGTCAGAACCATGCCTGGCCGAAGGATGCGGCTGGGCCGGTCCTTGATCAGCTCGTTGGACAGTGGATCCAGACGCTCGCTGGTCTGGCCCAGCTCTGACGGCTCGACATAGCTGCCACAGTCGTGCACATCCAGGCCAAGCCAGTGCCCGGTGCGGTGCATGTAGTGACGGAAGTAGTGGCGCTTCTCGATGACGTCGTCGAGGTGACCGACGTCATTCTTGTTGAGCAAGCCCAGATCGAGCATACCTTGTGCGAGTACCCGAACGGTGGCGTCATGGGGTTCGACGAAGCGCGCGCCAGGGCGGGTGGCCTGCACCGCAGCCTCCTGGCTGGCCAGCACCAGGTCGTACAACTCGCGCTGCGGCCCGGTGAAACGCCCATTGGCGGGGAAGGTCCGCGTGATGTCGCTGGCATAGCCGTCCAACTCGCAGCCGGCGTCGATCAACACCAGCTCGCCATCGCGCACCGGAGCGTTGTCGGCTCGGTAATGCAACACACAGGCGTTGGCGCCCGCGGCCACGATGCTGGAATAGGCGGGATACTGCGAACCGTGGCGTCGGAACTCGTGCAGCAATTCGGCATCCAGATGGTACTCGCGCACGTCCTCGCCATTTCGGATCATCCGCGCAGACATCTGCATGGCGCGAACATGGGCGCCTGCACTGATCTGCGCTGCGCGGCGCATGATGGCCAGCTCGTGTGCATCCTTGATCAGGCGCATCTCATCGAGAACGCTACACAAGTCACGTTGCACGTCGGGGCACAGTGCGCCGAAGCGCACGCGGGCCTTCACTTGTTGCAACCAGCCGTCGACCCGCGCCGTCATGCCCTGGTGGGTGGCAAACGGGAACCAGACCGATGAACGGTTCTCCAGCAGCTCGGGCATCTCTGTCGCAAGGGTCGAGACAGAGAATGCCTGATCCACGCCCAGCATGCCAGGCGCTGCTTCAGGGCCGAGGCGGTAGCCATCCCAGATTTCTCGTTCGAGATCCTTGGGCTGACAGAACAAGGTCGTGTGGCCTTCCGAGGTAATCACCAGCCATGCGTTGGGCTCGGTGAAGCCGCTCAGATAGTAGAAGTAGCTGTCGAAGCGGAACAGGTACTCGCTGTCGCGGTTGCGGGTACGTTCAGGCGCGGTCGGCACGATGGCGACGCCGCCAGCTCCCAGTTGGGCTGCCAATCGGGCGCGACGTTCGGCGTAGACGGAATAGGTATTGTGGGCATCCATGATGAATCATTGTCAGCGTTTCGCGCTGTCCCTGTCGTCAAAAATGGGATTGTCCGGTCGCGTTGATCTGCGCCAACCTCTGAGGCGTGCCGACGTCCGTCCACGCGCCTTCAAAGAGCTCGGCACTCACGCGGCCAGCGTCCATCGCCTTGCGCAGCAGCGGAGCCAGCGGAGCAGCGGTGCCTTGTGGATTGCCGGGAAGGACCTCACTCCAGGGGGCTTCAAACAACGCACGCTTGTACAGGGCGATGGTGCTAAAGGTGTAGCGGGGGATGCCGGCTTTCAGAGCCTGGCTGGCGTCAATGTTCAGTGCCTGCCCTTTGCCATTGAGGCCAAAGTCGCCCTCCGGGTTGTGTTCAGGGTTCGGGACGAGCCACAGATGGGCCAACTGCTCGCTGCGCGCAAATCGATCGAGCGCCTCTGGCGAAAAGTCGAAATCCGGCACATACACATCCCCGGCCATGGCCCAGAATGCCTCGTCCAGCAGTGGCAAGGCTCGGGAGATGCCGCCAGCCGTCTCCAATGCATAGCCAAAGTCATGGCCTTCGTGGGAGAAACGAAGGCAGACGTCAGGGTGGGCCTGATTCCAGTGTTCAAAGAAAACGGTGATTTGCTCCCCCAGCCACTCTGTGTTGACCACCAGTTGCCTCAGACCGCCTTTGGCCAAGGCGTCGGCGAGCCATTGAACCATAGGCAGGCCATGCACTGCCAGCAAGGGCTTGGGCGTCTCGTCGGTCAAGGGTCGCATGCGCTTGCCTCTGCCCGCGGCGAGGATGATCGCGTGCACATTGGCTCCAGGTTGCAAGGCTTGGCTCATGGGAGTGCAGGGTCTGCATCATTGGTGTGACAGCCCCCATTATTTCCCAGATGGCATCCAATGTTAGGCCGGGTCGGTTGTCTCGATACCGTCACTGGGGTCGACGCCGGTTCCGAGACCGATAAAATCATGGGTTTTCCCCTATCGCCTGTTGGGCCACCCGCCCACAGTTTCGACCACCAGCCGACCCCGCCAGCCCACATGCCCGACGCCACCTCCACCGCCACTCCGAGCCAACAAGCCAATGCCATCCGCGCCCTCGCGATGGATGCCGTGCAACAAGCCAAGTCGGGCCACCCCGGTGCACCGATGGGCATGGCCGACATGGCGGTTGCGCTGTGGGGCCGCCACCTGCGTCACAACCCGACCAATCCTGCCTGGGCCAACCGCGACCGCTTCGTGCTGTCCAACGGTCACGGCTCCATGCTGATCTACGCGTTGCTGCACCTCACCGGCTACGACCTGCCGATGTCGGAGCTGAAGAACTTCCGACAGCTGCACAGCAAAACCGCAGGCCACCCCGAAGTGGGCATCACTCCCGGCGTTGAAACCACAACCGGGCCGCTGGGCCAGGGCATCACCAACGCGGTGGGCATGGCGCTGGCAGAAAAGCTGCTGGCCGCTGAGTTCAATCGCGAAGGTCACACCGTGGTCGACCACCACACCTACGTGTTCATGGGCGACGGCTGCCTGATGGAAGGCATCAGCCACGAGGCCGTAGCCCTGGCCGGTGCCTGGAAACTGGGCAAGCTGATCGCTCTGTATGACGACAACAGCATCTCCATCGACGGTCAGGTGGCCCCCTGGTTCATCGACGACACCCCCAAGCGCTTTGAAGCCTGCGGCTGGAACGTCATCCGCAATGTTGACGGCCATGACATTGACGCCGTGGACACCGCCATTGCCAAGGCCAAAGCCAACAGCGACAAGCCGACCTTGATCTGCTGCAAGACCAGCATTGGCAAGGGTAGCCCCAACCGTGCCAATACGGCCAAAGCCCACGGCGAGCCACTGGGCGCCGAGGAAATCGCCCTGACCCGCGAAGCCCTGGGCTGGACGGCCGCCCCGTTTGAAATCCCGGCCGAAGTCTATGCTGCCTGGGACGCCAAAGCCGCTGGCCAAACCATGCAAGCCGAGTGGGATGCTGGTTTTGCTGCATACGCAAAAGCCTTCCCGGAATTGGCTGCCGAATTCACCCGTCGCATGGCTGGCGAGCTGCCCAAGGCCTTTGACCAGGTGGCCGTTGATGCTGCCGTTGAAGCCCACACCAAAGCCGAAACCGTGGCCAGCCGCAAGGCCAGCCAGATCGCGCTGGGCCACTTCACGGCCAAGCTGCCTGAAATGCTGGGTGGCTCCGCCGACCTGACCGGTTCCAACCTGACCAACACCCCCTCCACGCCTGCCCTGCGCATGGACAAGAGCGGCGAGGTGGTCAAGACCGAAGACGGCCAGGTGGGCCGCCACATCAACTACGGCGTGCGCGAGTTCGGCATGGCGGCCATCATGAACGGCGTAGCCCTGCACGGCGGCTACATCCCCTACGGCGGCACCTTCCTGACCTTCTCTGATTACAGCCGCAACGCCATCCGCATGGCGGCGCTGATGAAGCAGCGTGTGATCCACGTGTTCACGCACGACTCCATCGGCCTGGGTGAAGACGGCCCGACCCACCAGTCCATCGAACACGCTGCCAGCCTGCGCCTGATCCCCAACCTGGACGTCTGGCGTCCGGCCGACACGGCCGAGACGACCGTGGCCTGGGCCGTGGCCCTGCGCAATGCGCAAAAGCCAACGGCCCTGCTTCTCTCGCGCCAGAACCTGCCCTACGCGCCGAAGAAGGATTTGTCTGACATCAGCAAGGGTGCCTACGTGCTGGCCGAACCGGCTGAAGTCGGTTTGAAGAAGAAAGCCCAGGCCGTCATCATCGCCACCGGTTCCGAAGTGCAGCTGGCGCTCAAGGCGCAAGAGATCCTGGCCAAAGAGCACAAGATCGCGGTGCGCGTGGTCTCCATGCCCAGCACCACCACCTTCGATCAGCAAACGGTCGCCTACAAGAAGTCTGTACTGCCACAAGGCCTGCCGCGGGTGGCCGTCGAAATGGGTTCCACCGACGGCTGGTGGAAGTATGGCGTCGCGGCAGTGGTCGGCATTGACACCTTCGGTGAGTCGGCTCCAGCCGCTGACCTCTTCAAGCATTTCGGCTTCACCCCCGAGAACGTGGTCGACACTGTGCGCGCAGCACTGGCCCGCTGACGTCTTCGCCAGACCCATCCCATTTTTTGTTTCAGCATTTGCCCCATTTGTTCACCCATTCAACAGGAGTAGAGGACATGACCATCAAAGTCGGTATCAACGGATTTGGCCGCATTGGCCGCATGGTGTTCCGCGCAGCGGTCGCGAACTTTGACGACATCGAGATCGTCGGCATCAATGACCTGCTCGAGCCCGAGTATCTGGCCTACATGCTCAAGTACGACAGCGTGCACGGCCGCTTCAAGGGTGAAGTCAGCGTTGACGGCGCCAACCTGATCGTCAACGGCAAGAAGATCCGCTTGACCGCCGAGAAGGATCCCTCCGCGCTCAAGTGGGGCGAGATCGGTGCCGACGTTGTCATCGAGTCCACCGGCATCTTCCTGACCAAGGAAGGCGCGCAAAAGCACATTGACGCGGGTGCCAAGAAGGTCATCATGTCTG
>JBNKNN010000082.1:0-30903 GCA_050293865.1 Hydrogenophaga sp. | reverse complement strand
TTGTCCTTGGCTGCATTGAGCTGGCCATGGGTGGCGACGGCCAGTTCGCAGTGTTCCAGAATGCCGCCTTCCGCGAGCTCCAGGCGACCAATGTCGATCATCTGAAATGGGCCGTGGGTTTCTTGTGTGTAGTAGGTGTTCACGTTTGTCTCCATGTGTGTGGTGAGATCGGGGCGGTCAGTGGCGACCGCCCCCTTGCGTTTCAGCGCGCCGTGTAGCCGCCGTCGATCACCAGTTCGGCGCCTGTGACCCACCGTGCCTGATCCGACGCGAGGTAGACGACGCCCCAGGCGATGTCGTCCGGTGTGCCCGTTCCGCCCAGCGGGTGCAGGGCGTCCAGCGACGTCTTGGCGGCAGTGGCATCCCACCCGGCGTCGTTGACGTACCGTTTCACCAGCGCCGTGAAGATGAACCCGGGATGAACAGAGTTGAACCTGATTCGATCTGCCGCGTATGTGAGCGCATCGTTCTTTGTCATGGTGCGAACAGCGCCTTTGGCTGCGTGGTAGGGCGGGATGTCGCCGCCCCCGACGATTCCGTAGATGGAGGAGATGTTGACCACGGAACCGCCCCCGCTGCGCTTGAGGTGTGGCACGGCATGCTTCGTACACAGGAACACGGCGGTGGTGTTGACCGCCATCACGCGCTCCCATTCGGCCAGGGACAACTGGTCGGTGGGCTTGTTGGCTCCTTCGATGCCTGCGTTGTTCACCAGCGTGTTCACCTGCCCGAAGCGGCTGACCGTTGCGTCCATGGCACTGCGCACCTGGGATTCGTCCGTCACGTCGGTTCGTACGAACATCGCACGGTGGCCAGCGGCTTCAAGCTCCGCCACGACTGTCTTGCCGCGCGCGTCGATATCAAAAACGGCGATCGCGGCGCCTTCCTCTGCCATACGAAGCGCGATGGCTTCGCCCAGTCCATTGCCACCGCCAGTGACCACGGCTACTTGACCTTTGAGTCTGCTCATGATGATCTCCCGCCTCAGCGCATGTCGAAGCCGGGATAGCCCGAACTTGCCAGCTCGTCGCACTTGGCGTGGTAGTTGCCTACCCCGCCGATGTACGAGAGCAAGCGGCGCGGCTTGCCGTCCACGTTCGAACCCATGTACCAGGAGTCGGTCTTGACCACGAGCGTCTTGGCGGCTGTTTCGTCGTGGTGCTGCACCCAGGCGTCCTCGAACTCCTTGCTTGCCTCGATCTCTGCTTTGCCTTCCTTGCGTGCGTAAGCAATGCAGTCGCTGATCCAGTCCACCTGCTGCTGCAAGCAGGTGGTCATGTTGCACAGCGCAGCAGAGGGGGCGAGGGGTGCGCCAGTGGTGAACAGGTTGGGATAGCCATGCACTTGAAGGCCCATGGCGGTACGAATTTCCTGCGACCACTGATCTTTCAGCGACCTGCCGCCCCGGCCTCGGATGTCAATGCGGCTGAGTGCGCCGGAGCCCGCGTCAAAGCCGACGGCCAACACGATGATGTCTGCCTCATGCACTTTTCCGTCGGCGGTCTGGATGCCTTCGGGCACGATTCGCTCGATCGGGGCTTGCTGGCAATCCACCGTTTCCACGTTGGGTTGCAGGTACACCTCCAGGTACTTGTTCTCCAACGGCACGCGGTGGGTTCCGAACCCGTAGTCATCTGCGGAAGGAATCAGCAGCTTGCACAGTTTCGGGTCATTTTTGAGGCGTGCGCGCATCTTTTCGCGAACAAACTCCGACACCTCTTCGCTCACTTGCTCATCGAAGAACATCTCGGGAAATGAGGCCAGCCACAGTGCCAACGAGCCGTCGTTCCACAGCTTCTCCAGCACGGCCGTGCGCTCTTCAGGTGTTTTCTCCGCCCAGGGGCCGGCGTCGAAGTCGTAGTCGAAGCCGGCAAAGGTTTCGCGCACACGTTTCTTGAGCTGGTGGAACTGGGCTCCCCATTTGGCCCAGTCGTCGGCGCTGTATTTGGGGTTCTTCATCGGGATCACATACTGCGGCGTGCGCACGAAGACCTTCATCGATCCAACCTCGGGCGCTATGGTCTGGATGACCTGAATGCCTGTTGCGCCCGTGCCTACAACTGCCACACGCTTGCCTTTGAAGTCCACGGGCGTCTTGGGCCACAGGCCGGTGTGATAGATCTGGCCTTTGAAATCGGCCTGGCCCGGAAACCGGTCCGACAGGGGAGCGGACAACATGCCGCAGCAGGCAATGAGAAATTGCGCTTGAATCTTCTCGCCTTGATCGGTGGTGATGTTCCAGCGGTGTTGCGCTTCGTCGAAGTGGGCAGAGGCGATGCGGGTGTTGAACTGGATGTCCTTTTTCAAGTCAAGCTTGTCGGCTACATAGTTCAGCCAACGCTCCGTCTCGGGCTGAGCAGGAAAGCGCTCCGAAGGCTGCCAGGACTTGTACAGCTCCTCCGAAAACCAGTATTGGTAGATCTCGGCCTGGGAATCGAATCGCGCGCCGGGGTATCGGTTCCAGTACCACGTTCCACCCACGCCAGACGCTGTGTCATATGCCCGCGCCGACATGCCCATTTCGCGAAGCCGGTGCAGTTGGTACAAGCCGGCGACACCAGCTCCGATGACGACTGCGTCGTAGGCTGTAGCGGAGGAACTCGACTGGCCTTGCTTGGCCTTTTCCAAAGTGACGGTACTCATCTTGTCTCCTGTGACGTTCACGTTGACCGGCTCTGCTGGCCGGAGAATTCGGTATCGCGCGCCTTGCGACGGCGGTTCGATACCAAGAACGCATCTTGGAGACGCCCGTTTTCCGGGTCTTGTCGATTTCAGGCGATTTTTTGTACCTGCCGGTGAATCGGGTGCGAAAGCCCGGGGCGCGGTCTACCTCGCCTTCTTGAGCCTGGCTGGAGTGACGCCCAGGCGCGAGCGGAAGACGCGGGTCATGTGCGCCTGGTCTGAGAACCCGCAGGCGAACGCGACTTCCTTGATGGCCATCAGTCCTTGGGACAACAGCCGGCGGGCGCGTTCGACTCTTCGGTCCATCACATAGGCATGGACCGAGCGGCCGGTGGCCGATTTGAAGTGCTTGGCAAAGGTCCAGACACCGAGCTCTGCCACCTGAGCCAGTTGCTCGATGGTCATGCTCTCGTGCAGGTGTGCCTCAATGTACTCATCGAGTCGGCGCATCCGACCGGGGGGGAGTGCTCCGGCAACGAAGCAGTCTCGGTACGTCACAGCGGCGTAGCGACGCAGCAAATGGACGGTCAACTGCATCGCGAGAGCCTCTGCATACAGGGCTCCGCCCATCCCCTTCTGCTGGGCCTCCAGCGTGATGGCATCAGTGATGCTGGTCACCACCGGATCCTGCGCGCTCAAAAGATCAAGCAATCGCACCTCCGCGACCGGCCGCTCCATGACGTCCGAAGCCACCCTGCACATGAGGGCCTCGGACAAATAGGTATGAGACACGTCGATGCACTGCGTCCAATACCAATGCGATGGCTCTGAATGTGTCAGCAGAGAGAAAACGCCCGGTTCGCAAGCAGCCTTGCTCCATTTCCCGTCAAGTCGGCGCTCCATGGGCGTTTGGCCCTGCCGATAGCGAACGATCATCACGTGGTCCATCGGCGGTATCGGTACGTCAAGGCCCGTGTACCGGTACGAACGGTGTGATACGCCTTTCCAGCCCAGCCCATCACTGGCAGACATGACTCTGCCGGGCACCCAATTGGGGAGGTCCGGAGGGGAAATCAGAACTGGCATCCGGGTATGGTTCAAGAATGCGCTGGACAAACATACCAGTGCAATCGCTAATAGGGTAAACCACTACCTTGTTCGGCGTTCATGAAGTGCTGCTCCAGGACGCAATCCATCAGGAAATCAGGGTCGAAGCAAACCCTTTGTTGGCCCGTAACCGTTTGCATCGCGCAGGCTATGCAAAGGCTCCCCAGGGGCTCGTGAATCCAAACGTCAGCCATTCGGAAGGCACAGGTGCAACGCGTGGGAGCAAGTGCTGCCGGTTTCTGCAACACGAGACGATGCCCTGTTCCCTGTCTGGCGCGCGGCGAGTGCTTGAGCCTTTCGGATGGCTTGGCCATTGTGGCGCAGGCTGCCCTCTACACGGGATGCCTCTTCTTGCGGAGGTACACTTCGAGACAAGAAGACACGCATCATGTACATCGAGGCCAAGCTTGACGCAGTACCGATCTATGCGGGGGAAGTCCTTGCAACGCATGAAGGGAAATCGCTTGAAGGTCCACTGCTTCGATGTGGAGACCGGTGAGCATGACTGGATCTCCGGTCCGAAGAAAGACAGTCAGGGCAGCTTGTACGCCAGCCAAGACCTGCGGTTGATGCCGGTGTGCACGATGGATACTGGGCTGAGACTCGCGGTCGTTCCGTACCGCCACCTCGCCACGAGCGAGACGTTTAACCCATTGGCTCAGCACGGGAGGCAGATGGCCACCGCTGGCCCCAATCAAGAGGCATAGATGATGGTGAAGCCAGAAGCAATCACCTACCAGGTTGGAATTCCCGACGAACACAGGTCTGTGGCCGTCGATCTTTTTGATCAAGCATTCGGTGAGAAGCTTGCCTTGGCTGTACCAAATATGGATAGGCGAAAGGCGCTGTTTGCCGAAGGATTCAATCTTGATTCGGCCATAGCCGCGTTGATGGGAGACAAGCTGGTGGGGCTTGCAGGGTTTCATGCCCACGGCAAGTCGCTCACCAGTGGTCTGAGGTATCGCGACTTGCTGTCTCACCTGGGCTTTCTCGGAGGGAATCGAGCGGCGGTTGTTTTCAGCCTCTTCGAACGGACACCTCGGCCGAACGAACTCGTCATGGATGGTATTGCGGTCCAGTCTCATGCGAGGGGCATGGGAATAGGGAAGCGTTTGCTGGAAGAGATCCGCAGGTACGCGAAAAGCCACGATTTCGATCGAGTCAGGCTGGATGTGATTGATACGAATCCGAAAGCGCGCCAACTCTATGAACGCTTCGGTTTCAGAGACGTGAAGACCGAAAACTTCCCGGAGCTGAAGAGCATTCTGGGGTTCGGCGGTGTGACAACCATGGAGCTGAGCGTTTGACTCTGTTCGTCGCCGTGTACCTAAGGGCCTCGATTCTTTGCTGCTTTCTGCTTTTCTCCGCTTGCGGGCTCGTGGAGTCTGCCTTCGCTGCCGCGGGCGAAGGTGCGGCCTCGCTCGCGTCGCCCAAAGCGCCGGCTGTTCGTATTTCACCGGACGGCCGCTCTCTCATTGTCACGCCAACCGAGGGCGCCGCGCCAGTGAATGTTCCCGTGCTCGATCGCTGTCGCGACCCGGCAGTGGGCGAACCTCGCATTCGACATGTGAGCGTTGAGCAAGGCATCGCGAAGCTTATCTACGGGAAGCACTGCGCGGCCGACCTCTCGCTTGAAGCCATGGAGCTAAGGTGCACCGGCTGCGACTAAGGCCTGTCAACTCCCCCTTTGCGGGATGCGGAATGGGCGTTGCAATCGCGTTGCAGATCGCATAGTGATGCCACGGCAAGACGTCGCTTTGGCGAGTGGCGGTGGTGTAGAGTATCCGGAGGTCAGCAGCGCAGGCGCGAGCGGGCGACTGTTCCCGACCGAGCAGGCCGCCGGCTGTTCGTGCAAGCCATCGGCCGAGGCCTTGATAGATCTTTCAGTGTGCAAGGGAGGAGAGGAAGACCATGTTGTGCAGTCGCATTGATGCAAAGCTGCGTTGGGGTATCAAACGTGTGTAGTCGTGCAACATGATCCTATGCCCCATTTGTTCAACTGAGATGCAGCCCATTGACGTGGCCCCGTGCTTCGACTGTGGTCACGCTCAGCAGGAGATAGAGCACCTCTCTCAAGGCGAGCACGACTACCATGTGTTTGAAATCTGGGGATGTGAAATCGTGCTATGTGACTTCTGCGATGCAGATTTTGGCTCGTACCTCCCGCGATATTGGGGTCTGCCGGAAGGCCCTCTGCCCGACTACCCGCTCCGATTGATTCGCAAGCTTCAAAGCCCCAAGGTCAGCCAGGACGCCTACTGTGCTTCGTGCAAGCATCGCTTGGCGTTCTTGTCCTTCCGCCAGCAAGCGTTGGCGCGCCATAGGACCTGACCGATCTTCCGGGTCCTGTGTGTCTCCAGCACCCTGATCCGGACGGCAGACAGCAGACAGCAGACAGCAGACAGCGGACCTTCTATGCTCAGGAGTTGGTCGACATGACCAGGCATGGATATGAAATCCATAGCGATGTTCATGGCAGACAAGTGGCCATGCCAGGGAAGAAGGCGCAAATGCTCAAAGAGATTCGACGATTCAGTCCGGCCTCGCTGAAGAATGTAGACCGGGGGGAGTAAGAAGCGATCGTTCGGTAGCAAGTCTTGGCTTGGCTTGGCTTGTTCTGAGTTGCTCGCATCCGCTAACGGCAAGTCGCCCGTATGCAGTTGCGAAGCGATGGCAGTCGCCTGGCGCGGAGCCGTATGGGGGTTGTCGGATGAGCGACAAGAAATTGCTGGCCAATACTTGGCTTTGAGCGCCGACCCAGGCAAACTGGCTTGATTCTTCAACCCGAGGAGGCCAGAACGATGACGACTCATGACTCATCCGCCAACGCCGTTCCACCTTCTTCTGCTGCCTTCCCAGACAATGGAGCGCCCATTCGTCGGACCTTGCGAACCGTGACGGCGGGCAATGGTTGCGCTGTGCAGGCGACACTTTTCCATCCACAGGGAAAGCCCATGGCGGCGGCACTCATTGCGCCTGCCATGGGCGTGAACCAGAGCTTCTATGCACCTTTGGCAGAATGGCTGGCCGGCCAGGGCTACCTGGTGGCGAGCTTCGATTACTCCGGCACCGGGCGGTCGGACAATGGTGATATCCGGGATCTCAAAGTCGACATCGTGGACTGGGCTCGCTATGACTGCGATGCCATGCTCACGGCAGTGTCTGAGATGCTGCCCGACATGCCCCTGTATTGGCTGGGGCACAGCTTGGGTGGGCAGATCCTTGGTCTTCTGCCCAAGCGTGACCGCATCACCAAAGCGGTGACGATTGCGACCGGCAGCGGATATTGGCTGGAGAATGTGCCAGCCCTGAAGTGGAAGGCCTGGTGGTTGTGGTACTTCGTCGCGCCGCTGGCGACCCGTCTCACAGGCTACTTCCCTGGCAAGCGCTTGCGCAAGGTGGGTGATTTGCCGCGTGGCGTCATGGACCAGTGGCGGCGCTGGTGCCTGAACCCGGAATACGTGGTAGGTGCGGAGGGGCCGGGTGTGCGGGCAGCGTTTGCGGCTGTCAGTACGCCCATTACGTCGTTGTCCTTCGAAGACGACGAGATGATGTCAGCGCGCAATACGGCATCGCTGCACGGGTTCTACGTCAATGCGCCGCGCTCGATGAAGCGGATTTCACCGCGCGAAGTGGGCGTTCATCGCATTGGGCATTTTGGATTTTTCAGGGCCGGTTGTGAGACCTCACTCTGGAATAGATACCTGTTGCCTGAGCTGACGGCCTAGGTGTGATGTTTCAATAGCTTGTCCCCACCTAGGCTGTTATCCGCCGCGTTCGTTCTGCCTTCGAGCCCAGTCGGAGACGACTTGCATGCGGCGCTTCAGCGAAAGGTCGGCAGGTACCGGGGCGGCGTGGTGAGGGCCGGGATAAACCACATCGGTTTCCCTGCGCAGGAAGGTGTCGGTTTGTTTGCCGTGGATAGCCAACTTGACGGCGGCTGCCTCGTCAGGCCTGTGGTGCCCTGAGGTCATGGCGAGGCGTCCGTCTTCCAGCAGCAGCGCGGCAGAGCCCACCGGCTGACCACCGCTCAGGGTGCTGTGCTGTGTGCGCCCGACGTCATCCTGGGTGCGGTCGCCGTGTGGACCGCGTTTCACCGCGGCGCGAAGCACAGGCGGTGCGCCGGGGGCTTCGCTTTTCATCACTACCAGGGTACCAGGTGAATGGCCAAGTTGATCGTCTGCGACGCCTCGTGATAGCTGATGATCGAATGGTGCCATAGCGGCCAGACGCCCCTGTACAACGGTATGGTGATGATCCGCTCCCGGATAGATCACGCCCGCTTCTCGGGCAGTCCCCAGGTGCCGACCGGGATAGGGATGCTCAGGGTTGTCTCTTTCGCCGTGATAGGCATGGTGCAGGTCCAGGTGGTTCTCTGCCACAAAAGCATCGCGGTGTGTCTTGTAGCGGTAGTACTGCTGGGGGTGCGAGACAATCGTGCCGAAATGCTTGAGCGAGGTGATGGCACCCTTCCATCCTTTTTTAGGCTTTGGCATGGTGTTTCTTCCTTGGAGAATGAACCTGGCAGAGATTGGTGGAGGCAGTCGCGGCTCCTGCGGTATCGGGAGGCGCTTGCTACTTGAGCCCTACCTTACCGAGTGCAGAGAGCAGCGCCTTGTTGCGGTTGTGTGCTGCTGCCAGATCCCTGAATCCACTGTTGGCAGGCAAGTCAACTTGCTGGGCGAGGGGGAGCAAGCTGCTTTCTCCTTTGCCCTTGAGCGCCTTTCTGCTGGCGCCTCCTCCCTTGTAGGAGTAGGAGCCGTGTGGATCCATCTGAATGAGCTTGTTGATGACGTGTGACAGCCGAATATCGTCCAGTTCTGTGCGACCTGCCATGTTGCTCAGGGTGATGAATCGCCCGTGCCGTTTGGTGAAGATCATTTTGGATAGCTCTGCGCGTGGCCGCTTCGGGTGGCCGAGCGGAATTTCTGCGTCGACCCGTTTGCCGTAGTCAGCCGGACTGGGAATGACCGATTTGAAGACGTCCAGCTTGCCTTGTTCGCGGGCCTCAATGATTCCCTGGTGGATGCCATGGTGCGGAAAGGTGTGCGGTCCTTGCGGAACGCTGCCGAACTTGGTGGGGTTGTTCTTTCGCTTGTCCTGCAAGATGGTGTAGAAGGTGCTCACCCTGGGCAAGCGCCGTTTGCCGATCAGCTTGCTCAGGCGCGACCGTTCCGACTTGGCCTTCGAGATCGTGGCGTGCAGGCGGTAGGGGTCCAGGTTGTGGAAATATCCCCGCGAAGTCGAATAGATGGACTTTCCCATGGGTGGCCTTCTCCTGATCAACGGTGGGGTTGAAGGCGCTTTTTGAAGCCGTGAGGCTTCGTTCGCGTCGTTAACTGACCCGGGGTTGCAACTCGCGTGCCAGGCAAGGGGGGCCGGCTACCGCCTTGATTCAACAGCACTTGTGTTCGCAGGCCTCAAGTAGGGTGGTGCAAATTTGTCCCGCTGCGAAAATGGCTTTGTGAGTGGACCGAAGAAGAAGGCGCACGAGACCAGGGCACAGGAAGGAGGCGGATGAGGGGTGCGACATCTTTGTCGCTGTGCGGACAAAATTGTCCCTGACAATGCCTCCAAACGTTTCGTCGTCTGTTCTCGAGCCTTTGTCGCAACGGCGTCATCTCAGGCCTATGCTTTGCGCAAGGCAAAAATACCATCACGCGGGAGTGGAATGCTGGGGATGAGGCAAACTCTGGGCGGCGCTGTTGCAGTAGGCGGGCCTCATCGGCTATCGGGCGAGGTGGGGTGGAACCTGTTCCCGTGCAGACGCGCCCTGTTTCCGGCGCGCTGGGGCGGCGTCACGGAACGTGTACCAACCCGTCGATTCAATACACCCATGAAAAAAACATTTCTATCGTCCATCTTCTTCCTGGCGCTGCTGATCGCCAACTCAATGGCTTGGGCCAACACGATTGCAATCGAAGGAGGTCAGACCCGTTACGTGCACAAACAGGAAATCAAGGTGGCTTTTGACGTCAGCTCCGAGAAGGGCGACACACGTCAATGGTGGGTGGGCCTCTTCAAGTCCTCTGACTCCGCTCAAACACAGAACTACGAGACCTACGCGTACCTGGGTGACGCCAAGCGTGGAGTGGTCACGCTGAATGCACCCGAGAGGTCAGGGAAATTTCACCTGAAACTGGTCGATGGGAACTACGTCGAAAAGGGTGCGAAAAGAATTCCTTTCGTTGTGGCATCGATTGATCCAGCCAGTGTGGAAATGAACGCCAGCACCCGAGTTGTCGCTCCGGGCGGCGAGATTGTTCTCAAGGTCGTATCCAAAGAAACCTTCGGGGATTCCGCCTGGGTTGGCACATTTGACGCCGGCGCACCAGCTGGCGCCGACGGCTACAAAAGCTATCAGTACCTGCGGAGCCGGGCCGACGGCGTCTACACATTCAAGGCGCCAGAACAGATGGGCGACTACCAGTTCAGGCTCATCTCCTCAGAGCGAGGGGAGGAAGTGAAACGTCTTGCCTTCAAGGTGGGTTACCAGCAGGAGGTGGTGACCGTACTGGAGCTGGAGAAGGCAACGTTCGAACCGAATGAGCCGATGGCGGTGAGGTTCAAATCTCATAAGGAGTTCCCGAAGGACGCCTGGATCGGCGTGTTTCCCAAAGACGGCGATCAGTCTGCGTATCTGGCCTACGAATACATGCGCGGCGAGGTCAACGGCGAAGTTGGCTTTGTTGCGCCTCCAAAGAAGGGCGAGTACAGCCTGCGAATGATCTCAAGCGAGAACGGCCAGGAAGTCCAGCGCGTGAGTTTCAAGGTCACGAATGACCTTGCTGCAGAACCTTTGAGGAAGAAGTTGATGGCGGAAGGAAGCGTCTCGCTTTATGGCATCTATTTTGATGTTGGAGAGAGCGTCATCAAGCCGGATTCGAAGCCGACCTTGAAGTTGATTGCGGACATGCTGCGCGCTTCCCCGGATCTGAAGGTCCAGGTCCAGGGACACACGGATTCGCAAGGCAACGATGCAGACAACATGAAACTTTCGACCCGCAGGGCTGCTGCCGTTCGCGACGCGCTGATCTCCGAGCATTCGGTTCCGGAGAAGCAGTTGGATGCGAAAGGCTTTGGCGAGTCTTCTCCGAAGTCATCCAATGACACCGCCAAGGGAAGGGCGCTGAACAGGCGAGTCGAACTCAAGCGGCTGTGATCGCCGTCTGGCGAATCGCGAGGCACTCCACGAGGAAAACGGACACTCTTTGTCAGTGAGTGCCCGTCTGGTGTGGGTTTAGGTTTGGTTTCTGGTTTGTCGAAAGGCGCTGGTCTTCGGACTCAGATCTTGAAGACCGAAACCAGTTCGGCGAGCTTCTCAGACTGCTGCTTCAAGCTGGCAGAAGCAGCAGCGCTTTGCTCAACCAGAGCCGCGTTCTGTTGCGTTGCGTTGTCCAGTTGCGCGACGGCTGAGCTGACCTGCCCGATACCTGTGCTCTGATCATCCGTGGCTGAGCTGATCTCGCCGATCATGATCGTGACTTGCTTCACCTGATTGACGATCTCGCCCATGCTGACGCCGGCTTTGCCGACCAGTTGGGATCCTGCCTCCACGCGCTCGACACTTCCGCCGATGAGGTCCTTGATTTCGCGGGCGGCGTTGGCGCTGCGCTGCGCAAGCGTCCGAACTTCGGCAGCGACCACGGCGAACCCTCTTCCTTGCTCGCCTGCGCGTGCTGCCTCCACGGCTGCGTTGAGTGCCAGAATGTTGGTCTGGAAGGCAATGCCATCGATGACGCCGATGATGTCGGCGATCTTGCTTGACGTTTGCGAGATGCCTTCCATTGTCTCGATGACCTCAGCCACGATGCGGCCGCCTTGTTCTGCGGAGTGGCTGGCTGCGCTCGATACCTCGACAGCATGCCGCGCGGTGCTGGCATTGGTTTGCACCGTCCCGTTGAGCTGCTCCATGGAAGCGGCCGTTTCCTGCAGGCTAGAGGCCTGTTGCTCTGTGCGTTGAGACAGATCCGAGTTGCCCAACGCAATCTCGCTGGAGCCGTTGGCGATGGAAGAGGATGCCTCCCTGACGTCGCGCACGATGCGCGAGAGGCTCGCCTGCATTTCGACCAAAGACGCCATGACGCTGTTGGCCGGGTAGCCCCCTGGTTGGCTGTCTTTCTTGTCGCTCAAATCGCCTGCGGCGACCGTTTTGGCAAAAGTGGCCAGTTGCGAGGGCTCTGCGCCCAACGACCCCACAATGGACCTGACCAGAAGCCATGTGAGCGTCACGCTCAGGAAGGCCGAGAGGAGGACCAGCGCCATCATGACGGTCTTGGAAACGGTGGATGCCTGTGCCTGAGCTTGCGCCTGTGCGGCTGCCTCCTTGGTGACCAAATCCAGGTACGCATGTCCTGCTGTGAGCAGCTCTGCCAACAATGGACGGCATTCCTCGATCATGCTGACGGTGGCCAGGTCCTTGTTGCCGGTAATGGCATTGTTGACGATGGCTGTTGCGACCGGACCATAGCGGCTTTCCACCTCTTGGAATGCTTTGAAGGAATCCCTTTCTTCCTGTGAAACATCGGCATTGCTGGCCAGGCGGGCCTCCAATTGGGCGAGCGCCGATTCCAACGCCTTTCCTGACTGATCGACGGCCTCCTTCTCGGCCGCGATGTCTTCCGCTGCCGACACCAGAACCAGATTGCGTGCGGCAATGGCGCGGGCGTTGGTGGCCTCAAGTACCTCGTTGGCCAGCGCCAGACGTTTGGCAGAGCCCTCCACATAGCCCAGATAGTCGCTTTGAAGCTGTGTCAGCGATATGACGCCGGCGACACCGGTTCCGACCGCCAGGCAGGCCAGCAATCCATGAGAAAGCAGCAGTTGGGTTCTTGTCCTGAACCCTTGGAAGAAAGACGTTGCAAACATAAAGTCCTCGTCAGCCATAGGCCTCCGAGCGCGGATTCGTTCGGGGCTGTTGTGTCCAAGACTATCGGGTCTAATCGCTTCTTACTTGAGGAGAAGCGGGTGATTTCGGCATTTGGTATTCCTTTTTCCTTTGGTTCCGGCTGTTGCCAATGTTTCGGCGCCTTGGAACGGGCCATATCCCCCAGTCTCGAGTCCGTGGAGCAGGTTATGTGCTATGGCGTTTGAAGCGCGGAAGGCCTCGGCTGCCATACTCACTCTGATTGGAATGGGGTGTGAAACGGGGTGCGGTATTTCGGCAGGTGCGGCCGAGAGCGCGACCGCGCGACCGGGCAGAACGCTAATTCAGGAGGTGTCAATGACCTGGCCGTCAGATTGCCAACGCGCATGATGCTCAGAGTGGATCGGTCTCTGCGCCATTGTTGCCCTTGCCCTTGCCTTTGTCTTTTTCCATGCCTTTGAACGCCCAAGCCATCCACACCACGCCGGCGGCAATGAATGGCAGGCTCAGCAACTGTCCCGTGGAAAGGGGGAGGTCTGTGGCGTAGTCGGCTTGACGTGTTTTGGTGTACTCCAGCACGAACCGGGTGACGAACAGGCCGCACAGGAACATCGGAGGCAGTAGCCGGGTCGCCAGCCCGGCGGAGACTTTTCGGTAGACCAGCCAGAGGACTCCGAAGAGTGCCAGGTAAGAAAAGGACTCGTAGAGTTGGACGGGATGGCGCGGGATGCTGTCTACCCTTGCAAACACAACGGCCCAGGGCAGTTGGGACGGCAGACCGAGAATTTCGGAGTTGAAAAAGTTGCCCAGGCGCACACAGGCGGCAGTCAGCGCGCCGGGAATGGCCACGCGAGACATCAGCCACACGAAGGGCAAGTCATACCACTTGGCGATGAAGAAGAGTGCAGTAACCGTGCCAACGAGTCCACCGTGGCTGGCAAGGCCGCCTTCCCAGACATACAGAATCTGTACCGGATTGGCGAGGTAAAACGCAGGCGCATAGAAGAGGCAATGGGCCAGCCGCGCGCCGATCAGTGCACACACCAGGACCAGCATCAAAAGAGGCTCAACAGCAGCCGTGCTCTTTCCCTCGCGGGAGAAGATCCAACGCAAGATGAGCCCTCCCACCGGAAATGAACCCACGAAAAGCAACCCGTACCACCGCAGTTGAAGGCCGCCCAGGTCAAGCAGGACGGGATCAGCGTTCCAGACGAAGTGGTTCATCGGTGGTGGCTTCTCTCTTCCATGTAGCCGCACGTTCTATCCTTCTATGATTGACGAGCAAGCCGAACTTTACAAGCCCGAAAGAGGTAGGAATGACGGGGAGACAGTTGTTGCAACGCACAGGGAAAATAACGGATGGGGACATGTCCAGAGCGAAGGCCGAGGAAGCGGGGCTGATGCGTTGTGCGCATTGGCGCTGAACAGCGTTGCTGGATGGTCGCGGCTATCCCGATCTGGTATCGGTGCCCTGGGTGACGGGCATGTATAAGAGACCTGTGTCTCGGCTAGTAGCAGCCGACGATCAGGAACGAATGGAAACGAATAGGAATAAGCACACATGATTCTTCCGTGGTGCAGGTGGCACCTGGCCGTTTGGGTCCTGGGACTGACCATGGTGGTGGCCGATGATGGCCGTGCGGCCGACATGCGCCACTTTGATCGGGTCTCGGGCTTGCCTGAGGCCGTATCCAGAGAATTGACGGCGTTGTCTGACAAACCCATTCCAGCCGCCCAACAATCTTGTGAGCGGGATGCGGGCGACACCGTGGGTGAAGTGGTGGTTTCAATGGAAGCGTTCGACGCAGTGCCCCTGTCGTATGCCTGCGCCGGTTCCGAATGCTGGGTGGTGGCGTCGAGCTGCGCGCCGGGGCAAACGGTTGAATGCGGGCAGCGCTTTCTTCGGTTTCGCGTTGAAGCTGGAGGCCGTGTCGACGCTGGCAGCTTTCAGTGTGTGGATGTGCCTTGAGCCAAATTTGCGTCGCATCTCACTCTCCCGGAGCAGGCACAACGAAGCGAAGCCAATCCGATCCCATCCAGGAGCAAAAGCAAATCCGTGAGGTCGAGCTGCAATTGTGATCGGGTGTGGCGCACCAAAAGAAACGATTTCGGAGAAAAGATGAAGAAATGGCGTGGTCTCGGCCTGTGGGCCGTTGCAACGGGTTGGTCGCTGGTGGCGGCTTCGGCCCAGGCCTGGGAGGTCCATCGGAGCTCTCAGGCAGGTGATGCCTACACGCTGAGCGGTAACGATTCATCCCCCAGCGAACTGCGCGACGTTGTGAGCGCAGAAAGTGGGCGCCTGGAAGGCATCTTTCTCGGGCGGCTTGTCAAGGTCACGGCCAAGACGGCGGATG
Source organism: Hydrogenophaga sp. (assembly GCA_050293865.1). Lineage (GTDB taxonomy): Bacteria > Pseudomonadota > Gammaproteobacteria > Burkholderiales > Burkholderiaceae_C > Hydrogenophaga. The sequence goes on along the minus strand of JBNKNN010000082.1, from coordinate 15,954 downwards.
CCGACGCGCTGCAGGCAGACATCCTGAACCACCTGCGCCAGAAACACCCTGGGGCGCTCGAATCGGCCTTGCGCTCGGCGGGCAATCCGCACAATCCCAAAATGGTGGCCTTGCACCCGGCGTTTGAAGAGGCATTGCTGCGTTCGCGGTACATCGCAGCGATCGATTCAGCGTTGCAAGAGGCTGGCTACCGTGCTGCGGGGGTGGGTACTGAAAAGTTCTTTCTGCTCAAGGATGATGCCAAGGGGGTTCGCTTCGATGCGTTGATCTGGCTCAAGGTTGCACCCGCCGCAAGCCCGCAGGTGAACAGCGACGCAGCGAACAAGGCAGACGACAGCATTTCCAGGCGCGTGACGACCCGTTCGGATGAGCGATGCACGCAATCGGTCACGCAGCAACGCATTGAAGTCGAGTGTCGAGACGTCATGGAGCGAAAGCAGCAGAACGCCGTGAACGAATGGGAGACAGATCTGCCTTCTGTTCTGAAGGCGTTGCATCAACTGCCCTCGTCAGACTTCGGCACCATCGACTACGAACCACTGGATCACTTCCATTCACCGCAAGACAACCGCACCTGGTTCCAGGCCTGGACGGGAAACAGCGAAGTGGATGGCGCGCAGTTCAAAGTCTTTGCAGAGGATGGCACCGGCGGCTACACCGCGTTCTGGCTGGTTCGACCGGGTGGGTCGATGGATGAACAGCCCATCGTGTTTCTGGGCTCGGAAGGAGCGCGGGGTGTCGTAGCACGCAACCTGGACGAGTACCTCTGGTTGCTGGCAGGGGGTGTCGGGCCACAGGAAGCAGTGGAGCATGGCGGGCAGGGGGCGCGGCCCATCGCGATATTGACCGCCTTTGCCAAGGCGAACTCTCGGGTCAGCCCCATGTCGGTCGACGAGGTATTGCGGCACTCGAAGGCTTCTTACCCAGATTTTTCCGCATACATCGACGGCTTGTGCCGCTGACACGCATGACGACTGCTTTGCTCATCATTGACGTTCAAAAGGCGATTTGTATTGGCTCTGGTGCTGCACATGATGTGGCGAACGTGATCGTGAGGTTGAACAAAGTGGCCTCGTCCGCTCGCCAGAGGCAATGGCCAGTGGTGTTCATTCAGCACGGGGAGCTGGGAGGTGAGTTTGCAGAGGAAAGCGAGGGTTGGCAGCTCGATGAAAGGCTCGCCGTCGCCCCAGGCGACATACGAGTTCGCAAGACGGCATGTGACGCCTTCCTCAAAACGGATCTGCAGGACGTGCTGAAGCTCAATGGGGTGGAGCGTCTGATCATTGGTGGCTTGCAGTCTGAGTTCTGCGTGGACTCGACGGTGCGCGCAGCGCTGGCCAAAGGCTACCCCGTTACCTTGGTGGCGGACGGTCATTCCACCATGGACAACGGCGTGATGACAGCCAGCCAGATCGTCGCGCACCACAACCGAACGCTCGCCAATATCGGCAGTTTCGGTCCTCGCGTCACGCTCGCGAACGCTGCCGACATATGTAGCCCTTGAGTCTCGGCACGGGTCACCGATAGGTGGTATTGACACATATAGTATGTATACATACGATATGTGATCTGCCGACGGATGGTGTGCGTCCGAGGCTGGCAAACCACCCAAGGAGACGACCCATGCAGTTCTACAAAGACGGTTTTCGTGGCGGCAACCCGGACATCAAGCAAGCGGCGCCCAACCGGCGCAACCGCGGCATCAATGAACCACTGCCGGAAAAAGTGGATGTGTTGATTTCGGGCACCGGCCCGGCGGGCCTGTGCCTGGCGGCGCAGCTCTCGCAGTTCCCCGAGATCGAAACCATGATCGTGGAGCGCATGCCGTCCAACATCATCAAGGGCAAGGCAGACGGCATCAACACGCGCACCATGGAAATGTTCCAGGCCTTCGGCTTTGCCGACAAGGTCAAGCGCGAGACCTACTGGGTCAACCAGACCGCTTTCTGGATGCCCGACCCGGCCAACCCGATGAACATCAAGCGCGTCGGCCGCGTGCAGGACGTGGCAGACGACAGCTCCGAGATGCCGCACATTCTCATCAACCAGGCACGCTTGCACGAGCTGTTTCTGGAGGTGATGCAAAACTCACCCTCCCGCCTCGCGCCTGACTATGGCTGGGAAGTAGTGGATGTGAAGGTGGACCCGAATGAGACCGAATACCCGGTGACCGTCACGCTCAAGGACTCCAGCGGCATCAACTGGTGGGCCACTCGTACCGTCAGAGCCAACTACGTGGTGGGTTGCGACGGCGCTCACTCGGCAGTGCGCAAATCCATCGGCGGCGAGCTCCATGGCGATGCAGCGCACCAGGCCTGGGGCGTGATGGACATTCTGGCCAATACCGACTTCCCAGATGTCCGCCAGAAGTGCCTGATCTCTTCGGCCACGGAGGGCAACGTGTTGATTCTGCCCCGTGAGGGGGGCTACGTGTTCCGCATGTACGTGGAACTGGACAAGCTCAAAGAAGGCGAGAAGGCCGCGAGCAAGAAGTTCACACAGGACGACATGATCGCGGCGGCGAACCGAATCATCCACCCCTATGCGTTGGATGTGAAGGAGGTGGTGTGGTGGTCCATCTATGACATCGGCCACAGCATCACCGACAAGTTTGACGATGTGCCCGAGGGTTCCAATCAGAACCCGCGTGTGTTCACTGCTGGCGACGCTTGCCATACCCATTCGCCCAAAGCGGGCCAGGGCATGAACGTGTCCATGCAAGATACATTCAATCTGGGTTGGAAGCTGGTGCATGTGCTCACTGGCCGGGCAGACGCAAGTTTGCTTCGCAGCTATTCCAAGGAGCGACTGACGGAAGCCAAGCGCCTGGTCGAAACCGACCACGAATGGGCACGTATCATGTCTGCTCCCACGACGGAAGCCGAGCGCAATGGCTCGGAAGAGCCTCGCATCATCCGCCAATTCAAAGCGAATCTTGAATTCACTGGCGGAACAGCCGTGAAGTACGACACCTCTGCTCTCTTTGCCGTAGGCACTCATCAGGCATTGGCCGCTGGGCAGGAGATAGGCCGCCGATTCCACTCTGCGCCGGTGGTGCGCCTGTCCGATGTCAAGCAGATGCAACTCGGGCACGTGGCCGAGGCGGACGCCAGGTGGCGCATCTATATCTTTGCGGGGAAGAATGACATGGGTGCGGCGGATTCGCCTGTCCATCAACTGGCCGACTGGCTGGAGAACGATCCTGCGTCTCCCGTGGTCAGACATGCTCGCCCAGGCGACGATGTAGACGCCATCATTGACGTACGCGCCGTGTTCCAGCAAACCTTTGATCAACTGGCATATGAGGCCATGCCCTCCTTGTTGAAGCCCAAAACAGGTAAGTTGGGACTGCAAGATCATGAGAAAGTCTTCTGCGTTGACCACAAGGGAGCAGGCGACATCTACGACATGCGAGGTATTGATCGAGAGAGAGGCTGCATGATCGTGGTTCGCCCGGACCAGTACGTGGCCAACGTGCTTCCGCTGGATGGAAAAAGTGAATTGACTGCCTACTTCGCTGCCCAGTTGAGGTGATATCGCCGCAGTGGGTGCGATCTGGCCCTTGGCCTTAGAATGGCGCAGGGATGTCTCATGCGTGAGCTCCCTTGCGAACCTACTACAGCTCCCTTAACCCAGCGCGCGCGATGGACAGGCTAGACATGGCTGGACACCTGATCCGCCGATTGCAGCAGCAATCGACGCAGGTGTTCCAGTCGACAACCCAGGCTGCCGGATTTGATTTCACGTCAGTGCAGTTCGCTGCCATTGACGCGATTGCAGAGTGTCCTGGCATCGATCAGGCAACTCTGGCCGCCACCATTTTCTTCGACCGAGCCACCATTGGCGGGGTGATCGACCGGCTGGAGGCAAAGGGGCTGGTGAAGCGATCTGTCAGTCCGACCGACCGCCGTGCGCGATTGCTGAGCCTGACTGAAGAGGGACAGGCGCTGCTCCGGCAGAGTCGGCCAGTGGTCGAAGCACTGCAGGCAAACATCCTCGCGCCCTTGACCGAGAAGGAGCAGGCCATGTTCCTCAAACTCGCTGCCAAGGCGTTGGGTTCGTGATGCCCAGCCGGCTCAAGATGACTGCCTTGACGCCGGAAGAGCTGGCACGCCGACGCCCTGTTTGGCAGGCCATGTCCGACATGTTCCTCGATACGGATACGTCCCAATGGCGAGCCTCCAGGGCAAGAGTCCTTTCTGCGTCGGGTTACAGCGAATCGGAGCTCGACCGTATCTTGCTGGACGAGGTTTGCCCGGTGTGTGGCGCCAATTTGATGAGTGCGGCCGGTGAGTGGGCAGGGTTTGATCCTGTTTGGCTCGAGCAGGCGATTGTGCGTCAGAAAGCGTCATTGATCGCCAGTTTCGGTCGAATGCTGCCCAGTCAGGCCGCGGACATGATCGCCGACGAATGGGAAGCGACGAAGAAGGTGATGGCAGAGACACAATAGAGCCATCGCTCGTTTGATTCATTGAGGGAGGAGGTCGAGGTTGACTTCAGGCATTAAGTCCATCGCCCGGTTACTCGCCTTGGCGTTGCTTTCCATGGTGCTCCAGGCTTGTGCAAAACCCATCGACGCCGAGCACATGGCGTATGTGGGGCATTGGAAAGGTGCGACCACTTCTTTGAGTATCTCCGCTGCCGGGCAGGTGAAATATGCGCGAAAGAATGGGGCAAGCCATACGAGCATCAATGCTCCGCTGCAAGCGTTTGTTGGGCCAGATTTCATCGTTGGCGTAGGACCATTGACCACGACCTTTGTCGTCTCTGAGGCGCCGCACCAGGCAGGGTCCGAGTGGCGCATGACGGTGGACGGCGAAGAGTTGACCAGGGGCTCCGGTGAAACCGTATTGGTTCCAGACCAGGCCAAGGACGGAAATTGACTTCCCAGTTGACCTTTCTCCCACTCGAAAAGCTCAACTGCGTTGAGTTCCCCACAAAGGATCTGCCGGCGACAAATACATTCTTCGAGAAGTCCTCCGGTTGGGGATTTGAAGATGAAGGACAGGCCTAATCCACGTTCTCCGGGCAACGTCTGGGCGTGGGCTGAGGCTTCTATCAGGTCGGCATGGCATTTTCGATGGCCACTGGCGCAGCGCTGCTGGTGTTTAAAAGCGCAAAGCGCGCGCCTGGAGGAAACACTGACCAAGGTGGAGTCCGCTGGCGAAGAGTGGTAAATCCTGTCATTCCGTTCCCGGGTGGCCGGCGATTACACTACGCGGAGCCGAGCTGCAACGAATTCGCTGTGTGGTCGAATCTGAGCTGAGAGCGTTGGCAGCCGGGAAGCAAGATCAATTCAAGGGAGGAAACATGTTTTACTTGGCAAGAAAGATCGGCGTGGCTCTGGCGTTGTCCTGGTGTTCGGCGCTTGCGTTCGCAGGAAGCTACTACGGGGGCAAGCTGGATACATACGATCCTTCCACTGGACTTTACTTTCGCACGGTAGCTGGCGAAACGGAGAAGGGATCCGGCATTCTCGGGTTGGGCAGTAAATCCGGCACAAACTATGTCGGAGTGTCCAACATCTTCGTGTTTGACCCAGCCACAGGAAAGGGTCGGCACGTGTTCCCCGTTGACCCCAAGCGCCAGATTGTGGCGGTCTTGATGGAGGCGGGGGTGAAGGACGACAAGATGGTGTTTGCGGTTGACTCTGGCGCAGTCAAGAACAACCAGGGCATCGCGATCCGGTCGCCGAAATCCAGCATCCTGATCGTGACGCGAGACAACGAAACCAAGCGGGATACCTTCCACTTTGCGCAGAAGGACGGTAGTGCTCTGGTCCAGGGTGAGAGCATTGCGATTGCAGATGACTGGCATGTGGACGTGAAGAACTCGATGGTCCGCGTGGTGCGACAGCGTGAACAATCCATCCAGGTGGAAAGCTTTTCTTGGCAGTGAGTAGTGGTCTGCTGCGGGCCCGGTCAGGGCGTTGTGTGCTGGCGCTCTTTCTTCTCGCCAACCTTGTCTATCTGGCGATGCTGTTCTACAGCATCCCCCAAGTGATGAGCCATGCCAAAGGCATGCCGCTCTTTGACCTCTCTCCAAGTGGGTATTCGCATGAGCAAGCACTTGCCTTGCTCAATGCGCTGGGAGAAGAAGGACGCAAAGCCTATCTCTTTCCTCAACTGCTGCTGGATGTGTTCTATCCGGCTTTGTTTGCACTCAGTTACAGCAGCCTGTTGCAATGGATCAGACAGCGTGCGAACCTGAAGCCTGTGGTGTGGGGCTGGTTGGGCGTCTTGCCATTTGCCGTCTGTCTATTTGACTATGGAGAGAACTTCATGGTCTGGCGGATGCTCATCAGCTATCCTGACCTGAGTGCCTCATGGGTGGCAGTGGCCAGCGCCTTCACGGTTGTCAAAAGTGTGCTGACGTCGTTGTACTTTTTGGGTCTGCTGGTGGCGTTGATGCTGTGGATCCGGCACCGTATCGTGTCAAAAGCGAAAGGAAACTGATATGGCGTTGCTTCCCGTCCCCGAGTTTGTCGACGTGTCCTCAAAGCGCCTTGTGGCGCTGGCCCGCGAGTTTGACATGGTCAGTCGCAGCGCCATTCCCAAGCTGTGGAGCGAATTCTTTGCGGCGAACTGGGACCTGTCGGGTGAAGTGGAGGCGGCGGCCTTCGGGGCGTCGTACTCGGTCGATCCGAGCGGACGCTTCACCTATGCCGTGGGTCTTCACGTCGAGCCTTTTCCTGCAACGCTTCCGGCGGGTGCCTGCGAAGTGTGCCTGTCTGCTGGTCGGTATGCTGTGTTCAAAGGGCATGGGCCCGCCTCGGACATACCTGCGGCGTTCGACCACATCTTCAGCACCTGGCTGCCAGGCTCGGGCGAGAAGCAGCGTCAGGGCGCCGTGTTTGAGCGCTATCCGTCAGAGTCTGGCACGTCGCCAGACAATATGGCATATGAAATCTGGGTCCCGGTAGCGCCCTGAATCGCCGTGAGGTCCGGACCGGAATGAGGAGGCAGATGCCCGGGTGAGGCGGCATCATCCCGTCTCATTTCGGGCCGTCGTGCGCAGCCCCGAGATGCGAGGGCCCGTGAAGCCGCCCCGGTCGTGATTCCAGCGATGGCGTCGGGGTGTTCAGCCATGCTGGCACTCTGGCTTCTCCTTGCACTGCTTCGCGTTTTTCCCTGCGCCGGCACGGCACGGGTCAATGCCTGACTGGCCGAAAGCGAAACCGGGCAGTCGTCAAGCTGTTGAAGCGGGTTTGCCGTCTTTGCCCAGCGCACCCTAGGCAGAAAACTTCCAAGCGGCTATTTGACCCTGTAGCCGAGACCAGATCCCCTTCTCCGGCGCCGCGCAGGCCAAACCGTTGGTCGCCGCCGAGCGGTCGAAGAAATGCTTGCACTTTCTGTTTGCGGGGCATTTTCCCGCGATTGAGCTTGTGTGGGTGCTATCAAAAGTGTATTTAGACTTTCCCGTCCTGTTGCGTTTCTCTCACTTGCATCCATCCGGATACAGTTGGTTTCGTGCTTTGTGGGAAGTCATCACGCAAAATATGAAGGACCGCACTGCCATGTGCTATGCAGCCCTAGGCGCCGTTCGCGGCATTCGATCTTTGCGAAGACTTCTGGAGAACACCATGATTCAAGCTTCCCTTCGGAAGGCGCTATTTGCTTCTATGGCGCTGGCAGGTTTGCTGGCCTTTCAAGCCCAAGCCCTTGAACCGTCGGACGCGGATGCCACAACACCGCCCGCGACCGAGACGGAAACCGGCGTCACGGGCGTTGAAGCGGCGGAGCCAAGCGAGGACGTTGCTCGCATTACGCCTGCCACGCCTGCCAGTCTGAGCACCGAGCTCGCGAAAGCCGGCTTGGCCCAGCAGGGGATCGATTCCCCTTCGCAAGAACAGGTCGACGCTGCTTCTGCGGACGTTCAAGCCATGCGTGCCAGTGGAATGGGCTGGGGAGCCATCGCCAACTCGATGGGCGTGCGCCTGGGTTCCGTGGTGAGCAGTCTTAACCGTTCAAAGCGTGCAACTGATGTGCAGGCGTCCAAAGCCATCAAAACAGCAACCAAGACACCGACCAAATCCAAACCTGGGTCGAGGCACAAACCTGCTGCGTCCGATGAAGGCACCTTGACCAACGTCGCCTCTGGTGAAGCAGACGGCACCACCCCGAGCACTGCAACTTCGTCGACCGGGTTCAGATTCAACTTGGGATTTCTGGGCAAAGGGCGAAGCAGTGACAGTACCAGCGATGGCGATGCTCTGGCCCTGAATCAGCGCGGCAAAGACAAGCCGAGGGGGGCTGATGCGTCTGGCCGCGGGAACGGCAACAGTGGCAGCAAGGGTGGCGGCAATGCCAGCGGCGGAAACAAGGGCGGTAGCGGCGGCAGCGCCAGTGGTGGCGGCCGGGGCAACGGCGGGGGCAACAAAGGTGGCCGCGGTGGTGGTCGTGGTAATGGCGGGGGCAATGGCGGCGGTAAAGGAAAGCGCTAGGCGTGTGCCCGCGCGTATGACGCGGACCTGAAACCTGGCCGTGCAGCTGGCAAAGCGGCTGGTCAAGCCTGCTTCTTCAAAGGTGGTGCGCGCACGACCTGTGTTCAGAGGTTGAGGCGACAGTAGGCATTGAATTGAGCATTCAAGCCTCGCGTCCGGTCAGTGCGCCGGGCGCGTTTGAGGCGGCTTGCAAATGAGGATCTGGACCGCCAGCTCAGGCCGGCACCGCTATGTCAACCCGCAAACCGGTTCCGTCGGCAGCGTTTGACGCAGAGAGCGCCATTTCTCCCTGCAAGCGCTCGACGGACTTTTGAACGATCGACAAACCGAGGCCTGCACCCGTGATTCCCTCGTCGCCGGTGCCGACAGGACCGCGGTGAAAGCGCTGCAACGCCTTGCTACGTGCATCAGGTGCCATGCCACGGCCATCGTCACTGATGCACAGTTTCAGCAGCTCAGCTTCCTGCATGAGCGAGACGGTGACGGTACTGCCTCTGCCAGCGTACTTGATGGCATTGCCGACGAGGTTCTCGACAATGTGGCGCCAACATTCCTCATTTCCGCAGGCTTGGGATGGCAGGCTGTCGAGATCCAGTGCCAAGTCGATACCCGCGTCGTCTGCCAGCGGCGTCATATCGGCCAGGATCTGTTGCAACATCGACGAAAGTGGCGTGGAAGGTGAGGGCGCTTCTTTGGCCTCGATACGCGCGAGCGTCAGGAGCTGATCGACCAGATGTGCGGCGCGAGCTGTGCCCACCCTGAGCGAAGCGGCTCTTTGAGTCCGTTCCAGGTCTGTGTTGGCTTGCGTCAGGGCATGGGCTTGGGCGCTGATGACGGCAATCGGCGTTCTCAACTCGTGTGCAGCATCCGCCACGAAGTCCTTCTGCTCATGGATTTGCGCTCTGGCCCGGAGCAGTAGGCGGTTGATGATCTCGACAATGGGTACCAGCTCCCTGTATCGGAGGTCCAGTCGCACCGGGGAGAGGTCGTCCTCGGTACGTTGGGCGACGTCTTGGGCCAGATGCCGAATGGGGCGAAGCCCGCGCGCGACGGCCCAGCCCGTGGGGACGAGCAGCAGCGGCAAGGCGATGGCCAGCGTGCTGGGCAGTTCACTGGATAGCCATTGGAGCAGTTGTCCGTCAGAGACCACAGGGACATAGAGAGTGAGGGCCACATGTGGCGTCTCAAAGGCTGTGGCCCGAACGGTCTGTTTGGACCCCGAGGCAGGGAGCAGCGTTGCAGACGGCGCCGTATGCAGAACGACGCCTCCTGGCCGCGCCGCCTGAAGTTCGATCTTGCCCGAGCCGCCGCCATCTCCCGACTGCCACAGCAGATTGAGTTGATCGATGCTGGTTCGCAAGACCAGCCGCGCATCGTCGTCTGACAAGCCCTCTATGGCAGCGGCCAGGTGTTTGAGTAGCGGCGTGGCGGAGTCTTGGGTGCTGATTGTGCGTTTGACCTGAATGAAATCGAAGGCCAGAACGGCAAGTGCGGTGGTACCCAAGGCCAGGACGATGATCCAGAGCGTGCGATTGAACAGGGACGGCGCGGGCTGGGTGGAACTATGGGCAAACATGGGAGGCAACTGATGAATCAGGCAGGGTGACGGAACTGGTATCCGACCCCACGAACGGTGCGAATGAAATCGGGTCCGATCTTGCGACGCAAGTTGGATACGTGGACTTCGATGGTGGCGTCGGAGACGGGCTCACCATGAGGGGAAAGGCGCTCCCCCAGCGTGGACTTGGTGATGACCTGTCCGGGGCGTCCAGCCAGTATGAGAAGAATCTGGAATTCCCGCTCTGACAATGCGGCAGCCCGTCCGTCCAGTTGGACTTCGTGCGTCGAGGGGGAGATGAGCAGTGAGCCAAATCGCCATTCGGGACTGGCTTGCTGGTGGTGCCGGCGATGGATGGCCCATGCTCGGGCGACGAGCTCAGGTGTGGCAAAGGGCTTGACCAGAAAGTCGTCAGCGCCCTGGTTGAGGCCGCGCAGTCGGTCCGACAGCGCTGCGTTGGCAGTGATGATCAGAACGGGAGTCGTCCACTGGCTTGCTCTCCACTCTTGCAGCAATGCCATGCCGTCCCCGTCAGGGAGTCGCAAATCAAGAATGACCAGGTCTATGTGCTCCACCCCGTGCCTGCGTGCGTCAGCAGCGGTTCTGAGCCACACGGTGTTGATGCCGTCTTTGGGCAAGGAGCTGAGCAAAGCCTGACCGAGGTCCAGATCGTCTTCAATCAACAGGGCATTCATGGGCAGACTCTATCGCGATCTTCCGGGGATTTCCAAAGGCTTGCCAAAGGCGGCCCTGTCCATCATTGGCAGCTCTTTGGCTGGGTTTCGAACAATGCCCTGCATGTTCAACTCTAGTGGAGATCGAAATGAAAAAGGCGGCATGCAACGGCGTACGAAACGGAGTCAAGGGTGCAACCCCAGGGGTGCAAACGCGCGTCATGACCCGTCGCAACTGGTGCCAGTGGCTGGGGGGTATGGCCAGTGTGCCATTGCTGGGAGGCATGGCCGTGACAGCCTGTGGCGGCACCGACACGGACTTGTCGAATGAAGATCTGACCACAGATCCGGATCTTCAGGGACGGTTGCAGGAAGGAGCCAAAGCGGCGGTTGCAGCAGGGGTCGTGGGTTTCGCCCTGGGGCTGACGGATAGAGAGCACCTGCAGTGGGCAGTGGCGGGAAAGCGCCGATTGAAGTCTCCCGCGCCATTGGGCTTGCATGACCGTATGGCGCTGGGATCCTGCACCAAAGCCCTGACCGCTGCGGTCGCAGGCGAAATGGTGGCGCGTGGCCAACTCTCCTGGCGCACACGTGTGGCCGACGTGTTGGGTGATGCGGCCGCCACCATGCACCCGATGCTGACGAGCTTGACGGTTGAACATTTGGTCAATCACACGGGAGGCTTGCCTTGGATTACGGGCGATTCGGATGGCTCCTTGATGGATGACTTCCAGGACCAGGTGTTGTCTGTTCATCCCTCGGGTTTGTCAGTGAGCGAATGCCGTCAGGTTGCCAGTCAATGGCTGTTGCAGAGACCTCCGGTGACGGGCCAGACACCTGGCAAGGCCTTCAGCTATTCCAATGCGGGATACATGGTGCTCGCAGCTGTGATGGAAGCCGTCACGGGCCAAACTTTCGAAGCAGGGTTCAATGAGCTGGTGGTAGGGCGTTGGGGCTTGAAAGGCCGCTTTCGACTGGACGGCCAGGCGCTCGCCGACGAGCCGGCTGGCCATGTGGGCGAACGCGGAGGCCTTAGCGCTGTGGCGGCCATCGATAGCGCCCTCCTTCCCTGGTGGCAAGCCTGGTTTCACCCTGCTGGGGGATGGTCCGCGCCAATGGCATCTCATCTGCGATGGATGCGGGCCCACGTGATGCAGTTTCTTGGCAAGGATGCGGGTCTGCCCTGGCCCTACTGGGAGCGCATTCAGCGAGCGCCAGCGCAAGGCTATGAAATGGGATGGGAGTGCGTTCAAGGGGGCAGGGGGACGGCACTGACGCACACGGGCGCGACGATGGGAGATTCCTGTCTGGTTTTGATTCCCCGAGATGGCTCGGCGGCGGTCGTCGCAGCGTCCAATTGCCAGCCTCTGAACGGCGGCGGGTGGGTAAGCGACGCTTTTGGTACTGCGCTGTCCGCTTTGAACCCGGGTGATTGAAGAGGACACGCTGCTGTTGTTCTGACGCGAAAACGGCGGACGGCAGACGCTCGCTTCGGCACGAACCCGAGTTGGGTATGGGCGTTTCGGACGATGCGCGCTGTCTCGCGTGCGGGCAAGCTGGCCGGGCTTGCCTTGGCGCGCGCGCTCGTGAATCGCACCTCTTGCCTCAGCGTTCACGGCGCGGGTAACGCAAAGGTTCCCTAGGGTTTGCCCATATCTGCGCACTCCCTGGCCGTGATTCGGCGCATACTTGCTTCAGGTTGCAGGCAACGAGCGCTTGTCTGCTTTCAGCTTCGACGGAACAGCTATGGTTGGTGGCGAAAGAACTGAAAGAGTGTGCAACGACGTAGGTGTCGGCGTTTGCGACCAGGAGCGCCGACGCCTAGCGATTGGCATGGGCGCATTTGTCTTTGCGCCGTTTGCTGCTTGCAGGCGGGTCGACCCTCGGCCGTTGATGGTGGGAGTCAATCCGTGGGCCGGCTTCGATGCTTTGGTGTTGGCTCGTGAGCAGAAAATGCTTACGAAGCAGACGGCCAAAATCGTGGAATTGCCGTCGTTGACGGATACGGTGCGTCAGTTTCGCAATGGGTTGCTCCAGGTGGCTGCGGTGCCGCTTGGAGAGGCCATGCGTCTGGCCGATCAAGGGCTTGCGCTGGCCATCGTGGCGGTTTGTGCTGAGTCGGCTGGTGCAGATGTGGTGATGGCAGCTCCCTGGATTACATCGATCAGCGAGTTGGGCGGAGAGACTGTCGTGGTGGAAGAGTCGACATCTGGCCTTATGGTCTTGCACCGAATGCTGCAATTCGGCGGTCTCGCAGAAGATCGCGTTCGCGTTTTGTATCAGCCCGCCGTCGACCACGCCAGGCTGCTCAGGAGTGGCCAGGCAATGGCGGCTGTCAGCTATCAGCCAGTGGCGCGCGTCCTCAAGGACGGAGGCTATATTCCGCTGTTTGGAAGCGATCAGATGCCAGGCGAGTTGGTCAACGTCCTGGTGGCTCGCACCGAGGTGATTCGCGAACATCAGGAACAACTGGACGCCTTGCTGTCGACATGGGCCTTGTCGACGAGTCTGATGCTGGCAGATCCGGCGGGTGCCGCGACGAGGTTGGCGCCGGGCAGCGGTCTGTCCGTTCAAGAGTACCTCGACGCAGTGGCCGGAATGCGCATGTTCAGGGCGGAGCAAGCCCTGGGCCTGATTGATGCCTACCCGCCTGCGTTGGCGCAGAATGCCGAGCGACTCACCAGCACCATGCTGACCACGGGCATGCTGTCGGGCAAGCCGAACTGGGGGGCATTGATTGACCCGGACCCTTTGGCGCGAGCGTTGCGTGGGGCGAGGGGGAAAACGTGAGTTGGCGCTATTGGCCGCTGAGGATTGCTGGGCGGTGGGTCGCGCCGCTGTTTCTGCTCGCCTTCGCTGCGGTGTCCCTGGTCATGCACTATTCATGGCAGTCAAGTGAAATCAAGGACCAGGTGGTTTCAGAAGAGTCGCGGCATTTGCTGGAGCGTCTCAACGTAGAGCAATCCCGATTTGATGCCGAAATCGGGGTAGGCAACTGGCTGGCCGTGCAAGGTCTTGTCTCCGGGCTTGCCTTGTACGACGGGTTGGAGCATGCCTATCTCGTCGACCCGAACGGCAAGGTCGAGGCTTCCCTGTTGCGCGGAGAGATCGGTGCAATGATGGGTGACCTGTTTGACGAGGAGTTGTCTGCGTTGCCGCCGCTTGCCCGAACATGGGCCATGGAGCCGGTGTCGCCGCACGTGAATGTGTCAGCCTCAGCGGACGATGGATGGCTGGTGGGACAGTTGCCGATTCTGGGTGGACGGCGGCTATGGGTGGCCGTCGATCTTGCCCGCCCGCTGGCTGCCCGTCGAGCGGGCTTGTATGAAGAGGTTGTGCGAGAAGGTGTCTTGTTGCTTCTGGCGGTGGCCATGTTGGCAGGTCTGCTTCATTTGCTTTGGTTTCGTCGGGCGCAAAGTTTGTCAGCGGCAATTGCGCGGATGGGCGCTGGGGACCTGAGTGCCCGCGTGGAGCTGGCGGGACGAGACGAACTGGCACAGATAGGAGCGGAAGCCAACCGAATGGCCAGTCGTCTGCAGAGCAGTATTGCCCACATGCAGCACATGAGCGAACTGGTCAACCGTTCACCCGCCGTGGTGGTGGAGTGGCGCCTGGAAGACGTATGGCGTGTGGGCTTTGTCAGCGACTCCATTCGGCAATGGGGTTATGAAGCCGCCGCCTGGTTGTCTCAAAGGGGTGAGCGTTACTTCTCCCTGATTCACCCCGAGGACATTCCGCAGGTGCAGTTCGCTTTGGCCGACCACATGAAGCATGGGCCAGATGCGTTCAATCTGACCGCAAGAGTGAAGCAGGCAAGCGGCGATTGGGCTGATGTGGACTGCGCGTTCACTCTGGCGCGCCGCGAGGATGGCTGGGTGACCTCGATCTGCGCCATTGCTCTGGATGTGACCCGGCGCGAGATGGTGGAGCGCGAGCGCAAGGAGCAACAGGAATTGCTCAGGCGCTTCTTTGATATGCCGTTCATTGGCATGTGCATCACCGATCCGCAGCGCAAGCGTTTTTTGATGGTCAATGACCGCTACTGCGAGATCATGGGCTACAGCCGCGATGAATTGATGGGGAAGAATTGGTTGCAGCTGACCTATCCCGAGGATGTGGACGTCAGCGTCTCTCTCACCAGCGAACTCCGTGACGGGCTTCGGGACGCGTATCATGTCCGCAAGCGCTATGTGCGCAAAGACGGCCGTATCGTCGTCGCCGAGACTGACGTGAAGGCCGTCCGGTCCGAAACAGGTGATTTGCGCTTTACCCTGACGACGGTGAAGGATGTGACGGACCGCGTCGCCGCAGAACGCGAGCTGAAGGCGGCAAAGGACGAGTTGGAGCAGCGCGTGGCAGAGCGGACGGAAGCCCTGACCCTGGCCAATCGAGAGCTGGAGTCCTTTTCCTACACTGTCTCGCACGATCTGAAGTCACCCTTGCGGGGCATTGAAGGCTATAGCCAGCTTTTGCTGGAAACCGCACATGACAAACTGGATGCAACTGAGCGTGACTACCTCAAGCGCATCCGGCGAGGCGTGGTGCGCATGAGCCATCTGATTCAGGATTTGCTGGAATACTCCAGGCTCGATCGCCGTGACATGGCGGTATCGCCGCTTCAACTGCAGGAATCGATCGAGGATGTGCTCCACTCCGTTCAGGCAGACGTGGATCGCATAGGCACTGAGCTGATCGTGGACGTGCCAGCGGTCGAGCTGCTGACCGATCGGGATGGTCTCGCTGTTTCGCTCCGCAACCTGGTTGGCAACGCCGTGAAATTCAGCGCGGAGTCACCGCATCCCACGGTACGGGTGAGCGCCCGCGTGGAAGATGGGGAGATCATGATCGAGGTTCAAGACAATGGGGTCGGATTCGACATGAAGTACCACGATCATTTGTTTGGCATTTTTCAGCGCCTGCATCCTGCAGACCAGTTTCCGGGTACGGGGGTGGGGCTGGCGTTGGTCGCCAAAGCGATGCAGCGCATGGGGGGGCGTGTGTGGGCGCAAAGCGTTCCAGGCCAAGGAACCACCTTCTACCTGGCGATACCTCTGGGTACTGCTGACAGTTCTCGCATCAGCGCGCCCAGGGATTGAGCACTGGAATCAGGGTTCCTTTCTCAGCACTGCATCATTCCATTGGGCTTGCTGCTCGGAGAGTGACACAAGGTCGGCAAAGTCGTTCCAGAAACGGGAGA
Organism: Hydrogenophaga sp.; assembly: GCA_050293865.1. Lineage (GTDB taxonomy): Bacteria > Pseudomonadota > Gammaproteobacteria > Burkholderiales > Burkholderiaceae_C > Hydrogenophaga. Next base: position 82 of record JBNKNN010000082.1, on the reverse strand, counting down.
GCATGCCCAATATCTGGAAGTCGCTCTCGGAGTGGGCCACGCGGTAGAGGCGACGAGCCACCTCCATGGCGAAGTTTCCCTT
>JBNKNN010000081.1:0-59054 GCA_050293865.1 Hydrogenophaga sp. | reverse complement strand
CCGCCTATGGGAGGCAGCACACGCCTTTGCCGGTAATCGCATCTTTGCAAAGCCCAGTCTCCATCCATTCCTCGATCCATCTTTCTACCAAGCGACAATGAACCTCAAGCGCTTTTTGTTCTGTGCCGCCTCGGCCCTTTCGGTCGTGCCCGCCTACGCTGAGCTGAGCTGCCCTTTGCTCGAAACCTCGGCCGTAGTAGAGGCGTTCGACAGCGACATGGCAGAACTCGTCTCAGCAGACCCTTCAGGCATATGCAGCTGGCTGATCCCGGACGGCGGGCTGCTGACAGTGCAGGTGCACAAGCGGCCCAATGCCTCCGAGGCCAAAAGCCTTTTCAAAGCCTACCAGAACGCCATGTCTGAGGGCTTTGACATGTTGCAGGGGCAAGCAAAGCTGGGGCAACAGTCTCTCTTGGGAACCAATGGCAGCACAGGGCAAACGGATCTGGTGGCTCTCGACAAAGACATCTTGCTGGTTCTCACCTACTACGCCCACAGCCTGGAAGCTGCTGACGATAACCTGGGGGCCACGATTGCGTCGCTGGGTCAACTGGCTTTTGAGCGCCGATCTGCCGCGGACCTGTCCTACGGCAAGTGTGAGTGGTTTTCGCCCGCGGAAGCACAGCGCGTTCTGGGCAAGGGAAAGCTCACCGTACATCGTCTGGGGCCCAACCATTGCCTGGCCTGGGTCACCCCCAGCTCTGCCGCCCTGACTCTCATGACCGATCGCGACATGAGCGATCAGGCCTTCGGCAACATGCGTGCTTCGGCACAAGAGGGATGCACCGTGGTCGACCTTCCGGAGGTTTCTGAGGGGTCGTATGCAACCTACGCATGCACCGCTCCTGCCGACAAGGCGGTGTCGATCCAGACATTCAAGAACGGCACCAATGCCATTCTCACACTCAACCCAGGCAACCGCGCTTCGACCGAGGCCGACCTGAAGGCCATCGTGCCTATCGCCAAGCATGCTGCAGACAGACTCTGAATCGGCAAACCGATGCCAGTTCGCCACAGCCTGTCACGTCCATCGTAATTTGCTGACCTACAAACAACCGGCATCGACCTGACTTCATCCCATTGACTTGCGCTCCGGCTCAACCATGCGCTACACACCTCGAATCCAGTCTCTTGCTCTTGCTCTCATCGTATCTGCTGCAACCATAGCGGTCACTGTGGTGTCCGGCTGCGCCAACCACAGGGAGGGCAAGGCATCGTCGCACCCCATTGGTCAGCCCACAGAGTTCAGCGGCAAGATTGTTGGGCCGATTGAGTTTGGACAGCCCACCGAAGGTGCGGGTCTTAGAGCCTACGGCCTGGCTCTGGACAAGCCGCTGAAGCTGGACGACAAAGCAGATTGCGGACCGCAGACCACCGAGGTGATGGCCGTTGAAGGCGATGCAGTGGCCGGCATGGTAGGCCAGTCGGTCGTGCTGCGCGCAACGCCGTTTTGCCGGGTGGATCGATCAGGCAAGTACCACCTCAAGGACTTGGCGATTCGCTGAAGCTTTGGTTCGCCAGCTTGATGACTGCTTCGCCCTGACGCGTTCAAGAAGAAAGAGTACGGGAGTGTGGTGTGGACCGTCGCCACCCCCGATAGAAGCCGCCTGGCAGGCTTCAACAATAAACGGACAACGTTTCTGTTGCGTTGTATGCAGCCCCCATACCCGAGAGGTTCAGATGCCGGCGGTGAGTAAAATTAATAAATTAGTATCGCCATCATGCTGAATCCTTCGACGAGGCGTTTTTGGCGCTCGAAGGGCCCCAGGTTCCCGCGACCCTTTCACCTGTTCCTCCCGATAGCGGCCGAACCCCCAAGACACTTTTCAAACCCACCCACAACACCCATGTTTGTCTCCTCGAAAGCACTCCCACTCACCCTGTTTATTGCACTGGCCGCTCCGTGCGCGATGGCACAACTGGCGCCGGGCTTTGCGGTGCCGCCATCAGAACAGGAAGCGTTTGCCGAATGGCAGCGACAGCTTGTTCCTGGCATGTACGAATTCAAAGAGTTTTCCATTGACGCTGAGATGACGCCTGTTGAGGGCTCCGTCAAAACCAAACGCCAATGCGTCAACGCCAAAGAAACGGAGCAGATCGCCAAGATGCCGTTGACCACGACCTTCGTTTGGGGTTGCAAGCCGTCGAAGGTTCACCTGCAAGCAGACCGTTTTGTGATTTCCATGGCGTGCCCTGACGACGACGCCTCGGGCCACCCCATCAACGCCATGGCCGCCATCGGGAAGTCAAACGCCACAACGTTCGACAGCAGAGCCATCAAATCCTCGGTCAACCCTCAAACGGGCGAACAGACCTTGCTTTTCGGCGCGGGCTCCACATTCCTGCGAGTCGGCGATTGCGAATAGCCAAGGCAGAGCCCCTCTGCCTGCGGTTCATTCACCTGCCGAGCCGGGATGAATCGTCGTCTCCACAATATGGATCAGCGCCAGATGGTCGTTTACCGGGCAGCTCACGCACCACACGCCATCGAGCCCGTCCACTGACACCGGCCACTGGCCACCGTCGATGTGCTCTTGCAAAGCGACGGCAAGAACGTGAAAGAAGTCGTAGTCTTTTTCCTTGGTGCAGGCGTTCATGAAGGCGTGCAGCGCGCGCTTGAGATTGTGGCCTCGGTTCTGGCGCAGGTAGGTGCCGCCGTGGTAGTCGATGACGAAGGTGTAGACGTGGCTTTCGTTCATGGTGTGGCTGCTCAACAGATGGTTGGTTTGAGCCCAGCCTATCACTGGTACGCTGCGACGGCACAGGGGAATTGCTCGAACGACGACCCGTTTGAGCCATATCAAAGTTGACCGGGTCGAGGCACCGCTACGCCCCGGAGCAACGCTCTCTGCTCAGCCCTCGCCATGGGGTCTTTCTTCGTTGGCTCAGCGAGCCTGGCTCACGTGCAGGCAAACCGATGCTCACGGAGCGCGAGGAAGATTGTACGAATACTTACATACTATTTTTTCAAGCCAATCAATAGATTAAAAGTTCTTATGATTTAATATTCTCGTGACGCCTGCTGTTACACGGAAATTCACCAAAAGGTGTGTGGCGGACGTCAGGCGGGGTTCCGGGGAGGGGGATTCTGCGCGTGCACTCTTGCCCGGTCAATGAACGACCGGACAGCTGATCATCTTGGCCCCTTGCGACAGAAATGGCGCCGGATCCGTGGTGCACAGAGGCGAGCCAGCATGGGCAGAAGCCATCTTTCATGAATCTCATAGCACCCCGGGACAAAGGGCTTCTATGGCGGCCAACGCCATGCGATGAATCACGCCTGTCTCACAACTTCAAATCCGAAAAGAGGGAAAGATGAACTTCAAGAAAGCAGCCGCCATTGCGAGCCTTGCACTCCTTGGTTTGAGCGGCCACAACTTGGCCAATGCAGCAACGCCAGACCCTTCCGCATGCTTTGTTTCGATGACCAACACACTCTATGAAGTGTGGCCGGGTACCCGCGCGATCAAGGCCGGTCGTTTCGAGAATGATCAGCAACACACGTTCCTGTACTCAAGCAACATCAACGAGATCGGCAGCCTTTGCCAGTCGCCAGGCTGGACACTCTCGCCGCCTTCAGACGGCTATGCACATGTATTCCGCGTCGGCGAGTCTGCGTTCAAAGGAGGCTTGGCCGTTCACCGCTTCCGTCACAACGTGATTGGCAGCTATCTCTACACAAAGAACCAGGCAGAGATCGATAGCGTGTCCCAACGACCTGCGGAATGGACTTACGAAGGCGTCGCGTTCTTCGTCCCTGACGTGCAGGTCAGATTCAAGGTTGAAAACGATCCAGAAACCGGTATCCAATGGAGGATGTCCAACTACCCATTGGCGTGTCTCGATCCGAACCCACTTGATCCAAGAAAGTCTTGTATGGCAGGGCCGGAAAAGTCCACGGGTCTTGTCCCTGTGTACCGATTCTTCAGCGCACAGCGGGGCCACTACTATGTCGCATCGCAAGAAGAAGCGTACGCAGTACCTCAGATGGAAGGGAACTACCGTTTCGAAGGCATCGCTTTCTGGGCCTTTGACAAAAACGTTCTCTTGAGCAGTCCGAATCTGCCTGCTGAGATGACGGGCAAATGGTACAAGTACCGACCCTACTCAGGCGATTGAATTGCCGCTTTGCCGAGTGCATAAGGCGTCAAACCACTCATAAGCGGGGACCATGCATGGTCCCCGCTTTTTTTGGCTTGCCAGTGTGGCGGGAAAGTCAGGGGAATCACCTCTGACTTTGACCCATTGCGGACAAAACCATCGGGACGGGTGAAGCGCGCCAGGCCAATGCGTCCATGTTCAGGCCCGCTCGTCCGCGCCCTCCCCAACCCAAAGAGGCACATTCCACTTCACCACGACGCCAATAGGGACTTGGCCGAAAAGCGTCTCCACAAGACCGATTCCGGCCCGAAAAAGCCTCAGCTTTTGGGCATCTTTGTGACAAAAATCGCCGACTCCCGCATTGGCTTCGAGCGCGCCCTGATCGCGCGTTGCCCGGTGCTCTTGCTGTCTCTACACTTGACGGATCAAGTACATCAATCAGAAGAGCGATGGGCGGGTTCAATCGTGGAAACGCCCGGGGCCTCTGCCAATCGCTTTAGAGTCCCGAAAGGTCACCGAACATGGCTAAGAAACTGACTGTCGAGTTGCTGGACAACGGCGCCCCTGTTGAAGGCGTTGCCGTCAAAGCCTCGGGATGCACCGAGCTGGAAACCAGTCCAGCCGGCCGTGCCTTCTTCCTGATTGACGAAGAGCAGGTCAGTGTGACGGTATCCGGCAAAGAGGTGTTTGCCAGCTCACTGACCGATTTGCCTCCAAGCCTGAGCTTCAGCAAGGCAGGGGACGCCTGGCAAGCCACCTGAGCGTCCGCTGGCTCCGATGGGTCAGTAGCACAAAGATTCGTCTTGGGACACCCCCTGTAATGGGGGAGTGAGGCAGCGTCCTGCGCCAGCACAATGGCGTCTCCACGCATGGGCAGTGCAGCGTGTCGCTGCCATCTGCAATGCCTTACAGCATCCCCACGACGGAGTTGAATCACATGACCGCTATCGGACAAGCTTGTCGCATCTGGCTCGCTGGTGGAGTTGCCGCGTTGACGACCCTGGGCTCAGCCTACGCCTCCACCGACACCATCGACGACTACGAGCGCATGGACGCCAGCGTGTCAGTTGCGCTGATAAAAAACTGGCCCGACCCCAGCACGCCAGACGAAGCCATCAAGGCCCTGGATCGACATGTGTCGCTGGAGTTGGTTGGCGCACTGGCGCAATCAAGCCTGTCCGCCGCAGACCGGCCACGCCTGACGGCGCTCTGGATCAGCCGGGCACTGCGCGATGCCTATGGCCAGGGTTTGCTGGTGACCGAGCGATCAGAGCTGTGGAACACCTCTGCGTGCAAGCAGGATCTGAGTGCAAGTCGTTTCCCTTCACGGATTGCTCTCGCAGCATCGAAGAAACTGGACCACGAAGTTCTTCTGACCCTGGTGGAATTCCAGAACGGATTGAACTGCCTTTCTGCACGGCAAGCGGTTCAGTTTGCCCACGCCTTCGGCCGCTCCATCGTCCGCGCCGAGCACAGCTTCAAACTCTCCACGCAGGACCGGTTGTCCTTGTTCAACCTTGCATTGCTCACGGTCGACCAAACCAAGTTTGCCGGACGCACCCCCTTGTATGAGTGGCTGAAGCGGCATGCCGCCGAACTCAAGGACGCCCAGCGCCTCACGGGCCGCCCCTTGTACTTGTACGACTACGTCACAGGCCAGTTGGTTGGGATCTCGGGAGCACCACTGCAAGCACTGGGCATTGAGCGGATCCTCAAACCTGAGGCCATCGGGATGGGAGCGTGCTCCTTCCTGGAGATGGAAGCTTCCGGCCTGAAGACTGGCAACTATGGTTGCAGTCGAAGCCTGGGCTGCGGCGACAGCAACGGTGAGGGCAAAACCCGGGAAAGCTGGAGCAGTAGTTTGTTCAACGGTTCGGAGATGCGCGACCGAATGCTGCGGGACATCGAAGCCGCCAAGCGAGGCAAGACCCCCATGGGGGTTTCGGTAAGCAAGGCTCAATCGGCATCTTGCGGTGGTGCCGGATCCGCCGGCAGCGCCATGGGCGCCGGCGGACTCTCTGATGGCAGTGGATCAGGCGCTGGTGGCATTGGCCTCGGACGCCTGGCCAACGGCAACTGGCAAGGCTGCGTGACAGCGACGACCATTGCAACCGCTGTGGGATCCAGCTATGGACAGTGCGTGGTGGGCACTGGCAAGCGGGCGCAACGCGCCGCACAGAGCGGCGGCAGCTATGGACCAGGCAAAGTCTCAGGCGTTGGAGGTGGCAACGGCTGTACCGACCCTCTGGCTCAGCGTGGCTCCGGCACCGTCGGAGAAGATGGACATGGCAGCTACGACTCCCAGGACAGCGACAACACCGACAACAAAGAAGCTCTCGCGCAAGCCAAGAAGAACGCGGCCGCCTGGTTGCGCAGTGCTGCAGGCCAGCGCTATGTCCAGTCTGTGGTGGAGATAACACTGCAGGAGTACCGGGCCGACGTCAATTCCAATGCCAACCTCACTGACGCGCAGCGCACCGCCCGTTTGAACGATATCAATCGCGTCGCGCTGGACGTTCGGCGCAACCCCGGCAAATATGCAGACCATGCCGCCAAGGCCATCGAATCGGCAGGTATCGACGACACGTTGGTGGAGAAAGAAGATGCGTTGGCCCAAACCGAGCAGACAGCGGGGAACACGCCCAAGGTGACCATCGACACGTCTGCCCATGTGAACCGATCTCAATTGGAAGCCACGCTGGCACATGAGGGCGGCCATGTGGCCAAGATGCTGGCCGGCAGCACGATGACCAACAAAGTCTATGAAGATGAGTACTCGGAGAAGGACGAGCACACCGTGATTCAAGCTTGGGAGAAGTCTGGTGGCGAAATTGGCGACTGGTTCTGGATCAGAAACAGCGCCGACCGGGCAACCCAGGCCAAGTACAACAAAAGAGCCTGCTCAGCCGACGCCGAGTGCGCAAAGCGGCGAGAGCTCGAAGCGGCAGGCACCGGGAACACCCAAATGCCTGAGGGTCCGCAGAACTGCAGCCCACTGCAAGCGGCCATGATGGACATGCTCTCCTGTGCCAACCCTTCAGCAGCTGCAGACCCACTGGGCCGCGACAGTGCGGGCGGATCAGGCACTGGCGGCGGCGCATCGGTCGCGCCTGGCCTGGTGCTTCCTTCAGTGGATCAATGGAACAACGCGCAGAAGAACGTGTTCTCTCAGTGCCTGGCAGCCTATGGCGTGGGCACACCTGGCCTCGATGGCAATGGCTACCTCAGCGTAGGGTTGGACAACCCCGCCAGCGCCACTGGCTGTGGCGCCATGCTCTGCCCGGCCGGTGGATCGTCTGCCGCAGTGGGTGGTGGATGTGCGTGCGGCAGCAAGGCCGGGGACATTGCTCGCCTGTTGGGCCCCGCGAGCTGGTGCTTCAACTCCGACGCCTGCCTGGGCGGTCAACCCGAGCGCTTCGTGATCGACCCTTCACGCAGCAACCTGCTAGTGCAGCCTGGCGGCTTCGAGTTTCGTGGAGAACTGGGCTTGTCTACACAGCGACAAGTCATCGACGTACCGGCCTTGCCACCACGGTACTGAGCCCAACGCCCGAACAGGAGAAATGATTCGCTACATCTGCTCGTGAGCCAGGGACTCTCTGCATGACCTGCGGCGTACGCGCCGTGGGCTTTGCACCGATGAGGCGTGAGGCGCGAATGCCAGGGCCCGCTTCGGATTCGGGCCAAAACGTGTCCCGGCCAGAGATTGGAACCCAGACAACGAAGGGAGGCTGATCAAGGCCACGCGCCGGTCAAGGCCCAGATGGCCAATGCCAGCAAGCCCAACCCCGTCGCCTGCAGCAACCAATGCGTGGTCCAGGGGGCCTCCTCCTGTTGGCCAAGGCCTTCGCAAGGAAAACGCCCTACGCTCACCATTCGCCAGAAGAACCAGCCGATGGTCCAGCCGATCGTCTCCACCAGCAAGTCCCACGCCAGCCACCACATCAGGCGCAGCGCGCCGACCAACAGGTTGCGCGGAAGTTCGAACCAGTCGGCAAGATCGATCATGGCATCGAACGATACAGACGATACAGGCGATGCAGCTGATGGCGGCGCGCTGGGGAATCCAGCCCTTGCCTGGCCTGGGCAAAAGCGTTCAACGCCCTACGTCGTTTCTGGCCACCGAACAGGCACTGCCATTGAGCGCGACAAATCACAATGCGTGAACTGGCGCCTCGACTACCGGTTCTGCGTAAGCCGTCTGCACCGAGGCCGCCGACTGGGCCTTGCCGTTGGCCTGGAGCGATGCCAGATGGATGGCATCCGGCACGGCCAGCGCATCGCCAATCGAGAACTCACTCAGCTGAAAATGTTCGTGCTTGACGCCTATGGTCTGCATGTCAGGGCTGATCATCAATGCCGTGGCATCTCCCATCGACTCATGCTGCCGGAGGTGGGCCAGGGTGGCCAGACTGAGCGTCTGCAGTTGCATATCGCTCAGTTGCGCGGACGCCAGTTGAGGAGCGAGCGTGTCATGAATGGACTGGAGCTGAGCCAGTTCCCCGGGCGAGAGAGCACCCGTCATGAACGGTTGCGCAGGCTGGATGGGGCGAACCGATTCGTCCAACAAAGCCTCTTGCCCCAGCTCGCGCTGGTGTTCCCGCCATTGGCGAACAAAGGACTCGTTGTCATCAATGTGCGGCACGATGTGGCGACGGGCCAGTCCCAGGCCACCGTAATCATCGGAAGGGCCGTCGTGGTGGTATTTGTACACGTAGGCTTCGTCGGTTTGACCGCGATTGCCGGCGATCCGCTGGTTGTCGCGGAAATGGCTGACCAAGGCTTCGGCCTGGATGTCGACATCCCAGCGGTTCGAGTCGTCGATCCCGTAATGCGCGCCAGTGCGGTTGATGAACTGCCCCAAACCATGTGCACTGGTGGTCCCGGCAGCGGCACTCGGATTGAATCCGGACTCGTGCCGCGCAATTGCCAGCAGATGTCCAATGTCGCGGTCTGACAAACCTGCGGCCATACCGGCGCGAATCAGGGCATCGATGCTTTGACGCTGTACCTCATGCGATGCATCGCCCCAGATGCGCGACTGACCTACAGGGCCCACAGAGGGATCGATGGGATCGTTGTAATAGCTCCACCCGACGACTTGATCCGCCCGGTAGGCTGCACCTCGCTCTGCATACAGTTGCGAATAGTCTGGTTCTGCCATGGTGTTTTCTCCCTTTGCCTTTGTTGTCGCGGTGGGCGCGTGCCTGCTGCCGTGCAGCCCTTACTTCAGGTAGGTCAGCTTGGCCCTGGGCAATTCCAAGGCCTTGCTCTTGGCGTCGAACGCCTTGTTGTTGGGGACTTGGCGGCCGTTCGTTTCCAGCACGGGCGGCACACTTTGCGTCAGTTGCCTGCCTTGGCTGTCGTAGAGGTAATAGAACTCGCAGAATGCACAGTCGGACGGCAGTTTGGCGTACTGCACCACCACATAGTGCTGCTGGTCCGCACCTTGTACACAGGCCATTCCTGCAGCCGAGCGATCAGTTCCCATTTCGGCAGGCACTGAGACCGCAACTGCCGCGGCGTCGGGGGGTGACGCAGGGCGGCGCACAGTCAGGGTGGAGGCATCACAGCTGGGGCGGCCCTGCGCACCCGTGGTCGTGGCCGTACACGACATGCGCCAATATGCGTCGCCGCAGGCCAGCTGCACTGTCTGCAGATCGATTGCCTTTTCTTCGGTATGGCGCAGCCCTTTGTCAGGTGCGCTGCAGGCCGCCAAGGCGGCCAGGCTCACCAGGACGGCCAATGATTGAAGGGTGCGGGTACGGACGGTCATGATGAGAAAGTCAGTCGAGAATTAGGACAATAGTATCAAATTGATCGGTCTTCGTGCCTGTGATCGTGGGCATGCCGTCCCCCAATGGTGTCCCGTCGACATTCCCCTATCCGTTTCCTCCTATTCGTCATGCCCAAGTCGCACAAGCACCTTCCCTCCGTTCGCTTCGACTCATTGGGCAAAGTCGGTTTGGCAATGGCCATATGGGGGTGGACGTTCGCAACCCAGGCAGCTTCAGCTACGCACCCCGTGTTCACCCAGGCCGCATCCACTTGCAGTGAGGACATGGGGCTGTGGAAGGCAGTGCCCAAGCTGAGCGCCTACAGCGAGTACACGCTCCACTCGGCCGACTGCATTTTCTTCAAGACCCGAATCAAGGACAAGGACCTCAGCGCAGGGAGCATCGGTGTGGAGTACCGCAACGGCGAGCGCAAGATGGTGCTGACCATCATGCAAGACCGCACGCCGGCACAACAGGAATACCAGAAGCACATCAAGGATTTCAATCGCAAACGAAAGCCGGATCACTTTGCCGTCAGTGAACTGAAGACGCTGGACCATGCGTTCGCCACGTTTGGCAAAGTTGACTCACCTGAGTTTTCCGACACGATGAACTATGCGCAGTACCGGGGCATCTACAGAAACCGGTATGGTTTTGTCATCGATGTCTATGGTCCGGAGCTTCGCAGCGGCAGCGATGTCGACCATTTCCTCAAGGCCTACCTGGAAGCATTCAATCTGGGCGAGCTAAGGTAAGGTTGACTGGCCCAAGATGCGCTCACGCTCAGGCAAAGGTCACTGACCATCTCGCTGCCCCACCGCTGCTGTCATCGCACGGGCAATGAGATAGTGCGCCGGGCGCACAGGGATCATGTAGAGGCGACCGAGAAGGTTGTGAACGTGAACCACCGTCGTGACAGTCACCAAGGTTTGCCCCGTGGGTGGGTTGCGTCGCATATGCACCGAGACGAGCACGTCGAGATGTCGGTCGTTGTCACCCAGCACCACCTCGTTTTCCGTTCTATCCAACAAGGTGAAAATACCGACGCGATCCCCCCGGCTGTAGTCGGTCGACGACCTTTCAAGGTCAAGGGCTGACATGGCCCCCAGGTCCTTGAGGCCCACCCAGGCGACCATCCGGTTTCGCAAGCGCATCAGGTTTTCGATCCACGCGGGCGTGCGGCGAGCCACGCGCAGGTATTGGGCGAGCGGGTCCATTCCGGGGTATGCCGCGAGCGTGGTCCAGGCATCGCAGAAGTAGGCGCCGGGCATTCGCTCTGACGCCAGGCTTCGATAGGGCGCTGAAGAGCGCCAGACATTCGGAAGCGATGTCTCCAGCATCACGCCGCCGTCGTCTCATTGGCGGGAGACGCAGTGTCCCTGCGAACGCTGGCAAAAAGCAGCATCGCCAATACCAGCTCCGCAGCCACCGCCAGCAAGATGCCTTCGTTGACATTGCCCGCCCACCATTCGGCCAGACCCAAAGCTGCCAAGGCACTGCAAGCAACAGAGAATGCGTCCGCCACGGTCGTTCGCAGCGGACCCGCCCCCCAGCGACGCATACGGCCCAGCACCAGACCAAACCCCAGAAACAGCGCTGCTGAGCGGCGCGCCACCACAGCCGCTGACACGCTAAGCTCAAGACCCCACAGCGTCAGCAGCCATTCTGGGGCCAGCAGCCAGACCAACGCCAACGCAAAGCACACGGTGCTTGCCGCGGCGCACACCATTGAGAAACGCAAGCCCATGAACGATCCCGATTGCAAAAGGAAACCCGAGAGGGTCGAGCGGCGACTCAACCCTTACGACGACAAAGGGTCAACGCTAGCGTTTGCCTTCGATCCTGTATTGAACAGTTCGGACATTCATTTCGCCGAGCGTCAGGACACGGCCATCTCTGCAGCCAAACCGGCATCGCACGCATGAATTCAGGCCGACTCATCAAGGAGGTTCTCGGTTGTGAGGGTGCGACGCGTGCCGCGCTCTATGCACCCGATGCGGCATTGGCTGGTTGTGTTCGCGGCTACATGTCGCGCAGCACCTCGGCCCCCTGGGCACAACTGGCCTCCGTCAAGCACAACGCGTTTCCACCCACGCCCACCTGTGTTCTGGTGTGGTTTGTCCGCGGGCAAGACACGCGTCTGACCGAGACCATGGCGCAAGCTTCACGCAACGCTTGCGCACTGCCTGTGATCCTGGGAGGCCCACACCCGCAATCATCTGTCAGTGACAACAACGGGCCGGTCCAGGTGTTCACGGTCCTGATCTACCCTGACGCGCTTCACCGACTGACGGGCTTGCCCATCCAGCCGCATGTCAGCCGCTACAGTGCTTTCAGCGATACGTTCGACTCTGCCTGGCAAGCCATGGCAGCAGAGGTGCTGGCGGCACCCGATGACGAGACGCGGGTCCTTTGTTTCGAGCGCTTTGTGGCGCCCCGATGGTTGGCCTTGTCAACACATCATGGGAGAGGCGAATCGGCGGCCGCTGAGCATCGGTTTGATCGTTGGTCAAGCACTTTGGCCCGCGAGGCCAGCATGGGCAACGGGCCGCTGCCAGTCAGCGAACGCCAGGCCGACCGGCGCATCAAGACATGGACAGGCCAAAACCTGAGGCAGATCAGAAACCTGGGACGAATGGAAACCGCTGTGGTCGCGCTCAGTGCCCAAGGCCAAACGCCCGAGCCGCGCTGGAGCGAACTGGCAGACCTCAGCGGCTTCGCGGATCAGGCCCATATGTGCCGTGAATTCAAACGGCATCTCGGTGAGCGGCCTGGTGATATTGCGCGTGGCCTGGCGCAGGAGAGCCACTGGGTTTACCGTGTATGGGCCTGATCCGCGAGGAGCGACTCACCGCTCGTTCAAGGCCAAATCTTCCCGCACAGACCGCGGTAGACGAAAGCCTGAGACGGCTGAGCGGGGGAAGCGCCTTGCGCCTCCAGCGACACCGCCAGCTCCACCGCCGGCAGGAAGACATCCTCTGCCGGCGCATCCAGCGGCACATGCACAAACTTTCCGTCGGGCAATGCGCCCACCGGCTGCACCTGGCCGTCCTTGTCGATGCGCCAGAGGTAGAGCGTCTGCCCCGCCGGAATGGCCACCGGTGTTTCGCGTTTGACATCCACCACCTTGCCGCGGCGAAGGCTCGAGATGATCAGACCTGGTCGCCCATCCTGCGTTGCCAGCACACCCACGTAACTCGCCGGCAGCTCCATATTGGGGTGGCTGCTGTTCTGTGCCTGCCAGACAGCGGGCACCACGCTGCCCAACACCAGACCCAAGGCCAGCGCACCGGCCGGAATAGGCGCGAACAGCCGTTGCCACCATGAAGGGCTGGATCCGCTGGACACGGGCGTTGCAGCTTGTACCTTGCTGGCGATGACCGACTCAATGCCGTTGGCCTTCGCAATGCGATCCCACAACTGGGCACTGGGTGCCATGGGCGACAGACTGGTGTGCAGGCCACCCATCCGCGCCGTCCATTCGTTGACGGCATCGACCAGCATGGGGCTGCGGTGCATCTGGCCTTCAAAGCGGCGACGCGCCCTGCCCTGCAGCGTACCTGCCACGTAGGCGGCAGCCAGTTGTTCAACCGCGGAAGGGTTTCTGGACCAGTGCCCCCGGGCAGGTGACGGATGTTGGGGGTGCTGGTAGGTCATGCTGCTGCCTCCATGCACCCTTTGAGTCGCATCAGGCTGCGACGTGTCCAGGCTTTGACGGTGCCCAGCGGGCGCTTCATGCGTTCTGCCACCTCCATGTGGGTCAGCCCTTCGTAGAAGGACAACAACAGTGCCTGACGCGGTTCTGGCTCCAGCGTGCCCATGCAATGTGCAAGCCGGGCATCGCCTTCTTGCTGCAGCAGGTGCTCCATGGGCGAAGTGTCCTCGGCTGCCACGTCATGCGTTTGCTCCTCTCCATCGGCACTGCGAAAGTGCAGTGGCTCCTCGGGCTTTCGTTTGCGCACCAGGTCTACCGCACGATGGCGCGTGACCACGCACAACCAGGCCAATGTCTTTTGCTGCCCTGGTGCAGCGTTGTCTGCCCGATTCCAGATGGCACTGAAGACTTCCTGCAGCACGTCTTCCGCCATGGCCGCGTCTTGCGTGACCCGCACAGCCACCGCCATCAAGCGCTTGGCCGTCAAGGCAAACAAGGACTCAAAGGCTTTGGCGTCACGCAAGGCAACGCGAGCGAGCAGATGGCTGATCTCTTCGCGGTCGTCCATGTAGAAGGTACCCGGAACATGCAATGGGGACGAGCATAGCGCATGCCTGCGCTGCCGCGTCCCCCATTGCATCGCTTTCAGAACTGCCGTCGATCAGTACTTGTAGCTGCTCGAAGCATTGGCTGCACTCTTCTCGCCCACCACGTGCCAGACACCGCCCATGCCGTCACCGGTGCGATCACCCGGCTTGACATCGCCCACGAAGTAGTAGAGCGGCTGGCTGTTGTAGGTCCATTGGCGAACACCGTTGGCTTCGATCACGCCGAACTCGCCCTGAGCCTTGGCTTCAGGCTTGGCCACGAATGCAGGCCACTTCACCAGGCAACCGCCGGCACAGTTGCTCTTGTTGGCTTCGTCCTTGTCAAAGGTGTAGACGGTTCGTCCAGCTGCATCAGCCAGTACGCCGTCTTTCATCACCGGCTGGGCTTGTGCGGCAGCGGCCATGAACAGGGAGGCAGTCATCGCCACGGCGGCCATCAGGATAGGGGATTTTTGTGCAATGGTTTTCATGATCTCTTCGTCCTCTTTGCTTGTGTTAACAGATGGGTTGGGGAACATCCCGGGGGCAACAATGTGCTGCCCTGCTTTGAGAACGAAGCGAACCAGCATATGGATGCAGGCAGATTGAAAGAATTTGTAACTCGGGCAAAGCTGGCGAGCGACTTCACACCGGTGGATAGCCTCCCGTTCCGCCCGGCCACGCTGTCAGCACCTCGTAGCCGTCAGGGGTGACCGCCACCATGTGTTCCCACTGGGCCGAGAGCGAGCGGTCTTTGGTGACCACGGTCCAGTCATCCGCCAATGTCTTCACCTCGCGTTTGCCTGCATTGAGCATGGGCTCAATGGTGAAGACCATGCCTGCCACCAGTTCAATACCCTCGCCGCGATTGCCATAGTGCAGCACATCGGGTGCGTCGTGATAGATCTGCCCGATGCCGTGCCCACAGTACTCGCGCACGACGCTGAAGTTCTCGCGCCTGGCCACCGACTGAATGGCGTGGCCGATATCGCCCAGATGTGCGCCGGGCTTCACTTGACGTATGCCTGCCACCAAGGCTTCGTAGGTGGTATCCACCAGGCGCCTGGCCAGCACGCTGGGCTGGCCGACGCAGAACATGCGGCTGGTGTCGCCAAACCAGCCGTCCTCGAGGACTGCCACATCAATGTTGACGATGTCACCCTCCTTCAGCACTTTGTGTGGCGAGGGGATGCCATGGCAAACCACTTGATTCACCGACGTGAGAATGGTCTTGGGGTAACCCTGATAGCCGAGGTTGGCTGGAATGGCGCCTTGCACATTGACGATGAAATCGTGGCAAAGCCGGTCAAGTGCCTCCGTGGAGACGCCAGCCACCACGTGAGGTTCGATCATCTCCAGCACTTGCGCTGCCAGTTGACCCGCGCGGCGCGACAGGGCGATCTCTTCAGGGGATTTGAGCGTGAGGGTTCGGCTCAGCATGGAAGGGCCTTGGGACAGTGCTTCATCGTTTCGTCAATGCTTGCGAGCGCCAGAGCCCTTGCTGTCCTTGCTGCCCGACTTCTGGCCCGTTCGCGCATGGGGTGGCACCGGCTCTGCCACCAGCGATTCGATGTCGAAGCCGCCGGCCAACTCCATGCGAACGAGCAACTGACAAAGCTCTCGGTGATTCAGATCAGGGTGCAGTTCCGCCAGCATGCCCATGCGCATCCAATGTTCCGCCTGGGCATTGATAGAGCGACTCAAGGCATTGCTGGCCACGCGAAGGCTTTCATGCAGTTGTTCGGAAATCTTGACGATGCCCATGGGATCCTTCTTGCTTTTGGGCGCCAGTAAACGGCGGTGTTGGAGATGGACCGAATATATACGATTAATATACGTTTTGTATATCCACACATGCAGCGCTACTTTCCGCTAGGCCCTCCGTTGCCAACGCCTGTCCGGCCCAGAGAGAAAGAGAGTCTGAAGACCCCCTTTCCGCCATGGCCAAGCGAGTGCGACTGCTGGCTTCATCGATACAATTCTCGGATGCCCCTGAGAGCCCGCGCTTTTGCCCTCATGCTGCTTTTGCTGCTGCAGTCACTGGCCTGTCTGGTAGGTGTCCGGTTCGACCCACAGCGCAACTTGCTGGCCCATGCCCTGGTCCACGGCCAGGGACTTGACCATCACCACCACCAAGACTTCGCTGACGGCAGCCGGTATCAAGCGCATGGATTTGCCATATCTCTGCATCCAGACGCGATCGACACAGGTGTTGGAGCCCTGGACCCCGTTTTGTACGAGGTCGCTGACACGGTAGAAGATCGGCCTTCGGTCAAAGGGCATCAGCATTTCCATGACGTGCTGCAAGTGCTCGCCCTGCCCTTGGCGCCTCAAGTAGAGCTCGCTTTGCGGACGGCTCACGCGCCACCAAGCCTGCTGGCGCTTGCACCTCCGCTCATCACACTGGAAGGGCCTATGCGCCCACCCCGAGCCTTCTCCGTCTGACTCGCCAGCGCCGGCAAGCCGCCAATCCTGACAAGACGGGTCTTGCAGTGGCGGCGCGACGTCGACGCATCTGCCCGCGTCCGCATTCGCCTGACTCCCGCAGGGATCCAGCAGCTGCGGTCGCAGGCATTTCGGCTGCCTCAGAAGCACGACGTCGTGACGCTGCCGGACGGCTCATCTTCCGAACTCCCACTCTCCTTTCTTTCTCATCCCTACACAGATGAATCGATCTTTGATTTCCCGGTGGATCATGGCTCTGGGGTGTGCGGCGGCATCCGCCTCCGCGTTGGCCCACGGCATCTCCGAGGCTGACCGGCAACGCATGCTCGAAGGCAGCTACCTGCAATACGTGGGCCTGGGTGCGAGCCACATGGTGACCGGCTACGACCACTTGTTGTTTCTGTTTGGCGTCGTGTTCTTTCTCACTTCCTTCAGGGACGTCGTGAAGTTCGTCTCAGTGTTCACGCTGGGTCACAGCATCACTTTGATCTTCGCCACGCTGTTTCAGATCACCTGGAACTACTACCTGGTGGATGCTGTCATTGCGCTCAGCGTGATGTACAAAGCGTTTGACAACAACGGCGGTTTTCAAAAGCACTTCCAGATGACTTCCCCCAACCTGCTGGCCATGGTGTTCGCCTTCGGCCTGCTGCATGGCTTCGGCCTGTCCACCCGGCTGCAGCAGTTGCCATTGGGCGACGATACGGCGCATATGCTGTTGCGTATCGTGAGCTTCAACGTGGGGGTCGAGCTAGGGCAGATCGCTGCACTCGTCGTCATGGTGATGGCACTGGCCCTGTGGCGGCAACGCCCATCGTTCAAGCGCTTCAGTTACGCAGCCAACCTCGCCTTGTTCTATGCCGGCGTGTATCTGCTGTTCGTTCAGCTGCACGGGTATCAGCACGACGTCGATCCCGACAGTTTCCGATTCCCTGCGGCCGAGCATCGCCATGCCCATGAGGACCTGGACGTGGAGAACACCCGAGACACTCAACGGGATGGCCTGTGAAGCAAGCGTCCCGAAATCGAATCGACACCACAACCGCAACCCTCACATCGAAAGGTACGACCATGAAAAAAATACTTGCTGCGATCGTATGGCTGGCCTCCGTTTCCATCTCCCCCGTCGTGATGGCGGATGCAGGCGCCCAATGTCATTTCCACGGGCGCAAGCCGGCCAAAGAGGCCACCGTCGTTCAGTGTGGCAACCAACAAAAGGATGGCTTGGTGGAAACCGGTCGTCTCGACGCGTCCTGGCGCAACGTCAAGCTCGACACCATCGACCAGATCGACGGAAAGAAAGGCAAGGAGTGGCGTCTGATCTACAAGAACCCTGCAGTGACCGATCCATCCAAACAAACGCTTTACCTGTTCTTCTCGCTGCCGGGCAACTACATCGCAGCCAATTACACAGGCGAGTGATGGCAAGGCTGCCCCCGGCTCTCAAAGGTGGCGTGCTGGCGTTGCTGGCCGCTGTCTTGTTTGGCGGCAGCACACCGCTGGTCCAGCGATTCGGGCAAGGCCTGGGCGCGTTCTCCACGGCAGCCTTGCTCTATGCCGGCGCTGCATTGGTAGCGCTGGTTCTGCGTCGAGGCGAAGCCACCGAGGCGCCATTGCGTCGAAGCGACGCGCCACGCCTGTTGGCGATGGTGGCAGCGGGAGCCGTCGTGGGGCCCGTCGCACTCGCCTGGGGCCTGCAACGCACCAGCGGGACGAGTGCGTCGCTGCTGCTCACGTTGGAGGCCGTGTTCACCGCCGTGCTGGCATCCCGCTGGTATGGCGAGGCGCTCGGCCGACGCGTGAGAACGGCGATATCGCTGTTGCTCGCAGGTGGCGTGTTGCTGGTGCTGGACCAAGGTCTGGCCGGGCAGGTTCAGTTGTGGGGATTGTTTGCCGTGGCACTGGCCACTGCGGCATGGGGCGTGGACAACGCCTTGTCGCGCGGTGTGGCAGAACGTGACCCTGCCCAGGTTGTGTGGGCCAAAGCATCACTGGGAGCCATCACCACCGGTGTCGTCGCCTGGACCCTGCACGAGCCTTTGCCTGCCATGACAGCGACGTTGGGCTTGGTGGCGGTCGGGGCCAGTGGCTACGGACTGAGCCTGCGTCTGTACTTGTTGGCGCAGAGAAGCTTTGGCGCCGCCCGAACCGGATCCGTGTTTGCCTTTGCCCCTTTCATCGGCGCCCTGGGCGCGTTTGCACTTGGCGAGCGGACGTTCAGCGTTCTCCTGCTGGCCGGGGGCGGCCTGATGGTCGCGGGCGTCGTCGCGCACCTGCTGGAGGATCACAACCACGAACATGATCACGAGGCGATGGAGCACGAACACGCGCACACCCATGACGACGGTCACCACACCCACACACATGCCGACATGCCGGCGGGCGCGCACAGCCATTGGCACAGGCACGAACCCATGCATCACAGTCATGCGCACGTACCGGACGCGCACCACACGCACCGGCATTGAAGCTGATATCACACAAGCAGCGTCGAAGCCGCTAAGATAAATACCATGACTGCCTGGCGCGCACTCGGCGCATTTGCCTCTTTGCTACCGACCCTATCCCTGCTGCTACTGGCTGGGGGTGGGATTGCGCGCCGCCTCGGTTGACCGAATTCATGCCATTGATCTGAGCTGACTTTCGGTCACACCATCACAGATCTCCCCACCCCCGTGTTGAACAACGACTGACCTGGAGCTTTTCCAGGGGATGTCGCAGGGATCGGGCGCGCGCTATCGTCGCTGCACACCTGTATGCGCCCTAGTATGCCTTCTCGATTCAACACCCATGGACACTCTTTGCTTCTCTGGCGCCGAACATCCCTCAGCCTCCAACTGCGCTGATCTCGCGCCATCTGCGCATGATCAAGTTACCGATTTGCTCACATCTGAGGCGGGCAAAACCCCCAGCGCATTGCCCGCTCTCTGGCGCGAGACGTGCGACGCTCGATTCCCGATGGCTTCCGACCCCGCTGTGGGATCTTTGCTGCGCACTCTGGCCGCTAGCAAACCAGGTGGGCAATTTCTGGAGATCGGATCAGGAACCGGTCTCTCCACCGCCTGGCTGCTCGATGGCATGAGCGCCGACGCGCACCTGCTGACAATAGACAACGATGCCTGCGCGATGACGATGCTGCAGCGGCACCTCGGTCACGACCGGCGCCTGCAGATGCAGGTCATGGATGGCGATGCGTGCTTGAAGACACTGCGGCCCGCCAGCTACGACTTCATCTTTGCAGACGCGTGGCCAGGAAAATACCGTCTGCTCCACCTGACACTCGGTCTGCTCAAGCCGGGGGGACTGTATGTGGTCGATGACATGTTGCCACAGCCCAACTGGCCTGTCGGGCATGCTGCCAAAGCCAGGGATCTGGCGCACACCCTGGCCACAACGCCAGGCTTCTATGCCACGCACCTGGCCTGGGCCACTGGCGTGACGATTGTGACGCGACAAAGTTGATCCAGCGTCGTCAGACGTCTTGACTTGCTCGGGTCAGGCTCGCTCTCAAGCGCAATGGCCTGACCGGCTTTCCCAACACCGTGACCCCGTCTGCCACCGGCGGTTCGCTCTCGCCGGTGAGCAGGATGAGGCGGCTGATGCCGTAACGCTCGCGTGCCGACATCAACAGCTGCAAGCCATCGGTGTCGCCAGGCAGGCGCCAATCGCTGATGACGGCATCAATCCTCTCTGCCTCTTGCGCCAGCAGTGACATTGCCTGATCTGCATCACCCAGCACCGTCACGCGCATGCCCCAGCTCTTGAGCAACTCCTGCAGTCCGTCTCGCACCAGCGGGTTGTCCTCCACCACCAGCACGCTCAGACCCTCTGCGCCGGACTCGCTCGCAGGTTCGACAGAGCGTTTGCTCGCAGCAGCAGATTCACCCGTTTCACGCGCTTTGGGAATGCAAGGAAACCGCACCTCGAAACAGCTCCCGCGGCCGGGCACAGAACGCACGCTCAACTCGTGCCCCAGCAAGCGGGCGAGGCGCTGAACAATGGCCAAGCCCAGGCCCGTCCCTTGTGCCGCATCCCTTTGCGGGTTGTTCAACTGCGTGAACTCCCGGAACACGGTTGGCAGCGATGCAGCCTCGATGCCTCGACCCGTGTCGATGACCTGAAGCCGCACACCGCCCCGGCCAAGACGCGCCGCCATGAGCACGCCACCCTGGTCGGTGTAGCGAATCGCATTGGTCACCAGATTCGACAGGATGCGCTCGGCCAGATAGGCATCGGTCATGACCCAGCGGTCCACCGTGTGCAGTCGCAGCCTCAAGCCTTTGGCCCGCGCCGAAGCATCGTGAAGGCTGAAGACACGCAGCATCAGTTCTGACAAATGCACCGGTGCGATGTTGGGCTGCACCTGCCCCGCATCGAGCCGAGAGACATCGAGGATGCCTTCGAGCAACCGATCCAGTGCTTGAACGCACGCGCCCATTTGCTGCACCACGTCGGGAGAGGTGTCTCCCCTGGCCATGAGGGAGTGGTAAAGATTCAGGGCTTGCAGCGGCTGGCGCAAGTCATGGCTGGCGGCGGCGAAGAAGCGCTGCTTTTCTTCTCGTGCCCGCTGGGCTTCGATGCGCAAGACAATGTTCTCTTCCAGTTGTCGGCTGCGCGCCGAGACCAGGCGAAGCATGAGCACGGTGAAACTTCCACCGATCAGACCGAGCACCCACATGTAGGGGTAGGGACTGAGGATGAGGTTGACGACAACCGGTCCAATCAACAGCGGAAGCGATCGCCGAATGGTGGCGCCGTGGGCGGTGGCAGAAAAGGAAAACGCAATGCAGGTCGAGACCAGCGCCACTGTGAGTCCCATTTGCCGGGCGGGATCGGCTCTGTCGAACAGCAAGACGCCGGCACTGCCCCAGGCAAAGGCACTGAACAATACGCGATGGCGGTGTCGGCGCAAGGTGTTGCGAATGGCGTCAGGATCCAGGCCCGGCAAGGGCAGGCGCAGAAAGACGCGCCCGGCAAAGCTCGCCATGACCAGGCTCAGCCACAGTGCAGCGATCCAGGGGCGTTGATCGTCGCCAAAGTAGAAGGCCATCAGCACTGCGATAAGAAACTGCCACAGCGCAGCGCGAGCCGGCGCCTCCAGGCTCAGCCGCAACACCTCATGGTCGACCAGGTTCCTGTCGGTTGGCAGGGGCGCCGCAGCGGGCGAAGCATTCATCCCGAGGTGTTCCCCTGCTTCGGTGCGTCAGCCGCCACCGCGATGACGCCGGCCGCCTTGGCCAGCATGACGGCTTGCATGCGGTTGGTGACGCCCATCTTGTCAAAAATGATGTCCAGGTGGTTCTTCACCGTTGCCGGAGAAATGCCCATCTCCTGCGCGATCACCTTGTTGCTCGCTCCCGTGGACAAACACCGGAGCACTTCCATCTGGCGCGGAGACAGGCCGAAGTCGGGCAGCAAAGCATGGCCTTTGGCTTCGCCCTTGGCGCCGAACGCAACGCTGGAGAACACGGTTCTTCCCTGGGCCAGGCTCTCCAGTGCACCAAGCAACTCTTCCATCTCCAGGGACTTGGTCAGGCAGGCCACCAGGCCGGCGGCCGCGGCGCGTTCAGGCAGGGCCGGATCGTCTTCGCCGGTGATCAGCCCAAAGCTCACGCCCGGATGCTGCATGCCCATCTCCACCGCCGCGCAAATGCCATCGCATCCGGGCAGCTTGTAGTCCACCAGCACCAGATCGAACCGCTGTGGTTGCGCTTGCAGGCACTGCGTGGCCTCGTCAACGGTAGACACCGCTTCCACATCGACATGCGGCCGCAACTGGCGCAGTGCCATGACGACACTGTCGCGAAACAGGGGGTGGTCATCGACCAGCAACAGACCAAGTTCTTCCATCTCGTGCATCAGCGCAGTGTACGAACGTCGCCCAGCATAGCCAATACCGCCCGCAAATTGGGATAGGCCGATCAGCCTATGGGCTGGCCGCTTTCGTTGCCGGACACTGCTCTCCACCCACCGAACGGAGCCCATTCACTTTCCCTGAAAGTCAGCCACCATGAAGACTGCTTCTCACCGCTTGCACCCATCCAGGTGCTCCACTCTTTCTGTCCCGTCAAGCCGCAAGCTTTTGCTGGCCTTTGCCCTTGGCATTGGACCGGTCTGGCTGAGCGCGTGTGGCGGCGGCGGCAGCACCGATGACGACAGCGGCGCAGCGGCCAACGCCGGCACCCGCGAGGCCAGTTTCGACTCCCCCGAAGTCACCACGGCCATGCGCGCCTTTGTGCAGCAGTTTGGGACAGGCAGCACACCGATTGAGGGCGGCATCGGTCTGGCCACAAGCGATGCACTCAACGGCCGCGATGCAGCCACGGGAACAGCGCGCAGTGGCGCAGCAAGCGATCAGGCCGTTGAACTGATCGCCAAGGCCAGCAGAACAACGCCCTGTCCTGCCGGCGGCCAGGTCACGATCGACGACAACGGCGACAACGTGACCCTTGGCTTTTCGTCCTGCATCATCGCGCTCGGTGGCGATCTGAAAACCTACAACGGCAGCGCCAGCGTCAGCGCAGGTGCTGGCGACAACGTGCGCATCAACATGGACATGTCCACGCGCTCGCCTCGCGCGCAGTTGCACTATCAGATGTCGAACCTCACGGTGCGCTCTTCCGGCGGGCGCTGCAACGCGAGTGTTCATGCGGATGACGCCAGCATTTCAGGTTCGGCCGATGGCAAGGCATTTGCCGAGCGCTGGCGCAACCTCGAATCGAAAATGACCCCCGACGGCACGGCCTGCCACTGGGCCTTCAGCGGACGCTTCACTTCCAACGGTGTCATGGGCGGCAGTGGCATGCCAGCCGGCAACTACGACCTCTTCGCCAAAACCTTGCAGCCGCTGGCGTACGTGACGCGCGCAGCGGGCGACGCCATCATCTTGCCGGCAAGCGGCGAAGTACAGGTGGACGTTGTGGACGGACCCAGGGTGCTGCTGCGGGTGGGCGACGGCGGGGTGTACATCACCGTGGGCAGCGCCGCTCCCCAGCACGTGAGCTACGAAGCCTTGCTGGCTCGGGCACGGGGCGGCTGAGCGATGAACACCGAGGGCTGATCGCTGACTTCAAGTCTGGGATGCCTTCAACCGGGAAGCGTGCTGACCAGCAAAGCCCACGTACCAGTCCAGGCACCCGGGGTTGGCCATGGCTTCCTTGTTGATGACCTTCTCCAGCGGCTGCCCCAGCAGCAGCTTCTTGATGGGCAGCTCCTGTTTTTTGCCTGAGAGCGTGCGTGGAATTTCTGCGACCTGGAACATCTCGTCAGGGACAAATCGCGGCGACAAGGCCGTTCGTACAGCGGCTGTGATCTTGACCTTGAGTGCATCGTCGAGTGTCATGCCCTCGCGCAGCACCACAAACAAGGGCATGTAGCTCTCGCGCCCCAGATACTCCAGGTCCACCACCAAGGAGTCCATCACCTCGGGCAAGGCTTCAACCGCGCTGTATAGCTCGCTCGTGCCCATGCGCAGGCCATGGCGGTTGATGGTGGCATCGGACCGGCCATAGATCACGCAGGAACCATCGGGGTAGATCCGCAACCAGTCGCCATGCCGCCAGACGGCGCCCGATTCTTTCTCTAGATTTCCTCCACCGGGTTTGCGCCCTTGGCCTGGCGGATACATATCGAAATAGCTGCCAAGCAGGCGCTTGTTGTCCACGTCTCCCACGAAGTACAGCGGCATGGACGGAATCGGTTGCGCGCACACCAGTTCACCCACTTCGTCGATGACCGGTTGACCGGACTCGTTCCAGCTTTCCACGGCACAACCGAGCAGCCGGCATTGCATGCGGCCCGGCGTTTGCGGCAATTCGCGGTGACCGCCGATGAAGGCGCCGGCGAAGTCGGTGCCGCCGGAGATATTGCACCACCAGATGTCGGGGGGCTGGTTCGCCTTGGGGCTGCCCTGCGGCGAACCTTCGGCCCCCACGCTCCACCGTTGCGTATGGTCCGCTGCGGTAGCGCTCCACAGACGCCGGAATTGTTCGGTGCCCCAGTTCTGCGCTTCCTCCGACAAGGGCGATCCGGTGCTGCCCAATGCCCGCACGGTGGACAGGTCTCCGCAGGTCGACAAGTCCACTTCCGCCTTCAGGCAGTTGGCATAGAACGCCGCACCAGCGCCAAAAAACGTCACTGCATTGTCAGCAGCAAAGCGCCAGAGCGTTGTCCAGTCAGGGCGCTCTTTGCTGCCACCGGGGTTGCCGTCGTAGATCACGCAGGTGGTGCCGTTGAGCAGGCCGCTCAGTTGCGCGTTCCACATCACCCAGCCGGTGGAGCTGTACCAGTGGTAGCGCTCACCCCAGCTGTTGGGGTGGTAGCTGCAGCCCACGTCGTTGTGCAGGGTTTTGAGCGCCAGCGCCACGATGATGGTGCCTCCATGCCCATGCACGATGGGTTTGGGCATGCCGGTGGTGCCGCTGGAATACACAATCCACAGCGGATGGTCAAACGGCAACCACACCGGCTCGAACGTCTCTACTTCCGCATCTTCGCGCGCCACCACCTCTGCCCAGCAGGCGCAAGGCTCCGCTTGCGCCAATGCCGCTCGCCGCTCCCTGTCAGTCCGGGCCAGATTCGTGTGGAGCACCACGTGGCGCACCGTTGGCAGGGCTGCGCGCAACTCGGCCACCACGCTCAAGCGGTCGTGGTCTTTGCCGCCGTAGGTGACGCCATCACAGGCGATGAGCGCCACCGGCTCAATCTGCTTGAAACGGTCAAGCACGGCATTCGTGCCCATGTCCGGCGCACACACACTCCACACAGCGCCAATGCTCACGACCGCCAGAAATGCCACAGCTGTTTCGGCGATGTTGGGCAGATATGCAGCCACACGATCCCCCGGCGCTACACCTTGTTCGCGCAAATGCAAGGCGAGGGCTGCCACTTGTCGCTGCAGTTCGGGCCAGGACAACGCCGTTCGCTGCCCTTTCTCGTTGCTTCCGATGAGCGCCAGCATGCCTGCCTCATCCGCCGCTCTGACATGACGCATCACCTGCTGCGCGTAGTTCACTTGCGCGCCTGGAAACCACTGAGCGCCTGGCATGGTGTTGCGCGCGAGGACGCCACTGTGCGGCGTGGGCGACTGCATGTCGAAATAATCCCAAATGCTTTGCCAAAAAGCATCCAGCTCTGTGGTGGACCACTTCCACAGTGATGCGTAGTCCTCGAAGTGCAAGCCTCGGTGCTCGGCCAGCCAGTTCTGGTAGAGGCGAATCTGTGGAACAAAAGGTGGGGTGCCCTGCTCTCTCATGATGGTGCTGTCTCCGTCTGTTGGGGGCGTTGGCTTCTCTTCACCGTTGTACGTGTCTCGCCCGCCACAGACTAGCAGGAGATTTCCGTACGCGCCTTGCACCCAGGCGACAGGTGTCAATCCCTATGCCCTCCAGCCACGATGGCGGGTATAACCCCTTGCATGACCTTACCCGCACCCACGCTTGAACATGTTGCTGATCTGGTGGTCCAGGTCAGCGATCCCATGGAGGCCGGCGAAGTGATAGGCCTGAACAGCAGAGGCCGGCGTCGCGTGATACCGATCACCGATGGAACCGTTTCGGGCCGCATCAACGGCAGAGTCTTGCCCGGTGGCGCAGATTTTCAACTGGTGGTGAGCGAGACCTGCGCCGACTTGGACGCGCGCTACCTGCTCGCCCTGGACGACGAGGCCTGGGCCGGTGCACACGTGTTCGTACAGAACCACGCCATCCGACGAGCCAGCCCGCAGGACATCGCCAAGCTGGTGCGTGGCGAGCCAGTTGATCCGGCAGCCGTCTACTTCCGATGTGTGCCCACCTTCGAAGTCTCCCACCCGGCACTGACCTGGATGACAGAGAACGTGTTCGTCGGCACGGGTGCGCGCTTTCCGGACCGGGTCGAAATCAGCCTTTTCCGGTTGACCTGACGTACATCTTCGCTGCGTTGCACAACTGCCTCCTCAGCTTTGGGGTTCGGAAGCAGAAGGCGACGCAGGCTCGCGACTGCGACATTCACCCCAGCCCGCGGCCATGCCGCGGAAATCGCTTTGCCAGGTCAACGCTGCAAGGTCAAGCTGAATGCGTTCGTTGTCCAAAGCCGTGAAGATGAGGTTTTCGTGAACCGAAAAGCTGTAGACACGTACACCGTCAATGAACACGGCACGCACCCGGTGCTGATCGTGCTCCACCAGCACCTCCCGGTTCCAGACCGAGCGGGCAGGCATGTAGACAGCTTCACAAACCAGCACGATTTGCTCGACCACCTCCGGTGCATGATTGGCGGGCATAGTCTGCGCAGACGCCGCTGTTGAAGCGAGTCCCGCCCAGAGCAGCACCGCGCCGACCGAAGCGCTCAGCCGGGGCCGCCATGCTGGCCGATCAGCCATCGCTCCCACCACCTTGCCCCATTCGCTCACTGCGCCAATACACATCATCACCGCCGTCCATGCGGTTGAGTACACGCGCGAGCACAAACATCAGGTCAGACAGCCGGTTCAGATACTGCCGCGGAGCATCCTTGATCGCCTCCTCGATACCCAACGCCACCAGCGCGCGCTCAGCGCGGCGCGCCACCGTGCGACAAACATGGGCCAGCGACGCAGCGCGGGTACCTGCCGGCAGGATGAATTCTTCCAGCTTGGGCAACTGCGCGTTGTATGTTGCCAATGCTTCGTCCAGCGCCAACACGGCTGCGTCCTTGAGCAACTCATAGCCAGGGATGGAGAGCTCTCCCCCCAGGTTGAACAGTTGATGCTGAATCTCTACCAGCAAGCCATGCACGTCATCGGGCATGGGTTCACACAGCAGCACGCCGATATAGGAGTTGAGCTCGTCCACATCACCCATGGCCTGAACGCGCAGGCTGTTCTTGGACACGCGGGTGTTGTCTCCCAGGCCGGTGGTGCCAGCATCGCCGGTGCGGGTGGCTATCTGAGTCAGTCGCTTGCCCATGGAATCGTGGTCCCCGTGATGAAGTGGTTGCGTTCAAAGCATTTTGACGGAAAAGCCATCGACTCGCCGGAAACCCCCCAAGTGAGCCGACAGCTGCTATGTGAAACAGAGGTGAAATGGCCCGGTTACACCTGCATCGAAACACATGGACGTGAAACCCCTGGCAAAAGAGCTGGCGCGCCATCATCCCCAGCGGTGAAATACGCTTTCCTGCAAACCCTGAAGGATGTGCAATGGCATCCTTCACACGCAAAGGAGACGACTGACATGAGCAAGCGAATGCCCGTATTGCCTGGCTTCGAAGCCCGAAGCGTCAAACTCATGGCGGCCTGGTCACTGGTACTGATTGCCGGCGCTGCCTACCCCGACGGCGTGATCCATCCGCCGAGCGATCAAGACCCCCACGCATTGACCACTGCCTTCAACCGCGCCGCCTCCGATCAGAGCGGACAACCCAGCCACCTTGAAGCACCGGACGACCTCCGCGGCTGACGGGCCCGTCTGAAGCGTCTCCGCAACAGGCACAGGGCTGTCGCTGACACAGGCTGACGGGAACCCGCCCGATCATCGCGTTTTTGCGGCGCACGCAGGCCGACCCAAACCCAAAACGGGCGCACAAGCGTAAACTGGCTGGCCCGCCGTCCGCAAGGCGGCCAAACAAGGTCAGGAGACAGCCCATGAACGCCCCCAGCCATGCCCACCACCTGCGGCCCGCTATCAATCTGAGGCCGATTCCCGAGGCATTCATCGATGCGTTGCTGCAGCGTTTTGGAAGCCAATGTTCCACGGCCATGGCCGTGCGCGAGCAGCACGGCACCGACGAATCCATCTACGAGACCACGCCACCATCGGCCGTGATTTACGCCGAAAGTACGCAAGACGTTGCCGACGCCATGAAGCTGGCCGCCGAGTACAAGGTTCCGGTGATTCCCTATGGCGCAGGCTCCTCTCTGGAAGGCCATTTGCTGGCGGTGGAAGGCGGCATCAGCATCGACGTCAACCGCATGGACAAGGTGCTGTCGGTCAACGCCGAAGACCTGACCGTGACCGTGCAGCCGGGCATCACACGCAAAGCACTGAACGAAGCCATCAAACATGAAGGCCTGTTCTTCCCCATCGACCCCGGCGCTGACGCCTCCATTGGCGGCATGACCGCCACCCGCGCCAGCGGCACCAACGCCGTGCGCTACGGCACCATGCGCGAGAACGTGCTGGCGCTCGAAGTGGTCACGGCCAGCGGCGAGGTGGTGCACACTGGCACCCGCGCCAAAAAGAGCAGTGCCGGATACGACCTCACTCGCCTGATGGTAGGCAGCGAAGGCACCCTCGGCCTGTTCACCGAGATCACGCTCAAGCTGTATCCGCTGCCAGAGGCCATCTCCGCAGCCATCTGCTCCTTCCCCACCATCGAAGGCGCCGTGCGCAGTGTCATCCAGACCATCCAAATGGGTGTGCCGATTGCGCGTTGCGAATTCATCGACGCCAACTCGGTGCGCATGGTCAACGCCCACAGCAAGCTGGGACTGCGCGAAGAGCACATGCTGCTCATGGAATTTCACGGCTCACCGGCGGGCGTGAAGGAGCAGGCCGAAACCGTGCAGGACATAGCCAGCGAATTTGGCGGCAACGATTTCGAATGGGCCACCACACCCGAGGAACGCACCCGCCTGTGGACCGCCCGGCACAACGCCTACTTCGCCGCCATCCAGAGCCGCCCCGGCTGCCGCGCCATCAGCACCGACACCTGCGTACCGATCAGCCGCCTCGCCGACTGCTTGCTCGATTCGGTCAAGGAAGCTGACGACAGCGGCATTCCCTACTTTCTGCTGGGCCACGTGGGTGATGGCAACTTCCACTTCGGCTACCTGATCGATCCGAACGATCCGGACGAACATCAGCGCGCCGAAGCACTGAACCACGCCTTGGTGAACCGTGCATTGGCGCTGGAAGGCACCTGTACCGGCGAGCATGGCGTGGGCCTGCACAAAATGGACTTTCTGCTCGCCGAGGCCGGCGCGCCTGCGGTGAACATGATGCGCACCATCAAGACAGCCCTGGACCCGGACAACATCCTCAACCCGGGCAAGATCTTCACGCTCTGAGGAATGTGCAGCTGCTGCCGTCTGCTGCTGAGCCTGCTGGTGTGGCTGCTGGCGGCGACGGCCGCTGAGGCCAGCACGCAATCGGTCGATCAGGTTGAGCGCATCATCTACGAAGGTGATCGGGAAGTGGCGCGCAACACCGTCTCGCTCCCGGACCCACTGGACCTTGTCTGGATAGCCAATGAGGTTCGCATCGTCTTCATCACTGCCTCCGCCACAAGCCGAAAGCGCCAAGGCGCACACCAAAGCCCAGGACACAGGGTTCAAGGCCCTGACCATTGCATCCAATTTCATGACTCGCATGTTCGCTTTCATCTTCGCTAGCTGATTCCTTGAGCATCCTGTCGGCCCAGGCCGACCGGAACTCGTTGACGACGGGTGGCATGCGAAAAAGAATGCTGGCAGGCCTTAGGGCCCTAGCGAGTCAGTCCGCGACGCGTTGCCTCGATCGTGGCCTCTGCGCGGTTGGAGATACCCAGCTTGCTGTAGATGGATTTGATGTAGCTACCCACTGTCTGAGGACTGAGTCCGAGCAGCTTGGCCACTTCAGCGTTGCGGTAGCCCTTGCTGACCAGGCGCAGAACTTCGACTTCTCGCGGTGACAGCTCATCGAGCGCAACCGGGTCTTTTCGCCCCTCCGTCACGGGTGAATCTGCCCGTCTAAAGTGGGCCAGAACCTTGTGGGCAATGGCTGGCGACAAAGCCGGCTCTCCACGCCCAATCCCCAGCAACTGCGCACGAACCTTCGCTTCGGACTGAGACTTCAGGATATAGCCCTGAGCGCCTGCACGAAGCGCTGCAAACACGCGCTCGTCGTCGTCATGAATGGTGCTGACCACCACTACCGTCTGCGGCCAGCGGCGGGCCATATGCGCAATCAAGTCACCTGCTTCACCGTCCGGCAAACTCCAGTCCAGCAAGGCCAGTCCGTAGCTTTTCTTGGCGATCTTGGCCTTCGCTTCCTCGATCGAGGCCGCCTCGTCCACCTCAAGGTCCCAGATGGAGCGCACAAGATCGCATAACCAGGCACGGGGCTCGTCCAGATCTTCCAGGACCAATACGCCTGCCTTCAACCAGTCGGCCTCAGAGGTCCCTGTCGTCATGGAAACATCCCTAACGTTGCTGCACCCATCGTTCAAAGAAGAAAAGCCTGCCCCGGGGCGAACTGGCGGGACGCGCCTCCATTATCCAATGGGCATTCAGAATGGCATGGCCAAGCCCGATGAAAGCCACAGAATGAGTGACTATCCTGCGACCGACGCCAGACGCCTGATGTCTGATGCGCCATGATCCACGCCTGACCGGGCTCGCTTCAGAAAAGGCCAATCGAAGCCGGCTGAACAAGCCCGTCAACAACCTGCATCGCGCTTGACCCAGTCCATGCGAAAGACAACTGCCCACGGGCTTGCGCTTGTCAGTCGACGACGAGATCCAGATCTTCCGGCCCGTTGTACGCGTCAGCACCATGGAGGAAGACTTCCGGCGTCAGCACCTCAAGTCCCCCGACCCTGCGGCGGCGCATGAGGCGCTGGAAGGTCTGCGCGCCTCCAAGCGCTAACAAGGCACGACCCGCGACCAACAGGAAGCGGCCGAAGAAATGCTCATGAGCGCTGCCAGCCGATCGCCCATACAGACAGGGGAAGGGGTCGGAACAGCGGCCGCATGGGACAGCCGCATCTCGACGCTCCATGTTTTGGTCGATCACTGCCTGATGGCCACCATGGCCAACCTGGCCGACGATGACCAACGCAAGCGCGACGTCGCCATTGAACAAGCTCAAAGCGCCATTGGTCGCCTGTGAGCACCTGACTTGAAAGGGCGAGACCAAGCTTCTTTGAGAACACCGCCCAGCGCTGCCGCATAGGGTTTCAGCACAGCGAAATCCCGCGCTTGCACAGGGATTGGCTGGAGCGTCACATGGGCGCCGCGCCCCCACAACCACTGCTTTCGTCATTCAATGGGGGGACGAAACCCGCCCATCTTTACCGTTGAGCGCAACCCAGAATGTGCCAAAAAAATCACACGCGTTTATACTTAAGGGTTACGAAAACTGAAACTCCAACTTCATTCCAGGGAGGTGCACATCATGAATCGTCTGATTGCATTGTTAGTGGTTGGCAGTCTGTCCGGCTGCGCTGCAGGGCCCGGGCCCGACGCGCCTGTGCGCATCTGTGACTCTTCCGGGTGCTCGGAGCAGCCCCGCAACACAGCCACATTCCAGGACGAGCCAGGCGACCCAGAGCAGGAAGCCAGGGTTGCCGAGCTGAGCGCTTTGGCAGAAAAAGACCCCCAGGCCGCCTACGACCTCGGCCTGCGCTATTTCCGCGGCGATGGCGTGCCTCGCGATGCCTACTTGTCCATCGAATGGATGCGCAAGGCCGGTGAACGCGGTCTGCCCCAGGCGCAATCCGCCCTCGGCCGCTTCTACTTCATGGGCGTCGAGGAAATGGGCCCCGACTATCAGGAAGCAGAGAAGTGGCTGGCCATGGCCGCCGACAATGGCGACAAGGAGGCCAAGAAGCTGATGCGCGAGGCCAATGAGCGCAAGCAGGATGAACAAGCCATGTACAAGTGGCGCGAAGCCTACCGCACCAGCTGGTACGGTTATTGGTGGAGTGGCTATCCCTACTTCTGGTACTGGGGCCCCCGTGGCTGGGCACACCACCACCACCGGCACGATTGAATCTGTCGCCCGCCGCCAGCAACGGCGACACATTCATCTATTCTCAGCCGGCGG
This sequence comes from Hydrogenophaga sp., assembly GCA_050293865.1. GTDB lineage: Bacteria > Pseudomonadota > Gammaproteobacteria > Burkholderiales > Burkholderiaceae_C > Hydrogenophaga. Next base: position 26,725 of record JBNKNN010000081.1, on the reverse strand, counting down.
GGCGGACTTCCCCAGACCCCCACCCCAAACCGGCGCTATCTCGTAGATCCGTTAGTTAGCAAAAGGTAAGACTTTCATGAGCAAGATTTCCGTTTCCATCCGCCTGGCTGCCCTGACCGCCTCCCTGGCACTGGCAGGCTGTGTGACCCCCGGCGGCAAAGTGACAACCGGCGGCAATGGCACGGCAGCCACCGGTGGTGCTGCCGGCGGCACCAGCGTCAATGCCAATTCTTCCCTGGAGCGTTGCGACGCCCCATTGGGAACTTTGGCGGTGGACGACGGCCGCGGCAAAGAATGGTACGCAAGCTTCGGCCGCGCCACCAAAGTGACCACGATCGAGCCGCTGATCCGTCTGGCCGTTCAGCAGTCCAACTGCTTCGTGATCACCTCCATCGGCAACAACAGGACCGAGGGCAAGCTCTCCCGCATCACCGACAAACAGCGCAACTCGGGCGAGTTCCGTGCCGGCTCCAAGCAACAAAAAGGTCAGCGCGTTGCTGCCGACTACTTCATGGAGCCCGCCATCATCATCGACAACGACTCCACTGGTGCCGTCGCTGGCGCCCTGGGCGGTCTGCTCGGTGGCGTTGCCGGACGCATCGCTGGCGGCCTGGAGACCCGTTCTTCCGTCGTGACCCTGACCATGTACGACATCCGCTCTGGCGTTCAGATCGCCATTGCTGAAGGCAACTCCACCGCCACCAACTACGGTGCCGCACTGGGTGCTTTCGGCGGCAGCGCCGGTGGCTCCCTGGGTGGTTTCTCCCGCACGCCAGAAGGCAAGGCTGCCGTGGCTGCGTTCGTGGACGCCTACAACAGCATGGTCATTTCCCTGCGCAACTACAAGGCTCAGGAAGTCAAAGGTGGTCTGGGCAAAGGTGGTCGTCTGAAAGTCGGCAACTGATCCCGACCAGAAGTACCTCGCCGTGCCCATCCTGCGCAACGGATAACCCCTTGGGTTCGGCGTACAGCTGAGGCTCAAGCCAAAGCCTCGCAACCACGGTTGCGAGGCTTTTTTTCAGCCAGAGTCAACGCGATCCCTGCGCAGGGAATGGTTTTCAACCGCATGTTCTGGCGGCCAACAGTTCTCCGGTCTTTCCTGACGCATGATGGGCCGAGTGTTCTAACGGATGAGCGCTAACATTGAGGCCGCTTCATCCCACTACACCGCTGGAAGCCCCCCGGCCATCAACTGCTCGATGACCGGCACAGTCAGCGGTTTGGTCACATAGCCTTTGATCAGATCGAGAGACTTCGCACGATCTTTGTCGGCTTGATTGTCCGACGAAGTCAGCATCAAAAAGATGGGGCTTGGTTTCTCTTCCAGCAATGGCGTGGCTGCTTCGACCAGCTCAAATCCGCTCATCACCGGCATGTTGATGTCGAGAAAGATACATGTGTTCTTCGACAGCGCGTCGCGGGAAAGGAAGGCCAACGCTTCGCGCCCACTGTAGAAAGTCATGATTTCACCCGCGAAGCCGGTGCGACGGATCATGATTTCATGAAAGACGTTGTCAGCCTCGTTGTCGTCGATCAGGATAAAGCGCTCGTATGCGTTCATGGTTCCCTCGGTTCGGTCACGGCGTCTGCGCAGGTCAGTGGCAACCTGAGCTCGAAGCAACTGCCTTTGTCCAGCTCCGATTGCACCCGAATGCTGCCTTTGTGCAAGTCGGCGATGCGCCGGCAGATCGACAAGCCCAGTCCAGAACCGGGGAACTCCTGCCGATTGTTGAGACGCGTGAAGATCTTGAAGATCCGGTCGATCTGGTCGGGCGCGATACCGATACCGTTATCGGCAACCCGAAGAATGTATTCCTCAGCAGTCCTCTCACCGCTGATGGAGACCTGCGGCGATCGATCGGACGGACAGAACTTGACGGCATTGCTCACCAGATTCTGCAGCAATATACGCAGCAGCGTCGCATCCCCCTGCGCCATCGGTAGTGTTTCAACGTGAACTATTGCCTTTCGTTGGGATATCTGTCCTTCAAGGTCTTCACAAACGTGCCCCAGGATCGCGTTTATGTCGATGGCGCTCAGGGCAACCTCATGACGATCAAGGTGCAGGAACTCCAGCAAATCGTCGAGCAAGACCTTCATTCGGTCTCCCCCACCCTGCACAAAAGCAAGGTAGCGCCTGGCATGGGCTGACAGGGAGTCGCTTTCCTCGCTCAGAAGTCCCGCAAAGTTGCAGATGGTGTTGATGGGTTCGCGCAAGTCGTGCGAGATGATGTGTATGAAACGCTGCTGCTCAAGTGTTTTGTGCTCGAGCTGATCGACCGTGTCCAACAACCGCTTCTCTCGCGTCCGGATGTCATGCACATCGTGCGCCCGTACCACTGCACCTCGTACCGAACCATCGGATTTGAAGGCTGGCAAATAGGTGATCTCCACCGCCCGCTCGCCCATGCCTGGGAAATGGATCACCGCTTCGTACGATACCTCGCGTCCGGCCAGCGCCTTGTCAAGCTGCGGCTTCACAAGGGCTCTGAATGTGTCCTCCCCCAGGAGATCTGGAACGCTATGCCCGACGATCTCGTCAAAGTCCTTGCTCCAGTAGCGAAGGTAAGTGCGATTGACGAAACGGTAGGTATAGCTGGTATCGACATAGGAGAGCAGATCCAGGCCGGCCGCGTTCACTGATGCCTGGACCTCTTCCCTTCGCAGGCGTTCGCGACCATGCGCGTTCACTGTTTTCTGGTAGCCCTCCTCCCGCTCCATCAGGTTGAGGACGAGGTCCGCCAGCGACTGCAGGGCGAGCCTCTGGCGAGCATCCAGAGTTCTGGGCTCATGATCGATCACGCACACGGTCCCCACGACCAGACCGTCCATGGTCACGATGGGCGCGCCAGCATAGAAGCGCACATTCGGTTCGGCCTCGACGTGAAGGTCGTTATGAAATCGGTCGTCCTTCCGCGTGTCCTCGACCACCGTCACTGTGTCGGGCGCCAGGATGGCATGACTGCAAAAGGCCAACTCCTGCTCGGATTCGCTTGGCTGCGCGCCAATCCTGGATTTGATCCACTGCCGGTTCTGGTTCACCAGCGACACCAGACCTACCGGAGTCTGGCAGACAGCCGAGGCCAGGACCGCAATGTGGTCGAAAGCCGGCTGCGGCAAACTGTTCAGAATGTTGAAACGGCCCAGGCTGGCAAGGCGCTGGGCTTCATTTGTGGAAGCAGGTGCAGACGGCATCAGATGCGCTCAATGATTGACATGAGTGGTCGTGGGATTGGCCAGGCCAGAAAGAGACAGAGGTTGAACGGGTCACGCACTAACGCGCTCCATCCGAAGCGCCCGGATCTTTGCAGTCGGCTTCGGGCCATTCCCAGGAGGGGGGCGTCACGCCCTCCTCGACCGATTCGGGACCCCGAACGGGCACCCAGACGCGGAATGCGGTGCCCTGACCCGGCATCGACTGAACGTCTATGCGCCCGCGATGGCGCTGCACGATTGAGAAAGAAACAGACAAGCCCAGTCCTGTCCCCTTGCCTACGTCTTTGGTTGTGAAGAACGGCTCGAACACTCGACGCATCACCTCTGCTGACATGCCACATCCCGAGTCGGTCACCTGGACCCACGCCCAGGGCCCCTCATGGCCAGAAGTCAGCACGATAGTGCCCCGCTTCTCGATAGCATGCCCTGCGTTGACAATCAGGTTCATGAACACCTGATTGAGCTGCGCTGCGACGCAACGCACGGCCGGAAGGGGTTGCAAACGGCACACCACCTCCGCCTTGTACTTGAGTTCGTTTCGCACCACGTTCAAGGTGGACTCCACACCGCGGTTGAGATCGGCATCTCCCCATTCCGCGTGGTCCACGCGGGAGAAGTCCTTGAGGTCTTGCACGATGCGGCGCACTCGATCCAGGCCGTCGGAGCACTCTTCAAGCAACAGGGGAACATCCTCCTTGAGGTACTCAATCTCGTATTGGGTCCTGATCTGCTCGGCAGTCTCCTGGAACCCGGGAACCCCGCTTTGCGCCGCAGCCGCATAGAGAGCCGTTTTGGCGTCGAGCAACTGCTTCAGATACTGCTTGAGCGAACCGACGTTGGACGTAATGAATGCAATGGGATTGTTGATCTCATGCGCAACGCCGGCTGCCAGTTGGCCAATCGAGGCCATCTTGTCCTGCTGCAAGAGTTGGTTCTGAGCCTCTTCCAGCTTTGCATTGGTCTCGTTGAGTTCTTCTATGCGTTGCTGCAGCAGGGACTGCGCGGCCAGGATCTCCGTGCGGTCCTGCATCACCCACCAGGTGCCACGAGAAGGCTCGTTGACATCTACAACGTGTGCATCGACCTGTATCCAGATCGGCTTGCCACTTTGGTGGCGCATCCAGCGCTCCGTGTGCACCTTCTGTCCGGCCCCCAGCAAGGGACCAGCCTCGGCACCGAACGCGGCGTAGTCCTCATCCGATGGATAGAAGTCCCTGCCCGGCACGCCTTCCAGGTGTTCATCAGGGAAGCCGAACATATCCGCAAACGCCTTGTTGGCCTTGGTCATGCGCCCGTTGACAGAGCAAGCCACGCCAATTGGCGAGTTGGCCACAAAGTTCTCCAACTCCAGCACGGAAGCGGCCAACTCCGATGACCGCTGTTGGACCAGGCGCTCAAGCTCCTGCCGGTGTCGTTGCAACGCATCCGCACTGTTGCGCTTGGCGGTGACGTCCTGCAAGGTTTCAATGGCTCCGTTGATTTCGCCTCTCGCATTTCGAATGGGGGCGGCAGTGAAGAACAACCACTTTCCACCATCTCCGAACTTGGGAAAGAAAGCTTCGACCTCCACCCCCCCGTTGACCACGTCAGAGTACCGCCACTTGTCGCCGTAATGGACATTGAGCTCCTCCTCCCCTGCCTGGTCGACAACCAAGTCGGCCAGCAATGGCCGTTCGTTGAGGTAGAAGGCCTTCCAGGCATCGCGTGAACCCAGAAGCTCTGACCTGGAAACCCTGGTCAACCGCTCACAGGCTGCGTTCCAATGGGAAAGACGGTGGTTCTGATCGACCACAAGGCACGCCACAGATGCGCCGTCGATGATCTGTTGCAGCAACTCGGTCATGCTCATCAAACCTTGTTGCACGTGCTGGACATCGCTTTGGTCCACGCAGGTCACCATGACGCAGCTCTGTCCTCCAACCCGAAGCGGCTTCATGTGCAGCTCGACTGGACGGAGACCTCCGTAGGAGGTGATCATCACGATTTCCATGACCGGAGGCTCATCCACCCCATTGGCGCACTGGTCCAATGCCTCAAGCCAATCTCGGCGACAGGTGGAGTCCACAAATTCGCCAAAGTCCACGCTGACGAGCTGGGGCGAACGACGCCCAGTTAGGCGAGCCAGCGCCTCATTCGCAAACTGGATGTGGCGTCCACGCAGCAGAGCAGCTGGCACCCCTATGGCACCAACCAGATCAAAGGCGTCAATAGCCCCAGATTGCACCGGCAGCACCCGCTCGGCGTCTTCTCGCGCGGTCGGTTCAGGTCGCAGGTGTGGAAAGGGCATGCTCTCAGTCTCCAAGCGAGCTAGACCGTATCCAGAGGGACATGCTGACGCCTTGCCGCTTGGCATAGCCGGTCACCTGCCCTACCACCTTCTCGTCGAATACGAAGCCTGAGGCCAGCAACACGGCCCCGGTGCTTGAGAGAAGGTCGCGCGCCAACACCATTCCCTCCTTGAGCTGCAGGGCGTCCAACTCGACATCGTCCTGCGCAGCCACCTGCATCTCATCCCAAACCTTGACCAAGGTTTCCGAGACCTTCCTATCGAACCGGGTGTCGGCCGCTGCGAGTATCAAGTCGCAAGCGGCTTCGTGCTGATGGCGATGGTCACCCAGGGCGCCGTGGTGCAACTGATCCAGAACACTGGCGGCGGCCAGGATTCGAGCCCCGAGACAGATCTCGCCAGCGACAAGTCCATCGGGGAAACCTTTGCCATCGACTCGCTCATGGTGCTGCCTCACGATCTTGGTCACCGAGCCAAAGTTCTGCATGGACATCAGTGCCGTCTCGCCCTCAAGAGGATGGCGATGATGGCGTTTGGTTTCTTCGGGCGTATAGGCCGACTCCGCCTTTGAGAGCATGTCGTCGGGGTAGCCGATCATGCCAATGTCATGAACCAGTCCCGCCAGATAGACATCGCGGGCCTCCTTGTCTGACATTCCCAGGCGCAACCCAACTTCCTTGCTGACTTCGGCCACACGACGCGAGTGCCCTGCGTCATTGCAGCGCAAATCGACCAGCCCCGACAACACGTTGAACGCGGCGATACAGGTGTCGTCGAGATCCTTGTAGGCGGCCTCCAGCATCTCGTTGATCTGAACCAGCTCGGCCGTGCGTTCGGCTACCTTGGCTTCCAGCGTGCTATTGGCATCACGGAGCTGGATGTTCTGCTTGGCCATCAAGTCCCGAAGCTCATCGTTCTCGCGAATCAACTGGCGGCGGTCGATGGCATCTTTGACCGCCAGAATCAGCTCCTGCTCATCCCAGGGTTTGGTCAGATAGCGATCAATGGAGCCGCGGTTGATCGCTTCGATGGTCGCGTCAATGTCGGAATAGCCGGTGAGCAAGATGCGCGGAATGCTGGGGTCGTGTTGCTTGACCTGCTCCAGAAACTGCGCTCCATCCATTTCCGGCATGCGCATGTCGGAAATGACGGCGTCGACCTCATGCGTTCGAAGCATCTGCAATCCGTCTTTCCCAGAGGTGGCCTGCAAACAGGAGATGCCATGCCTCCTCAAAAGACGCCGCAGCACACTGAGGATGGAGGGTTCATCATCGACAGTGAGGACCTGTCGCAATGCTTGACCCGCAGGCGACTGAGACACTTCCTGAAGCGGCCTTGCCAATGAGATCTCTTCCATCTGCTCCCTCTACTGTTTCCTGGGTCATTCCAGTCCGACCCGAGCGGACGCCGGCGAAGCACCGCCTGTAGGCGGCATACTTTGAAGCTCAAGGGAACTGTTGCGACCGCAGCGCGCCTGCCCAAAAGCCTGGAATCATTGTGGGCAAACGGCCAATGCCTTATTGGCAGATAAGCCCCCCAATTCGCCCTTTGTTCCCCAGCGGGAGGCTGCCCGAAATGCCAAAGACCATCGTTCGGAGATGCACATCGTCGTGATGTCTGACGATCAGACAAAGGGCTCTTCGTCAGGGTGGGGCTGACAGGATCTGCAAGGACGCCAGCGCAAAGGCACAGTAATGCGCTTAGGTCGACAACAAGTTTCATCGCCTGTTTTCGCAAGAGAAACTCAAGTTCAGTGGAAGGGCGTGTCAGTGGTATCCTGCTGCTGCAACGAACAGCAAAACCGGAGGAAACGGCACTGGCGAAGGCGTTGACGGACACGTGTGAAGGGGTATGAGTTTCCTTGCTCACTCAGATTGCAACGCATCCATCCGGTGTCTCGTCTGCTTCTCTTCGACGCCATGACTTGGCAAAGCATTTCAATGCAACGCGGCGAGCACCCAGCTTCGGAATGGGCAGCACGCTCTCCCCTCAAAGACGTCCAAGAGACGTTCGAACACAGACCGTCTTTACTTTCACTCCATCATGAGCCTGTCTACCTGGTTGCTGTATGCCACAGCAGTGATCGTCCTCACTGTCACGCCAGGCCCTACCGTGCTCATGTGCATGGCCAACGCGGTCCAGCATGGGCCTCGCCATGCCATGATCAGCGTCATGGGCAGCACGGTGGCCATCGTGACCATCATGGCGCTATCGGCTTTGGGCATGGGAGCCGTTCTGGCCACATCTGAAACCGCATTCCTCGTACTCAAGTGGTGCGGCGCGGCCTATCTCGCCTACCTGGGCATATCCATGATTCTCTCGCGCCAACCAGCGATTGAGACGGCCCATGACCGCGATCAGACGCCGATGCCAACGGTTCGCCCGGGGCCTATCCGGCGTCGAAAGCTTGCATTGCAAGGCTTGTTGGTGGGCGCGAGCAACCCCAAAGCGCTTCTGTTCTTCTCTGCCCTGTTTCCGCAGTTCATTGACCCCACTGCACCGCAATGGCCGCAGTTCCTGATCCTGAGCAGCACGTTCGTCGTGTTCGAGGTGTTCTGGCTCAGTGTGTATGCACTGGCCGCGCGTCGCGCTCAGGCTTGGTTGCGCACGCCTCGCCACAATCAATGGTTCAACCGGGTCACCGGCGCAGTGTTTCTGTTGGCTGCCGGCGCCGTTGCCCTGACCCGTCGAACGCCTGCCTGATGTCACTTCCGGTCAACAAAAACGGATGGAGGAAAGCCATGAACTGGCGATTGAAAGCCACCACATTGCTGGGCGCCACAGTGTTTGCGCTCGCGGGTTGCGACATGCTGGCCGACAAAGCAGCTGTCGAGATGCTCAAGGCCAGCCTGAAGGCTGTTTGCGGTGACGAAGACAAGGCTTGCATCGCGGCTGTTGAAACGCAGTTTGAGGCATGCCACGAGAAATACAGGTCCGAGTGGAAGGCCTTCATGGATTCAGAGGGCGAGGACGAAGCTTTGCTGGATGCCTACAACGACAAGGTCACTGGGTGCATCGTCGACGAGAACGGCAACCCCTATTTCGACTCCGGCGAGGATGCGTCGGGCGTTGCAACCGACGCCGACTCACCCGATGATGCCTTCGAGCCGGTCAAGGCTGTTGAGCCCGCCGAGTCCGCTGAACCCGACCCATCGCCGGACGAACGTGCCAGCGAGTCCAGGCAGTAGAACAGACCACATGGCAGGCGCAGGCACCAGCGTTTGACCAACTTCATGAACAATCGCCCGGGCGAGGCCGTGGGTTCCAAAGACACCATGGCCCTCCACTACACGACCGCCATTGTCAAGCAAGGCGTTCGGCAGGTTTGGCGCCAGCAGGTCGGCCTTCTGTGGCCCGCCGCCACCATCGCCGTGGGCACTGCGGCCTTCTACCTCGCCCTGCATCGGCATCGCGCCGATTGGGTAGTGGGCGCCATGGCCACCAGTGCACTCATATCTGCCATGGTGATCGCCGCAGCGTATTGGGCGCAGCGGCGGCACAGCTTGCGCGCGCTGTCCTTGCTCAACGGGGAGCCGGCTTGCATGACACTGGATGTCGAGTATCTGATGCTTTCCTCGGCAGCCGGCGAGGCCCGAATCCCATGGTCACAAATCAAGACAGTGTGGCGTTTGTCCAGCGTATGGGCGTTGGAGTATCGCAGCGGCGGTCTTTCGATGTTGCCCAAAAGCGATCTGGATGAAGCCAGCCGGACGTTCCTGCTGGAATGCTGCCACCGCGCCGGGGCAAAGCTGCGTTGAACCGCAGGCTCTGGCACTTTTGACTGTGGCGCATCTATCCCACCCGCTATGACCGCAGGCGGCGCACTTCGCTGTGCAGGACCTGGGTCAAATCCCCTCTTGATTCCAAGGTACCGGTGCGGGAAAGGTGGAGCAAGCGTTCGGCAAAGAGGGCAATGGGCAGGTCTGGCCATTGGGCGACAGCCGTGCCTGTCACCCGCGCAGCCTGACGCCATTGGTCCGTACAAGCGTCTCGCAAGTACGCGTCAATCTCGTCGATGGTGGTGGCAGCGATACCAGGGCTATCAGCCAGGACACCATGATCTTGCACTCGAAGGACTGCCCGGTCTGCCCGGTCTGCCCGGCTTTGCGACATGTCTTCCATGGCCTTTTCCAATGGCAACCGCAGCTCCATGTCCGCCAGACTCGCCAGGCGCTGGATGGCACGCATGAGTCGACGACGCTCTTCGCTCTCGGGCTGTGACAGCACGAGAGACTCCATCTCGGTCAAGACATCGGCCAGTTGGAGGCTGGCGGTGTGAATGGCGCGGTGATCCATGACAGGTGATGCGTCCTTTGGAACGAAATGCTGAACGACCCGCTCGGCCGTCACAACGTGCCCGGCAGCCTATCGGGAACAGTCAGTGTGCCAAAAATCGGGGCGCCAGTGAAGTTGGCGTCAGGCTCTCGACCGCTGGGCAAACGCCAGCGTATAGCCGTTGCAATCCAGAACCCCGAACTCCTTGCTGTCGTCGCATCGGGTTTGCAGCGGCCAGATCACTGTCACGCTCGTGTGCACCGATGCGTAGTACGCCACCACATCGTCTACGAAGATGTAAAGCGTGCCTGTCATTTGAGGCTCGCCAGGCCACAGATCGACGGTGGTAAAGGACAGAGTCCCCCGTCCCATTTGAAGCACGCAAGTCGACTCGTCGCTTTCGCTGACGGTGAATCGCAGCTTCTCGCTATAGAAGGCTTTGGTTCGCTCCAGGTCTTGAACCTTGAGCAACGGTCGAATCGCCATGATTGTTCTCCCTGTCCGTTGACTCGGATCGTTAGACTTCTCTATCCAGCGATCTTAGCAACAGCTACGATGACCACTGCGCCAATGCGCCGCCTGCACGGGCAACAGCGGATCCAGCTTGGAGCTGCCGGCCAAGACGGCCGCAGTCAACCCCTTGGCAGTGAGTCAAGGACCCTCTCTCCATTGTAGGTGTCGTTGGGAACGTTGCCCGAGACGATCAGGCACTTTGCTCGCAAAGCCCGCTGCGACAAATGTTCCGAGTCATGTTGCAACAGCGTTCGACTCCGCGAACGCAGGTCAGAGGGGCTCGCGCGCAGGAGCTGCCAATGCTGGCTGGCGCGCACAGGGTCGGGATCGGGCGCCGACGGGACTGCGGCGATGCCTCTGATGTGACCGACAGGAAGCTGGTGTTCAAGAGCGCCGGCGAGCACCAGAGCCTTATACCAGTCGTACGGCTTCCAGCCGGGAGCGAACTTGGTCGCTTGATAGGTCATGGCGAGTTGCTCTTGGCCCTCCAACCAGACGTTGTCAGAGATGGCGTCATATCCTCGACCCATACCCTCTGCCTGATCCAGGAGGCTCCGCTCTTCTGCTCTGACAAGGTAGAGAACGCCATGCACCACGGAAGGAGGCTCGATGACGGGCACGACGTCGCACTTGGCTGATCCGTCCTGACCCGTGCCATGCAGGGCGGTGGCGTGGCAGCACTGCGAGGCCCTTCGCCCGAGCAGAAGGCGTGCGCGCCTGCAAGCGCTGCGTGAGCAGGTTGGAGCCGAAGGCGAAGTACAAGAACGTGGACATGTAACGCCGCATGGGAGAACGCCGCCGTTGAGCAATGTCACCCCTGAGGCGCGCCTTGCGTCATGGCTTTCGCATGATAGCGACAGTTGGCCCGGCAGGGTGGTCGCCACAGTTGGCGGTATAAGGGGGTAACATCGTCTGCAGGGACTGGGTTCGGGGGTGTTCGTTTGTTCGCCAACATGGCGAAGAAGGGTTGGGGCCATGGTGTCAAAGCGATTGCCTCGGACACGGCAGTCATTCTCAAAACGCCACAGCAATCAGTCTGCAATGCAACGCTTGTACGGTGCACGCGCGCCTTCGTATGATGCCGAGCTGCAACCGTTTGAACCGCTGCGAGCGCTAGCCATCCAGCGACTGGAGCTTCAGCCTGGTCAGTCGGTGCTGGATATTGGCTGCGGTACCGGCTTGAGCTTCGAGCCGCTTCTTGCATCCGTCGGAGTCGCCGGCAAAGTGACCGGCATCGAGCAAAATGCCGACATGCTGAGCAAAGCCAGACAGCGATTGCAAGGCTTGGGCAGAACCGCGCAACGGCAGGTTCAACTCATCGAGTCCCCTGTCGATGTTGCGAAGTGGTCAGGCCCCAAGGCAGACGCAGCGATCTTCCACTTCACCCATGACATCGCGCTCCACCCGGCATCGGTGGCCCATGTGATGGATCACCTCAAAGCCGGTGCCCATGTGGTGGCCACTGGCTTGCAATGGGCACCACCGTGGTTGCTGCCCGTCAACATGGCGGTGATGGGCTGCGCTCTGTACTCCGTCAGCTCGCTCCATGGCCTGCTTGAGCCATGGCGAGAACTTGAAGCCTACCTGGATGACTTCGCCGTAGAGTCGATCTGGATGGGCAGCATCTACATGGCCAGTGGCAAACGCCGCACGGCAAGAATGAGAAACACGGCATGAGCATGACGGGCACTCGATATAGTACAATGGTATTCAATATGCATTCGGCCGCGCTTGTGCGTCGAGCTGCAGACGCCCTTTTGGGGTGACGCGATTTTTCTCTATCACCCTCGGGAGGGCTCATGCTGTTGGGTCAATGGAAGGCGCGCTTCAATGCGTCGGTGGGACTTGTGGTTGTCTGGAGCGCATGTTTGGTATGTACCCACGCTGCAGCATCCGATTTCCAGCTGCAAATGCCTGCCGACTTCGAGCGCTGCCAACGCATCGCCGGGGACGAGCCGTGCCTGGAACAGCTGGATGCGCTGGTGCAACGGCGTCCGGACGACGCCATGGCCGCTGGCAAAGTGGTTCGGCGCCAGTTCAATGCGGACGTGGCCATGCGCTATTTCTCGGTGGCGGCAAAACGCACGCCCATCGGTTTCTGCAAGGACGCTGATCTGGTGTTGTCCATGCAAGCGGGGCTGGCTCTTCCGCCTGACTATGACAACGCAGGGAGGGCTCGAACGGTCTTTCAATCCACCTGCTTCGACGCCTTGCAAGCCGACGTGCTTCGACGATTGGCCACACCCGACGGCCAGGGCTACTACAAGGACAACGTGTGCGCAGTGCTCAAGCAGCGCAAGGTCGTAGACAAGGCCTGCAGCGCTCCGTTGGAGAGCGCTGCAAGCTCTGCAACGACCAAGGTCGCTGAGTCCGTTTCATTGCCGACGATCGACAAAGCCAGCATGAAACTCGGCAAGGTATCCGTTCTCGAAGGAGCCGAAGGCGAACGCGTGACCATCGCAGAAGTCGTGGGTACCTCTGCCTATTTGATTCGCATGGAAAACATATCGGGCCCCTGGAACGGCAAAACAATGCTCCACGTTCGTGACGATCTCGGCCACGGCGAGGGGAAGTACTGGACAGTAGTGGACGGCTCGCGCTGGATCAGCATTGTGCAACGGAGCGGCTGGGAAGCCTATGCACCTGGTAGCCGCTACCGTGATGGCTTCCGCATTCGATATCACAAAGGGGCCTCGGAGGCGGTCGACCGTCAAGCCTTGGTCGAGCAGTATCAACCATGATGGCTCTCTCTGCAGAGCATCCAACTTTTCACTCGAAAGCACCCATGGAAACGCGAATTTTGTTGGCCCTTGTTGCGCCATTGTTCGTCCTGGCCGCTTGCGGCGACGCCAAACAACCTAACGACGCAAATTCTGTGAATAGCTCGCCTGCGCCATCTGCTTCGACTCCCGTCGAAGATGGCTTCCGCAGCTCTTTCAAGACGTCTTTCGCCAAGTCCTGTTCTGCCGCGGCTGGCGGTATCGAGCAAGCCAAGGTCGCTTGCGAATGTGTTGCCAATGAGCTGGTGGCAAATCTTTCGATGGCGGACCTCACCTCGGAAAGCAAGGTCATGGCCTACGTCAATGACGTGGCTGGCGAGAAGTGCATGGTGGGCGGCAACTAGGGCCGGGTCTCTCAGGACCAGGTTTCTCTTTCAGCCACCCAGAACGCTCACTCCGTTCCACCGCGCAAGCGATCAATCAAGCCGTTGAGTTCATCGAGCGACCCGAACTGGATGGCGATCTCGCCCAGCTCCTCCACGCGCCCGTGACGTTTCACGCGCTTCTTCACGCGCACTTCCACATCGGCCGTGAGCAGATCGGACAACTCTTCCTCCACACGGCGGATGTCGCGCGACTTTTCCTTCTTGGGCTTTTGCGGCACCAAGTTGAATTCGGCGCTCAGCTTCTTGACCAGACTTTCGGTTTCTCTCACCGAGAGCTTGCGTGACGCCACTTGATTGGCGGCGGTGATTTGCGCGGCACGGTCCAGCGTGAGCAGTGCGCGTGCGTGTCCCATGTCGATGTCGCCGGCCATCAGCATGGTCTGAACCGGATCGGCCAGGTTGAGCAATCGCAGCAAGTTGCTCGCTGCGCTGCGCGAACGGCCCACGGCTTGCGCCGCTTGCTCGTGCGTCAGCCCAAACTCTCTGATCAGGCGTTGCAAGCCTTGTGCTTCTTCGAGCGGGTTGAGATCCTCGCGCTGGATGTTTTCGATCAGCGCCATGGCGGCGGCGGCTTCATTGGGCACGTCGCGAACCAGCACTGGTACTTCATTCAGGCCCGCCAGCTTGGAAGCACGGAAACGACGTTCACCCGCAATGATCTCGTACTTGCCGCTGTTCTCGCCCTCGGTGAGGCGGCGCACGAGAATCGGCTGCATGATGCCCTGGGCGCGAATCGATTCGGCCAGTTCATACAGGGCGCCCTCGTCCATGCGGGTGCGTGGCTGATAGATACCGGCCACCATCTGATCAAGCGTCATCATGGTGACCACATCCTTGGCGGCGCGCGCTTCCGCTGCGGTAGGTGTGGGGTTGCCATCGGCCGTGGGGGTGTCGCTGACCTTGGGGCCAAGCAGTGCTTCAAGTCCGCGGCCGAGGCCTTTGGGTTTTTTGGTCGCCATGGGGTGAATCCTCAGTTCTTGTTCTGTCTGTGTGTGTATGTCGTATTCGGTGTGCCGGCAGATGGCTTCAGCACTTTTCAGCGTCGGACTGCGACTGCGTTCTCATGCGTTCGCCAGAGCTTGTAGCATCGCCTGCCCCTCTTCCCAATGACCCAGTCCTGACTCACCATTGATGTGGCCGCGCTGCCCGTAGTCGACAAAGCGGGCACCCCAGGCATTGGCCATGGCTTCGGCGCGATCCCGGGTGCAATAAGGATCATCGGTGCTGTTCAGCACCATGGTTGGAAACTGCAGGCGCTGCATGGACACGGGCTGCCAGGTCGGGAGTTGTTCGGCCAGGCCAGGCTGGTCGGCATCACCCGGTGCGACCAGCAAGGCCGCCCTGACCAGGTGCGTGTTGCGCGAGTGCGATGCCCAAGCCGCCACCAGGATGCAGCCCAGGCTGTGCGCTGCCAGAATTGCTGGCGGCTGGCCCGCATCGGCTCGCGCCAGCAATGTCTCTTCCAGGCGGATCATCCAGTCCCCGCGCTTGGGGGTCATCCAGTCGCTCTGCTCCACCCGCGTATAGCCATGGCGGGCCTCCCAAAGGCTTTGCCAATGATCCGGACCGCTGTTTTGCCAGCCAGGAAGAATCAGAACATCAGAAGAATTCATTGAAAAATCGACAGCAACCACTTACTTACAAAATTTCGCAAGCCCGCCCTTGCAACCGAGGCAGCCGCGGATCCGGCTCCGCCGGTCCGCCAGCTGCGCCCCCCTCAGGGGGAAGCCGCGAAGCGGCGCAGGGGGGGTCCATTCACATCTTGTCTATCCGCGCCACCATCTCTTCCGCAAATTCGATGAAGGCTTTGCTGCCTTTGGCGGCAGGATCGAACACCACACCGGGCAGTCCGTAGCTGGGCGCTTCGGCCAGACGAACATTGCGAGGAATCACGGCGTTGAACACCTTGTCGCCGAAGTGGTCCTTGAGCTGGTCGCTGACCTGCTGCTGCAAGGTGATGCGGGGGTCGAACATGACGCGCAGCAATCCAATGATCTGCAGATCCGGATTGAGGTTGGCGTGTACCTGCTTGATGGTGTTGACCAGATCGCTCAATCCTTCAAGCGCAAAGTACTCGCACTGCATGGGAACGATCACGCCGTGAGCTGAGCACAAGCCGTTGAGCGTCAGCATGGACAAAGATGGCGGGCAATCGATGAGCACGAAGTCGTAGTCGGCGCTGACGGTTGCCAGCGCTTCCTTCAGGCGCTTTTCGCGTCGATCCACCTCCACCAGTTCCACCTCAGCGCCGGCCAATTCACGGTTGGCACCCAACACGTGGTAGCCACACTTGTCCGAAAATATGGCTGCCTCCGGCACCGACGCAGACTCCAGCAGCACGTCGTAAACCGAAGCTTCCATGGCGCGCTTGTCGATGCCCGAACCCATGGTGGCATTGCCTTGCGGGTCCAGGTCAACAAGCAAAACACGCTGCCCCACCTTGGCCAAGCCAGCCGCCAGGTTCACGGTGGTCGTGGTTTTGCCAACGCCACCTTTTTGATTGGCCACGCAAAAGATCTTCGACATCTGGATCTCTCTCTCTCTCTTCGTTATTTTGCAATGGCCAGCTTGATGCCGAAGCCAATCAGAAACACGCCGCCGATTTTGCTCAGCGCCTGCCCGACACGAGGGTTGGCGCGCATGCGTTCAGCCAGGAAGTGGGTGAGCAGCACCACGGTCAGGCCATAGCAAAGTGTCAGGAAGGCAATCGTGGCAGCCATGGCTCCGAAGGTGAACAGGCCTTGATGTCGCTCGGGATCCACGAACAGCGGAAAGAAGGCCATGTAGAAGATGATCGCCTTGGGGTTGAGCAAGGTAATGGTCAGGGCCTGCTGCAGATAGTGGCGTGGCTTGATATTGATGATGGGTTTGTCCCCTGGCTTGGCGGTGAGCATCTTCCACCCGATCCAGGCCAGGTATGCCGCACCTAACCACTGCACCGCATAAAAGGCCGCGGGGTATGCCGCGAGCATGGCGGCGACGCCGGCCACAGCCATCCACATAAGCACCTGGTCACCCAGGATCACGCCCAGAATGGCCCCCAATCCGCCCTTGAGACCGCCTTTGCCGGTGGACGTGATCAGCGCCAGATTACCCGGGCCGGGAATGGCCAGGAAAACAATGACTGCAATGACAAAGGCGCCGTAGTCTGCGATTCCGAACATGTTGGTCTCTGGAAAGAGGAAGGCTTGAGTTTAAGTGACCCCAAGGGGCTGGCGGCCGACAATCCGGAACAAATGTCGTGTTTCACGTGAAACAGAACAAAGGCCGCAGCGACTGACGCGCCCCGAAACAGCACTGACGAAATGAGATTCCGCCAGGGAAGTGGATCAGTGGCTGCCGATGGCGGGGCGCATCCACAAGACACAACGCTCCGCATCCAGGCCGGGTACCGCAAGCTGTTCCACGTGAAACACATCCACATCACCCCCCAGAACAGCCAACTCTTCTTCCGGATGTTTACCCTTCATAGCCATCCAGACGCCGTCCGGCTTGAGCGCCGCTTCTGACCATTGGGTGAAGTCGCCCAGCGAAGCAAAGGCTCGCGAACACACGACGTCAAACCCGGGTTCTCCCCCTTCCCCGGCCACAATGGATTCCACCCGAGCATGCAACCCCTTGAGGTTGCGCAATGCCAGCGTGGCGGCCACCTGCTGAACGAATGCGGCCTTCTTGGCCACGGTGTCCACACACGTCACCGACACCTGCGGGCAAGTGATGGCGATCACCACTCCGGGCAAGCCACCGCCAGACCCGGCATCGAGCAGGCGAATGGGCCGAGCTTCGGTCTGGCGAAGCAGAGGCGGAACCACCGACAGGCTGTCCAGCAGATGATGGGTGAGCATTTGGGCGGGTTCTCGCAGCGCTGTCAGGTTGTATACCTTGTTCCATTTATGGACCAAGCCCAAGTAAGCCAGCAGCTGATCAACCTGCTCCGAGGCCAGCTTCAAGCCAAGTTCTTCCACTCCCGCCGCCAGAGCAGGACGCAAATCCACGGGTATCGTTGCCTCAGTCATGGGCATCCACCGCCGCCGGCTGAGCCGACGCCGGCACAGTATCGAAGCCCTTGAAGCCGCCCTTCTTCAGGTGAATCAACAAAAGCGAAACCGCCGCAGGCGTGACACCCGAAATCCGGGAGGCCTGCCCGAGCGTCTCGGGTCGATGTTGGGCCAGCTTCTGGCGAACTTCGAACGACAAGGCGGAAACCTGCGCGTAGTCCAGCTCCGCTGGCAGCCTCAAGCTTTCGTATGCAGCAGCGCGTTCAACTTCACCCTTTTGCCGATCGATGTAGCCCGAGTACTTGGAGGCAATCTCCACCTGCTCGACAACCGGATCGAACAGGTCGCCCAATGTTTCACGTGAAACCACAGGACGCGCGTCGTCACCCGCCTCATCCGGCTGGGGCAGAAGCTTGCCCTCGATCATCCCCATCAAGTCTGCGTAGCCCACATTCGGACGGCGCAGCAAATCGAACAGGTTGTATTCGCGCTCAATGGCTTTGCCCAGCACCCGCTCTGCCTCCTCGGCTGGCAATGTACGGGGATTCACCCAGGTGGACTTCAGGCGTTCTGTTTCACGTGAAACAGCATCGCGCTTGCGACAAAAAGCATCCCAACGGACATCGTCCACCAACCCCAGCCATCGGCCGGTTTCGGTCAAGCGCATGTCGGCATTGTCTTCCCGCAACTGCAACCGATACTCCGCCCGACTGGTGAACATCCGGTAGGGCTCGGTGACTCCCTTGGTGATCAGGTCATCCACCAGAACCCCCAGATAGGCTTCGTCCCGGCGTGGCAACCAGGCTTGCTCACCGCGGCATTGCAAGGCGGCATTGATCCCGGCAAACAAGCCCTGGGCTGCCGCCTCTTCGTAGCCCGTGGTCCCGTTGATCTGCCCGGCGAAGAACAGGCCCTTCACCGAACGCGTCTCGAAGCTGCTCTTGAGCTCGCGCGGATCGAAGTAGTCGTACTCGATGGCGTAGCCCGGCCGAAGAATGTGCGCGTTCTCCAAGCCCGGCATGCTGCGCACCAGCGCGTACTGAATTTCGAACGGCAGGCTGGTGGAAATGCCGTTGGGATAGAACTCGTTTGTTGTCAGGCCTTCAGGCTCCAGGAATATCTGGTGGCTGTCCTTGTCGGCGAAGCGGTTGATCTTGTCCTCGACGCTCGGGCAATAGCGCGGCCCCACCCCTTCGATCTTGCCGGTAAACATGGGGCTGCGGTCAAAACCTGAGCGGATGATCTCGTGTGTGCGCTCGTTGGTGTGGGTGATCCAGCACGGCATCTGGGCCGGGTGCATGGACGCCTGGCCCATGAAGCTGAACACTGGGACCGCTTGGTCGGCCGTGGGCGAACCTGGCATCCCATCACCGGGCTGTTCAGTGCACTTCGAGAAATCGATGGTGCGCCCATCAAGCCTCGGCGGCGTGCCGGTCTTCAGGCGTCCTTGCGGCAACTTGAGCTCTTTGAGGCGGCCAGACAGACTGACCGCTGGCGGATCACCCGCCCTGCCGGCAGCATAGTTGTCCAAGCCCACATGAATCTTGCCATCGAGGAAGGTTCCCGCTGTGAGAACCACGGTGCGAGATCGGAAGCGAATGCCCACTTGCGTCACAGCGCCCACGACGCGATCGCCTTCGACCATCAAATCGTCCACGGCCTGCTGAAACAGCTGCAGATTGGGCTGGTTTTCCAGCATGCGCCGGATCGCTGCCTTGTAGAGCACCCGATCAGCCTGCGCACGCGTGGCCCGAACGGCTGGTCCTTTGGAACTGTTGAGGATACGGAACTGGATGCCGCCCTCGTCCGTGGCCAAAGCCATGGCACCGCCGAGCGCGTCCACCTCCTTGACCAGGTGGCCCTTGCCAATGCCGCCAATGGACGGGTTGCAACTCATCTGACCCAGGGTCTCAATGTTGTGGGAGAGCAGCAAGGTCTTGCAGCCCATCCGCGCAGCCGCCAGCGCGGCCTCGGTGCCGGCATGGCCACCGCCGACCACGATCACATCAAATTCTTCCGGGTACAACATACACTTGTATCCAGGCCAGCACCGCTGCGCCCGCGCACCACAAAGTGCCCAGGCATCGGCTCGCGCCAACCACTGTTCTTCAAAGTAAGGGGAAGCATTGCCAGCGGATAGCACTCGACGCTCGCAATACAGGAACCTCTATTGTCCCACCAAGCCACCACCATGCGCAAAGCCGCCTCATTGAACCCCAAGGCCGACGTGGCGGATATGCCCGGGCTGGGGCCGAGATCGCGCGAGATGCTGGCCAACGTGGGCATCCGCTCGGCCAAGGACTTGGAACGGGCTGGCTCGGTGGGCGCGTACCTGATGGTCAAACACAGCGGGCAGCCCGCCAGCCTCAACCTCTTGTGGGGGCTGGAATCCGCCCTGACAGGGGAGACATGGCAAACCGTTGCCAGGGAGCATCGCACCAGTCTGCTGCTCGCACTGGAAGAGGCCGAGCGACATCACGATCAAGCCCCTCCACCATGACCGCCGCATCCACAAACTCTCTCCTGGCCCAGCAGTTGCGTCAAACCCTGGAAATCGATACATGGCCGAATGCTGCCAGCAGCGCATGTGCACTGGCCGAGCGGCGCTCTCTCGACAAAGGCCAGCCCTTGCAACGCGCTGGCGACCGGTGGCAACACCTGTGGTGGATCGAATCGGGCGCCCTGCGCATGTACTTCGTCGACAGGGACGGCCAGTCCCACAACAAGAACTTCTACCTCGAAGGCGCGTTTCTCTGGCCCATCACCCCTGCCCTGGCCCGAGAGCCCGTGCACTTCTGGGTCGAAGCCCTGGAACCCAGCATCGTGTGGGTGCTGCCCTTTGCACAATGGCACGACGCCATGCAGGGCTTCGCTCCTTGGGAAACTCTGGAGAAGCGAATGCTGGCGCGACTCCTGGAAGACAAGATGCAGCGCGAGCATGAGTTTCTGCAGCGTTCGGCAACCGAACGCTACCAGGACCTGTTGGACCACCACCCTGCATGGGCACGGCGCGTTCCACTCAAACACATTGCCTCTTTTTTAGGCATCACCGATGTGGCCTTGTCACGCATCCGAAGGCGCTTGGCAGAAGCGTCGGATCCTCTGAACCCCGGTTAAGGCGCCCTTCTCATCGGCCACCTACAGTGGTGGACATACGGCAAACACTTCTCCATGAGATTCGCCCATGTCCGACCACACCGATACCCCAACCCAGACCCTGCCCGCCTCCGCCGCTGCCGTATGGCCACACACCCTGCTCATTCTTTGGCTGGGCATCATGGCCGGCTTTTTCGGCACTTACAGTGCGAACATCAACCTGGCCACCTTGACGCTCGATGGCCCGACATACGCACTTGTTCAGTCGTCATTTAACAGAAACGTCCGTCATTTCCTGTTTTTTGTATTCTTTTTCGGCGTAATCCCGATTGGCCTGCTGGCCTTGGCCATGGGGTGGCGGGATCGCAGCACCGCCTGGTGGCGCGCCACTGCGCTGATTGTTCTGGCCTACGCCCTGGGCATCGTGGCATTCACCCGAGCGGTGAACCTGCCCCTGAACTATCTCACCGAATCCTGGACGCCGAACACGCTGCCAACCGATTGGGCCGCCACGCGCGACGCCTGGAACCGAGCCAACCTGTGGCGTGCCTGCCTGAACTTCGCCTTGTTCGCCACCAGCCTATGGACACTGATCGCGCGCCTGACCAGGCGAGCGCCCCAAGCGCACTGACTCAACCGCCATTCGATAAACGCAGCGATTCATTGCACAGGAGAAACCCCCATGTCCCGAGCCCGACGCCACCCATCCCTTTTCAAACGCAGCGCACAGGTCACTGGCACCGTTCTTGGCCTCGGTGTCGTCGCTCTGGCAGCGCTGGTCTGGAACGGCCAACGCGAGACCGAACGCGACATTGCAGCACACCACCAACGCGTCACTCAAGCCCAACGCGCCACACAAGCGACAAACCCTCAGACATTGGCCGCCTTGCCGGCACCCGTGCAGCGCTATCTCGCCTTCACCTTTGGCGATGCGCTCAACCAAACCGGTGGCATCCAACCGGTGGTGATGCACAACAACATGGAGGGACAGTTCCGCCGTCCACTCACGGAAGATTTCAACTTCACCACCGCCAGCCAAACCGCCAACAGCGCAACACCGGCCCTCATGTTCGACGCCAACACACCCATGCTCGGCGTGCTGTGGGCGCGCGCCTACGATGCCTACGTCAACGGCAAGATGGAAATGAAGGCCAAGGTCGTCTCAACAGTGGAAGTGGTGCACGAAGACGAGTTCACCTCGCCCGAGCTCAACCTGATTTCCCTGCGCCGCTGGTTGCTCGAAAGCCCCACCTACCCCCATGCGCTCCTGCCCGGCGGCCAGGTCACCTGGGAAGCCATTGACGACCACAGCGCACGCGCGGTGGCACATCTCGGTGAGCAACACATTGGCGTCATCGCACGCTTCTCGCCTGAAGGCGCGATGATCAGCATGGAAGCAGAAACCGATGGTGACCTCACCACGCCCTACCACGGCTCCGGTGAACACGTGGCGCGCAGCGACTGGCAAGAGATTCAAGGCGTGCGCGTGCCCATGGGCTTTCGTATCTCCCGCATGGCCGCCGGCAAGATCTATCCGTTCTGGGAAGGTCGCATCACGCATTTGCAATTCGACCCACTTGGTGAGTCAATGAACACCACATCAGCCGCGCACTGAGTTGCACACCGAACGATTCTCGCAGGGACAAGAGGGCTTTGCCGCAATGCCAAAATAAAGGCATGAACACCCACAAATCCTCTATTCCCCTGCTCATCTTTGCTGGCAGTGCCCGCAAGGATTCCTGGAACCGCAAGCTGGCACAAGCCGCTGCCGAGATGGCCAAGGCCGAAGGCGCAGAAGTGACCGTGCTGGAACTCGGCGATCTGAACCTGCCTCTCTACGATGGCGACCTTGAAGCTACCGGCATGCCGGAGAACGTCATCCGCCTCAAGCAGCTTCTCAAAGGCCATCCCGCCTGGATCGTCTGCTCACCCGAATACAACGGCAGCTACACCCCACTGCTCAAGAACGCCATCGACTGGGCTTCGCGTCCTCTGCAAGGCGAGCATGAGTCCTTGAGCGGCGCCAAGCCGTTCGACGGCACAGTCGTGGGCCTGCTCTCCACCGCTCCCGGTGCGCTCGGCGGACTCAACAGCCTGGGCAACGTTGCCAACCTGTTGCGCAAACTGATGTGCTGGGTCGCGCCTCGCCAATTTGCCCTGGCGAAAGCGGGGGAGGCGTTCGACCCGGATGGCCGCATCGCCACCGACGCCAACCGTCAGCAAGTCCAGGCCGTCATCGAGCAAGTGCTGGACACCGCCCGAAAGCTCCACGCCTGATCATCTGCCAGGCGTCGAACCCACCCGTAGCATGGCGGACAAACCCCGTTGTCGAAGTGGCTGCGCCGCTTGCTGCATCGCGCCCAGCATCTCCAGCCCCATGCCCGACCTGCCACAAGGCAAACCGGCGGGTGTGGCGTGCCCCCACCTGGATGAGGCTTTGCGCTGCACATTGTTCGGACAAGCTTCCAGACCAGCCGTTTGTAGTAAATTAGAACCTTCGCATGACATGTGCGGCGCATCACGGGAGGACGCCCTGCATTTTCTGTCTGCGTTGGAACAGGCCACAAAGCCGATCGTCGGCACGTCGCCTCCTTGCACACCTCCATGACCCCTGCAGCGTTCGCCGCGGCTGCCCCTCACATCCTCGGCGCCTTCTGGAAGCACATCAACGAACGTTCAGCGGAAACACACAACGAGCAAAACCTGGAGCCGATACAAGTCAACAGAACCCCCAACGCCTGAGCAACTGACTCTGCTCGAAACAGAGACGAAACCCAGCCATGCCGAGCTGGTCCGCGCGTGCCTTCACCTTCCGGCACGCCAATGGCTGCGCCCCAACCCGCAGCCCACATGAAAACAAACAGGGAAAATCTATGCAGTGGATACACCGCCTTTCTTGGCCTCTTGCCTCATTGCTGCTGCTTGCTGGCTGCGCAAGCACAAGTCCTCCTCCAGCACTTGAAGGGTCCTACGAGGTCTCTCAGGGCTACTTCCAGGTTCAAATCGACATCAAGAACGTCGCTGCCAATCGTTGGCATGTTGTGATGCGCGAGTTGCAAGAACCGCGGACCATCATTCCGACCGGAGACACATGGGTCTTGGCCGATGCAAAGCTTCTCGACCAACTGCTCAAGCCCCCGACCCAAAACGAGCGGCTCCATTGCATCAAGCCGGAATTCACCGCCATGTTCATGATCTGCGGAGGAGCCGGGCAAACACCGATCGCTGCCAACGAGATGGTCTCGCGCGAACCCACTCACCAATCGAAGTCTGGCACTGTCGTTTTCTTTGGCACCCCCGCCGGTGTGTTTGTCTCGGATGCCCTTCGGCGATAACCAGCACCCAGCACCTTGATCATCCAACACTCGCAACCATGCAAACACGATTGAAAATTCGGCGGTCGCTCCACATCGCAACGCTTGCTGCAAGCCTTCTCCTGTTGCAAGGGTGTGGCTTGCCTTCCGCAGCACTTCAGGCAGATCGAACTTTCGTCTCTGAGCTCGAACTCACCATCGATGGCAAGACGTACGTCGATACCCTTGTCGAAAGGTGCACGTCATCCGTCGACGGTTTCAGCGCAGCCACCGGCCGGTTCTATGCCGGATGGCAGTACAAGGACGTAGGCCCGCTGGCAAGACCCATCGACATCGATGGAATACTCTATCTGCAACCTCAACGAAGAGGCTCATGCCGCCAGGATCAATCGGAGCCGTCCATCGACGTCTTCATTGTGGATCCACGAGATCCGGCAGGGACAAAGCATCGAATCCAAGACAAACTTCCCCATACCATCAACGGCCATGTTGTGCAGATCACCAAGATGCTTTGGCGCCGCATTCCAGACTCGACGACCGATCAAAAAAGGCCCGAGCTCAAACGCATAGACTTTCCGCCACTCGACAAAAGAAAGCTGTACCAGTAGACAACAATGTCATTTCGGCCGGCTCCACCGAAAGGCCAGGAGAGCCTTGCCTCAAAGAGCCTGGCCTGGCCGTTGGCGCCTACTACCGTCTGTGGCATTGCAAGGCTCTCTACAGCAACTGGCTCTTCACAAAGCCCCACACCAAAACAGCCGCACCACCGATCTCGCCCAGCCCAAGGCTCCACATGAACAGGCGCGTGCCCGCCGGACTGACCAATCGCTTGCCCAGGCGATGTGGTTCGGCAAACTGGTTGTCGGTGTCCTTGAGCACGCCGTGGATCACATACGACAGGATCGCCAAGCCGAAATAGAACAAAGGCACTCCCGCAGCCAGCAAGGTGACGAACTCACTGTATGGGCTGTGGCGAGCGAGTTGCCCCAGCACCACCGACGCGAAAGCATAGGCCAGCGAAGCCTGGTGCGCCAGGCTCACATAGGGATGTGCGTGGTGTTCGGCACTGGTGCGAATGCCGTGGTATTTCCAGGCACCAGTGAGCATGCCAATCAACAGGTAAGCACCCGCGGCCATCAAGCACCATTTCTCTGCGAGTCCCATCTTTTGCCTCCTCGTCGGTCTAGCGTCAAAGGCATTCTGGGCAGATAGGCCACAAGGGTTACGCCACAACTGACGCAAAACGAGACGACACACCGCAGGGTCCTGGCCGCGGGCAATATGCCCGGTCAAGCGTGATCATCAGACCGCACTCAGCGCCATGAAAAAAGCCCGACGAAGCGGGCTTTCTTCTCATCTCTCACGCAGTTGCCTGATCAGAGGCAACGATCATCAGCGAACAAGCGCTGAGTCGCTTACTGCTTGATGGCTTCAACCTGAACAATCACTTTGACCTCCTTGGGGAAGCCGTACTGCACGCCATAGTCGACGCCGAAGGCAGTGCGATCGAACGTGGTCACAAAGTCACCACCACACACTTCACGCTTGAGCATAGGGCTGTCAAAGCAGTTGAAGTTGGTGGCCTTGAGCGTCACTGGCTGAGTCTTGCCCTTGAGTGTGAGCATGCCCGGCACTTCAGCCACAGCATCACCGTTGAAAACCAGCTTGTCGGCCTTGAAGGTTGCGGTGGGGAAGGCCTCGGCGTCAAAAATGTCTGGGCTCTTGAGGTGTTTGTCAAACGCTGCGGTGCCCGTGTTAATGGACGTCATGTCGATGGTCAGTTCAACACTGCCTGTCTTGGCAGCCTTGTCGAACATCACCTTGCCTTCTTTCTTGTCGAAGCGGCCGCGGTTGGTTGAGGTGCCGAAGTGGGGCATCTCGAAGGTGGCGAAAGTGTGCGATGGGTCGATGGCGTACTCCGCAGCCATGGCTGGGGCGCTGACCAAGGTGGCAGCAGCGACGGCAACAGCAGCGATAAGAGACTTCTTGCTCATGGTTGAACTCCTTGTTGGAAATGAGTGCGAACTGAAAAGGAAAGAAAAACCGGGAAAGGGGAAAGACGCTGGGGGATCACTGGCCCACGCCAGTCAAAGCGATGCGGAACTTCACCTGAACTTCGTCAGCCACCATGGAGGTATCCGACCATTCGTTGTCACCAATACGGAAGGTCAATCGCTTGATCGGAAAAGCGCCCGTGGCCACAGCGTCACCGCCCTTCTGCGACAGCTCCACAGGCACTACCACCTGACTGCTCACACCCTTGATGTTGAGTGTTCCTTCGGCCTCAAACTTGCCGTCACCCAGCTTCCTGACCTTCGAAGACTGGAAGGTGGCTTTTGGAAACTTGGCGACGTTGAACCAGTCGGCCTTTGGCAACTCGGCGTCGGTTTCCTTCACACCAAGCGTGGCGCTGCCCGTGTCGACAGTGAAGGCAATGTTCGCGGATTCGGGCTTGGCAGGATCGAACTTCACGTTGGCGTCGAAGCGGGTGAACTTTCCTTGAACCGGCACGCCCATCTGCTTGCTCACGAAACTGATCTCGCTTTGAGCAGGCACGACCTGCTGCGCAAAAGCCGAGTCGTTGAGCCAGGCAGCCGCCATCAGCGACAGCATGATGACTCCGGAGCGCACCAGGGTCCGGCGTGCGGGCGTCAGAGGGAGGCGGGGCACATTGAACATGGATTGGCTCACTTTCAAAAGTTTCGCTTCTTTCGTTTCTTGTTTCTTGATTCGGCTGCCGCACACCGGGGGCAACATGCAGGTCAGGATCGGCCGAAGCCCATACGGCTCATCAAGCCGTCGCGGTCAATGAACTGATGCTTGATGGCTCCGGCCACATGCAAGATCACCAGCCCTGCCA